>NZ_VOBC01000001.1:1619107-1942929 GCF_008369195.1 Sporosarcina sp. ANT_H38 | reverse complement strand
GCGCCTAGTTGTACCGAGCAAAGCAGTGCTCATTACATTCGACGACGGGTTATTATCGACGAAGGAATATGCATATCCCATTTTAAAGCAATACGGGTTTAGTGCGCTTCAGCACATTATTTCTTCACGTACGGGTCGGGCGCAGGGAGCGCAGCTGTTTGATGCGGAAGGCCCGCTGCAGTTTTTTACAGCTGCAGATTTAGAAAAGCTGGCGGATGTTTTTCAGTTCGAAGCACATACATATGAATTGCATTCACTTAATAAGGTTTCGGGTGTAGGTATTGCGTTAGATCGTTCAAAAGAAGAGATTCTTTTGGATTTACAGCAAAATATCGAGCAAGTGCCGGCAGCCGTTTCATTAGCCTATCCGTATGGGCATTATAATGAAGATTTCATCGCGGCGGCTAAAGAGGCCGGGGTGCTGATTGGCTTTACGACGACCGAAGGCTATGCAAATAGGAAGACTTCAAATTATGAAGTATGCCGATACGGAATAACAGAGAAAAAGTCGTTTGAGCAATTTGTTGCGTATGTGTTGGGGGACATGACGTGGCCGTAGAAGAGGGCGTGGGTTCGTAAATGAGTAATATCGATCAAATAATCGATGAGCATTCGCGTTATTTAGTGCGCATCGCTTATTTATATGTGAAGAATTGGTCGACTGCCGAGGATATTGTACAAGAAGTATTTGTTACGTATTTTCAAAAGAGTGACCAGTTTCGCAATGAGGCATCATTAAAGACATATTTAACGAAAATGACAGCCAATCGTGCAAAAGATTATTTGCGCTCGTGGAAGCATAAAAAAGATGTGCTGTTCGATACAATCTTTACTTCGGCAAAAGGCGCAGAAGAAGTAGTGTTGGAGCAAGAGCAGTTGGCCACACTTGAAAAAAATCTTTTCCAGCTTCCGTTAAAATACCGTGAACCTTTACTGTTATTTTATTATGACGAGCAATCTATAGCGGAAATAGCAAGCTATCTGCAGCTGAATGAAAATACCGTGAAAACACGGCTACGAAGGGCAAAACAGCAGCTAAAGGAATTTTTTGAGGAAGAGGACGAGGAGGTAGTGAGCAATTGAGTGATTTCAAACATAAACTCGATCAAATGATGGGCGATACATCGAAGCAGGAAAGGCGGATAAAGCAGCGTGTGCATGAACGTGTACGGCCACCGGTTAAAAAGTTTTCTTGGCAAGTGCTATTTGTCTCGACGGTGCTCCCTGTAGTTGCACTGTTTCTTATTCTCACAATTGACCCTCTGAATTTTCTTTCTTCAAATAAGGGGCCAGGCGTCCCATATGATCCACTGGATGACTTGGCACAAATCTCGGCACTGCAGAAGAGTGAGCAGCTGTCCACCGTTGATTATGAGGAGTTTGCGACACTACCGCATTTTGATCAAGTCGACGGTCTGTATTATGTGGATAAAGAAAAGTTTTCATTAAAAGGGAGTTCGGATGCATTCCATACGGTCATTGAGCGCAAAGCAGATCTATTCGATGAGGTTGTCTATGAGTCAGGCGACATTGTTCGCACGATGACAAATACGACAAGCCATTTACCGACATATATGGATGCTTATTACGAAGTGATTGCGGTCCCAGGGGATCGTGTCGTGCTGGAAAAGGGCAAGCTGAAGATAAACGGCAAACCGTTGCCATCTGAAATTATGGATCTTTATGAAAAACAGGGAGTCACGATTGCAGGGGGCTACGACCAGAAGTTGAATGCGCGGGAATATTTATTAGTGAACCATTTCCCGGCAAGTAAAACGGTGCAAGGTGCAGCGATTACCCCTGTGCATAAAATTTATGGGGAAGTTGTAGGCGTAGCCACGGAAGAGCGTACTCATTCGATGTATCTGGATTATTTATCGGGACAGTTGACTGGTGAATATACACCGGAGCAGTATTTTGATTTGTATTTATATGACGTTCTGTTGGGCTTCGGCAATTTGCTGGAGACGCCCGCTTTTACACAGATTAGCCGAGTGGGTGAACTGTTTTTAGAGGCCTCTTATCGGGGAGCGACTCCCCTATCTGAGAATGAGATAGAAATCCACTACCAATATGGGCGAGAAGGGGTAGCGGAGCGGGTATTTTATATGAAGCGGGATACTGGATCAGAACATTGGCTCATTCAGGAATAGCATTGGATGCAGAAAGGGGGGTGGTATAAGTTTAGGACATAATCCAAGGGCATTTACCCAATCATATTCGGGAAACCAGGTTGTTATCTGTCCAGAAGAAGTAGCCGTCAACCAACCGCTCACTATATAAAGACACCAACCTGGTTTTCCATCCACTCAACGGCATTAATCAAAGGTTGTTGTTGGAAAGGATTGTTTCCAACAGCCACCGTTTTTTAAAAAATAGGAGGTTCTATCATTTTGAAAAGTAAACTGACTGCCGTATTGACGGTTCTACTGCTCATTTTCGCTGCGACCCCATTCCAAGCACAGGCTGCCATTCAGTTTTCCGACGCGGGTAAGCATTGGGCGAAAAATGAAATCATGTATTTATCCGACCGAAATATTATCGGCGGCTATCCGGATGGCACATTCAAGCCGAATGAGCCGATCACCCGGTCACAAGCCGCATCGATGCTCATCAAGGCATTAAAAATTCCACTGACGGAAAATACCTCCGTCGCATTCAAAGACGTATCCAAAAAATCACCGTATTATCAGATCCTGGCGACGGTGAATGAAAAAGGAATTCTCCGCGGCGACAATGGCTACATGCGTCCTGGTGAAAAAACATCTCGCGCACAAATGGCCGCGATCCTGCGTCGTGCGTTCGACATGCCGCTCGACCAGCAAGCAACATTTATTGACGTCACACCGTCACACTGGGCATATCAGGACATCAATGGAATCGCAAAACAGCGTGTCGCGGGCGGATCGAACGGCAAATATATGCCATCAGACTCTGTCACTCGCGCACAGTTTTCGGCATTTTTAGTCCGTGCCATGGACGATAAGATGAAGCTCAGTAGCTATCGTTCATATGTCAGCACGAAAGGGAAAACCGTTGAACAGGTTGGCTTTACCTATTTCATTGATAGCGATGAGGTGGGGTATTCTGAACTTATCAAAAAAAATATGGCAACCGACAAACGTGAAGTGTTATTAAAGTACAAAGACGTACCGATAAGCAGTTGGGATTATTCCAGTGCTTTATACTTGCATTCAAATACCCGACTTATTGTCTACAATGAAGAAATTTTCATCCCATACTCTAGCGGCGGATTTCATGAAGCGGATGAATTGCCATTCGCTTACGCTGTGATGAAGATCAAGATTGATGGACAAGATTTGGTGAAAATGAAAGAGCCGAGCCAGATGAGTAATATGTTTGTTTGGAATGACCGGATCTTCTACACAGATATGGGTCCACGCGCGATTCTTCCGGATGATTTTAAGGACAGTACGCTAGTGTTTTATTCCACAGCGATGGATGGCAGCAGCGATAAGAGGAAGGAATTTACTTTTGACGCACGCGCAACATTTGACCTTTTTGATGTCCATGGAAATCGCGAAGCGGGCGGAGAATTCCTCTCCGTGCTGCATGACCACTCCACGATGTATTATTTCAATAAAAAAGGCGTCTTCAAGTACAGTTTACTGGATAAAAAAACAATCAAGTTGTCGAGTATCTTTGGGAAACGGATGGAAGTGACGGATACGCAGTTGATTGTGACAGACACGAAAGGAAAGAAACATTCGTTGAAGAAATGATAAAAAGACTTCCCTATTCTGGGCTGTCCCCGATTTTTTAGTCATACTCTTAAAAATCGGTGCGGGAATTTATCAAGCAGGATTTTATAATGGGGAAGGCGCGTTGCACTAAACATGAATGATAGCAATGTTGTCTTTTGCCCATACAAATAATCCATCCTAGAGTGGAAGCTCATAATGGATGGATTATTTTATCTCTATAGAGCTGATCCCTTGAAGGGAACCTACTAGTACAGACCGCCTAATATTAGTAGCATCAGGTGGTCCATTTTAGTTTATACTGTCTTACTAGATGTATGCTTGTTATCTATAGTATATTGCAAAATTACACTTAAATTTTAGGTACCTATTCAGTGAACACAAAAATATAATTCAATACTAAAAAGACTAGATGCTGTCAACACCTAGTCAATGTGGCTGACATCCACATGAAGTGAGGTTGACCAGTAGAAAACTAAAAAGGGGTTACTATATAGACACGCCCCTTCGATAAGGGAGTGTCAGATTCGCACGTAATTAATCTTCGATGCTACCAGACCAGGTGAGAGAAGTTCACAGGGGAAGAATTATGATAATTACTAATCTGTTTGGATGGAGTGACAAATTAAATAGAGGTTCTGACATATTTCTCAGGTAATGTTATATAATAGATGTGAAAGAATTTAGGTAGAGAGAAGGAGCGAGGCATATGTTGAAAAAATTTGCTTCAGACGCGTTAGGCCTGTCGGATATTGGTAAAATCATCGGTCCAGAAGATTATGATAAAACGGATGCGGATGATTATATTCGAAATGAAGAGAATGAAAAGATTTATTTTTTAATCAAGACAAAGTCGGATGAATATTGCTTTACGAACAGTGGATTTATTCATGTCGATGGAGAGAAAGCTATATCTTCGAAGCGCTTGCTAAAACGCTATTCGTATTCTCAATATCAAATTACCAATGTGTTTTTGGAAACGGCTGGGAAAGTGGATTTGGATGTTGAAATCAAGTTCTCTTTAGGCAATCAATCGTTCAGCATTGACGTTGATAAAAATCAACTTGCCCAATTGATTGATCTGTACAAAGCATTATCTTATATTTCGGAAAAAGTCCATGAAAACAATATCCTGCTAGAGTTAGCGAATGGAAGTCTTGATAAAGCTGTAACAGTGCTGCATAACGCACGTCTGTCTGACATCCAGCTAGCCGACCAGTATAAAGAATTGACCGAGTTTGGTTTCTCCTGGTTAACGGCAGCCCGTGACCAATATAAAACTAAAGACTTTGGTGATGTGTTTGAGAAATATATTAATAATTAACTTATAAGCTAGCTGTACATTCTATTCTTTAGAAAAGTGTGGGGACCCAGGTTCTGAAGCAGGTTTTTTTGGGAATTGGGACCTTTCCCTATCTAGAACTAGATACTGATGGTGAAGAGTTTATTGATGTTAATGTATCCATAACTATTACAGCTCTTTGTAATTTAATGGTTGATAAATTGATACCTAACGATGTAAACCACAGTAACTTTACTACTATGAAACACGATTCATTCAGCTATTGAATGAATCGTGTTATTTTTTTCTTTTGGAATTTCGCGGGTACCAGGTTACTGAAACCATTCGCGTCTGATAAGGAAGGCATTCTAGATTCGCAACGTCCTGCGGCAACGAAGAGGGATAGAATTTAGACCCTCTCCAATGCATGACCAACATCCTATTGCCCTAATTGTAGCAGTGCCTGGCTCTCACCTTACAGCTATTACCTGATAGCATGTTGGGCTTGGTTTGGAGAGGTGGGGGTTAGTTTATTCCCAAAGCAAAAAAAAATTTCATCATTTTGTCTCCTTTTTCATATGAATTGTCTATATAAAGAGTGAAGGCATCTTTCGACTAGGCAAGAGACGTCTTGCTGTCGTTAGAAAACACTAGCTATATATTTAGAATTGACTAGGCGGTATATCTCACCAGTATAACGAACAAATCTAGCGAAGGAGCGACAAGTGTGAGCCGGAGCAATAAGACCGACAGTGATCTACTGGCGGGCTTATTGCGTAAGGCCATCACCAAGCGACAAAGCGTTGTTGGAAGAACATTCTATTTATTAAGCGTCGCCTATATAGTAGGCAGAAATGTGTTTGAACTTTATTCGACAAAGGAGGATTCGTGATGAATTTATTAATAAAAGAGTCACCGCTTCAGGTGCTTCCATCGCTCGCGATGCAGCTTGGGTTAAACGAGGCGATGGTACTCCAGCAACTGCATTTTAGATCGCTCATCTCGAACAATATTCGGGATGGGCATAAGTGGGTTTACAAAACATATGAAGAGTGGAAAAATGACGAATTCCCATTTTGGTCAGTCGATACGATTAAAAGAGCGATTCGTAGACTGGAAATTAAAGGGTATATCATTGCAAGCTCTTCGTATAAAGCGAAACTTCAATCAGTGGGAGGGTTCCTCATCCCCCACTGATTGTTAGTTGATCCATTCGGGCTTTTACGGGCAGTTGATCCCCCACTTATTCTTCTTGCTTCCACGAAGACTTGAAGTTGGGGGTCTTACTGCCCGTTAATGCGGGATAATCGGATGAAAATGGACAAGACGAAAGGGTACCGCATTGATTATACAAAACTTCAACTTGAAACGGAGCAACATGCAACATTGCCGACTGCAAAATCAGCTCAAGAGGAAGTGCAGATTGCTCCCTCTACAGAAGGCAAAATGCCCCTAGCAATAACCAAAGAGAATAAGAGTATTAAAAAAGAACTTGTCGAGAACGATCTCGATGTTGTGTCTGTCATTAATTATTTGAACGACAAAGCGTGCAAGCAATTTAAAGCGTCTTCGAAGGTGACTGCACGATTGGAGAAAGGGCGTTTCAGTGACGGATATACAGTGGCGGATTGTAAAAAGGTCATTGATACGAAAGCTAAGAACTGGCTGGGTGATCGACATTGGCAGAAGTATTTACGGCCTTCCACGTTATTCAATGCAATGAGTTTTGAAAATTATTTGGAAGAATCGAGGGTCAACGAGTCGCCAGAAAGCAGGCCGCCAAAGCCATTCGAATTAGACTTTAGCAAAGGGGAGACGTAACGGATGGATCGTCATGAGCAGATTGAAAAAAATGTGTAGTATTCGGTGCCAGCTGCTTCCACAATTTGAAGTGGGCAAATGGTGTCAGTACCTGGCACTGAGTTATGTAAAACAAATTCACTCCATAAAAATTTAATTTTCGCTCAAAATAAGCATGCAATCTATAGTCACAAATTTCCTCAGTCCTGCGGAAAAGAATCTCTGCGTGCTCGGGTAATGGAGTCACATGTACTGTAAAGACATTATCTTGAAATGTAACTAAACCTTTTGACGAACCACTCCAATAGGACGAGGGCATGCGGGCGAGAAGTGAAGTGATTTTATTATCATTATATTTACGAAGTTCTTTTTTCTGATATGATTTATGAATGAGTATTGATAAAATGGAACATGGGGGAAAGGGCCCTTCATAAATGGAAAGGAGGTAAATATTTGTCTAATTTAAATTCATATATTCCTATTGTGGAATTTATTGCAAATTTTCTCGGGCATGATTCAGAAGTGATATTGTATGATACTAATAAAGATATGGTGGTTTTTGTCAAGCACCCATTTGACCCTAATATAGGTGTCGGAAGTCCTATTCCTGATATGGAGAAAAAGTTTATTAAACAAAAAGTATATGAAGAAGAAGACTCGCTCGTAAATTATAGAGCGTTCTCTTTTGAAAGAAGAAAATTAAGATCAGCCTCTCACTTTATCAAGAATTCAGGAGGGGAGTTAACGGGGATTATTACTATTAATTACAAAGTAGATGAATTAATAGAGCTTCGTAGTGTCTTAAATCGTTTAATAAGCGGTCAAGAAACAATTCAATACAAAGGGGAGGATTTTTATGAAAGTTTTGATCTCTCATTTGAAGATTTAATGAACAAAACTATACAGGATGTATTGGCAAAATTCGATGTGGCTCCTGATCGATTATCTCAAGAAGAAAAAATTGAACTGATTAGATCTTTAGATCAAAAGGGAATATTTTTAATTAAGGGATCCGTTGCGGAAGTTTCCAAGGTCTTAAATACATCTGAAACTTCTATTTATCGATATATTAATAAACTATAGAGTGAAAATAATTATTTGAGTAAAAGACCCCTTCTTGATTTTAAAATCAAGAAGGGGTCTTTTAAATGAAAATAAAGTGTTCTTCTTTAGTATTAGGTTGTTTGCAATACTATCATTATCTAAGATTTAGGGAGGTCTTGCTTCCTCAAAAATCATCGTAGATAGCCGAGAAATTTAGAATCTGATTCAAGTAATGAGTTTTTGTTTAAGTTGTGTTGCAATTCAAAACAGTCCGTGATAATATTTTCTCAAGGTGTTAAAAAATTAACGAAACTTGGAGAGGGAGAGTTTTAATGCACTTTATGACAGCTGAACCATTTAGAATAAAAATGGTTGAAAGAGTAAAGAAAACAACGAAAGAGGAAAGACAAATATGGCTTCAGGAAGCAGGATATAATGCTTTTAAAATAAGAGCAGAAAATGTTTACATCGATTGCTTGACTGATAGTGGTACATCTGCAATGAGTAGTGAACAATGGTCAGCATTAATGCTTGGTGATGAATCATATGCTGGATCAAAAAGTTTTTTCAAATTGGAAGAATCGGTTCAGGATGTTTTCGGAATGCCTTATTTTCAACCAACACATCAAGGCAGAGCAGCTGATTATATAATGGCCAAGTTATACGCCGAAAAAGGGAAATATGCAATTGGAAATATGCACTTTGATACATTTAGAGGAAATGCCGAAGTATTGGGTGCATTAGCTGTTGATTATGTTATTGATGATGGAAAAGACACGGCTAGCCCTAGTCATCCATTTAAAGGGAACATTGATCTCCATAAGATGCAGGAATTGATTGATGGAAAAGGTTCTGACCAAATTTCTGTTGTGATCATTACAGTTACGTGCAATAACAATGGTGGCCAACCTGTCTCTATGAAAAATATTCGCGAAGTAAGCGAATTGGCTAAAAAGCATAGTATTCCTGTTGTTATTGATAGTGCAAGAATGGCTGAAAATGCTTACTTTATCCAACAACGAGAAGAAGGATATCTTAATAAGCCAATTAAAGAGATTACGAGAGAAATGTTTTCATATTGTGAAACAGCCACAATGAGCTCGAAAAAAGATGGAATGGTTAATATAGGGGGCCTGTTCGTAACAAGAAATGCTGAGATTATTGAAAAAGCTCAGCAATTAGCCATTATTCATGAAGGGTTTATTACGTATGGTGGCTTAGCTGGACGTGATTTGGAAGCGCTTGCAGTCGGTTTGCAAGAAGGATGCGATGAGCATTATTTAGAATATAGAATTAATCAGGCGAAGTATCTGGGTGACCGCTTATTAGAAAAGGGAATTCCTATAATTGAACCTACAGGAGGACATGGTGTTTACGTTGATGGTAGAAGGTTTTTCCCGGAAATTCCGCAACACCAATTCCCTTCTCAAAGGCTAGTTGTAGCTCTTTATGAAGTGGCTGGTGTGCGTGCTGTAGAAATAGGGGCTTGTGCATTTGGTTCTAAAGATCCTGTTACAGGCGATGAGATTCTACCTGAAATTGAAACGATGAGAATCGCTCTGTCAAGACGAGTTTATACGAATAGCCATATGGATGTAATAGCAAATGCGCTGGGTGAAATTTATAAAAATCGTGAGCAATATAAAGGTATGAAACTTGTACATGAGGGCTCAGTAACTTCATTGAGACACTTCACAGCCGGTTTCGAACTTTTATAAGCAGAATACAATTGCATTGAATGCATCAAAAACAAAATACAATTCAATAGAAAACTATAGGAGGAATATTATTATGAAAAAATATATTAAAATTGCTGCAGGACTAGCGCATGTAGACTATGGACATATTGCTGATATTGTAAAGGAGGCATCTGACGCCGGAGCTGACTACATTCATTCCGATGCAGCCGATATGCATGATTTGAGAAACATGCAGTTAATGGGAGGACACCAGATTATCGAGGGAATTAGGCCGGTAACAGACAAACCGATTGAATGTCATATTTATACAAAGGAATGCGATCGATTGTTCATTGAGAAAATTGCTGCCGCAGGTGCGAATATGTTGATCATTCCGGCGGAACAATTCCTAGGTGCTCCGTTGGCCTACATTATTAATTATTGCAGAGAATTTAACATGAAAGTTGGCCTCACGATAGGCTGCTACACACCATTATCCTTTGTTGAGGAAGCAATTTATGATATAGATCGTTTGCACATTGTAGTGCATGGAGTTGACGAGACAGATGGAAAAGATAATTGGGGATGGCGTAAATCATCGCTTGATTTAGTGAAAAGAGCGAGAGCGCTTATTAATGAGAAGAATCCAACATGCGAGCTTGCCGTTGACGGCGGATTAAGAGCAGATAATTTATCTCTGATGGTTGCTGCAGAGCCAGATGTCATTATCCTATCATCAGGAATTTTCAAGCATCCTGAAGGGATAACAGCCGGAGTAAAAGCTTGCCGCGACGCAATTAATGAAGCTAGCATTGAACATTTCGGAGAATAAATAAATGAACAGGGGAGCGAGGACGTGGAATTTTCATTTTATTCACCTGGGAGAATCCGTTTTGGGCAGGGTGCAAGAAAAGAGATTGGAAAGTTAGCCAAAGTCTATGGGGGAAAGTGTTTAATTGTCCGTACTTCCCTTAAAAATAATGGTCGAGAAAAATATTTTTCAGAGATCACGAATAGTTTGTCGGAAAATGGAATTGAATATGTGATTTTTGATCAAGTACAACCAAATCCAACAATTGATATTGTAGATAAAGCAAAAAAAAATGCAATAGAAGAAAATGTAGATTTCGTTCTAGCTTTTGGTGGCGGTTCTTCTATTGACACAGCCAAAGCAGTGGCGTTAATGGTTTACAACAAAGAATATACATGGGAATTTTGCTTCAATGAATTTTCTAATCCTTTTTCGGATAATGATGAAACCATTCAAGCACTACCGGTTTTAGCCATTAATACAACAGCAGGGACAGGTTCTCAGGTTACACAAGCTGCTGTTATTACAAATCCATTGAAAAATGAAAAAAACACTCTTTTTCACTCTTGTTTATTTCCAAGATTAAGTATTATAGATCCTGAGTTAATGGTAACAGTACCCGAAAAGATAACTGCCATAACTGGTTTTGATGCACTAAGCCATGCTATTGAAAGCTATTTTAACCCAAAAGCCTCAATGCTAAGTACAACACTATCATTACAAGCGGTGACGCTTATTGTAAAAACGCTTCCAAAGGTAATTATGGATTTAGAAAATGTGGAATTGAGAGAAAAAATTGCATATGCGGATTATTTGGCTGGAATTTGTCTGTCGAACGCAGGAGCAGAGGCGCCACATCCTATCGGAGAAATCATAAATGGCTACTATCCGGAAATTGCACATGGGGAAACATTGGCGTTCGTCTACCCAAGCTTCTTCAAAAGTGTAAGTAAGAAAATACCTGACAAGATGGAAGTAGTGCTTCAAATCTTGAAAGAGTATGCACCAGCTGGGGAACACCAAGCAATAGATGAAAAAGCATTCGTCACAATGAAAAATTTCTTGAAAGCGATTGATCTTTCCGTATCATTAACTTCCCTAGCAATTCCGGAGGACATCGTTCATGAAATGAAAGGGAAATTATTCTTTAATCTTCCGCTGACAGATTCAAAGGGGATGCAGGAAATCTTAATTAACAGCTTGTAGGGTGGTGTAGAAATGAAGGAAGAAGTACAACTAGCTCTTGTAAAAACGTGTGAACAAGTAGCGATTGATGCCTATCATTGGATTGGGATGGGAGATAAGGCGAAAATCGATTTAGTAGCAGTTGAGGCAATAAGAACGGGACTAAACAAGCTAAACGTATGCTTTGAGATTGTAATCGGTGAAGGTGAAATAGATGATGCACCCATGCTTTATGAAGGTGAGCGTTTGGGAAATATGAAGTCTGAAGTTCACTACGATGTTGCAGTCGATCCGATTGAATGTACATCATCATCAGCAAAAGGGATTGCAGGTGCCATTACAGTAATGGCATTAGCACAAAAAGGAAGACTTTTTAGCGCGCCAGATATGTATATGGAGAAAATTATGGTTGGGCCAAATGGCAAAGGTGCCATCGATCTTACAAAATCCCTTGAAGAAAATATTATGAGTGTTGCAAAGAAATTGGGGAAAAAGCTTCACGAAATGACAATAATCGTATTGGATAAACCGAGACATACTTCGATTATTCAAACGTTAAGAAGTAAAGGAATTCGGGTGTTTACTCCTCCTGAAGGGGATGTAATTGGTGGTCTACAAATTGCATTGGAAAAAGGAAACATTGATTTACTTTATGGGATTGGTGGAGCACCAGAAGGAGTGATATCCGCTGTAGCCTTAAAAGCACTCGGCGGTGAAATGAATGCCAAGTTACTGTTTCGCTCGCAAGTAAAGGGGGCGACGCCGGAAAATGAGGCTATTTCCATCCAAGAATTGAAAAGGTGTTTAAGTATGGGGATTGATGTAGACAGTATTTTAACGTTAGATGATCTTGTAGGTGATAACGAGGCTGTATTTATTGCCACGGGCATTACGAATACAGAGGTTTTACAAGGGGTCATCAAGCAGCATAATCAGAAAATAAATACTCATAGTTTGTTATTAACGGGAAAAGACAATGTAGCCCAGTATATAGCCACTGAGCATTCATTAACAAGTTTTTAATAGTAGTCAAGTGATTGTCATAGGGAAGAACGAGGGTGGAATTCAATCCCTCTTCCCCTGGCAACGAAAGAAATCTATTGGCCAAGGAGGTAAGACGTGAAATATTTAATTGATTCTACAAATGAATTAGAAATTGCGCAAGCATTAGAGATGGGAGTTGTGGGCGTTACAGCAAATCCAACCTTATATGCTAAAGGAAATGTTAACTACTATGAATTTATAAAAAAATATAGCAAGAAAAATATCTTGCTCACTGCAGAAGTGATAGGCACCGATTTTGAAGAGATGGTAGATGAAGTTAATTTACTTACCGAAATTTCAAATGGCGAAATCATTATCAAATTAAACTATTCAGCCCTAGGTTTGAAATTAGCTAATTATTTGCATCAAAAGGGAATCAAGACGGCTATGACATTAGTTTTTGATGTGAATCAGGCCATGTTGTCCTTAAATGCTAACGCAGATTATTTATTTCTTTTTGTTGCCAGGAATGAAGAACTTGGAATAGATGGATTAGAATTTGTACGGAATGTCTCAACGATTATTCAATCAAAAGGGTATGAAGCAAAGGTTGTGGCGTCCAGCATTCGAACTAAGTTTCAGCTCCAAGAAGTAGCACTTTACGCTGACTATATAGCCGTGCCATTTCAATTAATAGATGGTAGTTTCCATCATCCCTTAACGATATTGGGAGTAGAAACGTTTGAAATAGACATGAAGAAAGTTTTGGAGGTTGACTAAGGAGGTAATAGTAGGTGGGTAATTTGATAGACAGCTATTATGAAAGACTCCGATATTATGAGGAACAGCTAATGGATGATCTGGCTGAATTAGTAGCTATACGCTCTGTGCGCGATCTAGAGTCCAAAGATTCGAATTCACCATTTGGTATGGGAATCAGAGATGCTTTTGATAAGATGATTTCTTTTGCAGAAAGGGATTCTTTTATAAATGTTGATTTCGATGGATATGCCCTTCATATCGAAAGCGGTCAAGGGGAAGAGGTGATTGGAATTCTCGCCCATCTTGATATTGTTCCAGAGGGAGAAAAAGATGATTGGTCGTTTGATCCTTTTATATTAACTAATCATGATGGCTTTCTATACGGTAGGGGGGTTAATGATGATAAGGCACCTGCACTTGCTTCTTATTATGCGATGAAAATATTAAGGGATTTGGGTTTTGTATTTAATAGAAAAGTTCGACTTATTTTGGGAGGTGCGGAGGAAACAAGTTGGGAATGCATGGATCATTATTTTAAATATAATCCCCAACCAATTATGGCGTTTTCTCCGGACGGAGATTTTCCCATTGTAAATGGTGAGAAAGGAGTAATCCAAGGTTCTTTTTATCTGAAAGATGATGAACTACCAATAAAAGAATCCCAACATGATTTATTAGTTATTGAAAGCGAAAAACAAAGAGGGTTTATTTGTGAAAATCTGATCGTGAAGTTTCATAGTCACAACCCCAATTCATTAAAAGATATTCTAATTGAAGCCGCTGAAGTACATTGTGATAATGAAATTGTAACCGCTATCTACAGGGGGGAGAAAACATTATCAAGAAATCCACATAAAGGCGCAAATGCTATATTTAAGTTCGGTAGAGACTTAATGTGCATTGAGGGGGGGATTGGAAAAGGAAGAAATTTCAAGGGCCTTCTGGAGAGATTTTTACTCGATGACGTTCATGGGGAAAAAATGGGGTTATATGATGAAGATTCAGAGATGGGTGAAACAACCTTAAGTATACCCTATGTCTTGTATAAGGGAAGGGAATTTGAAATCGCTTTCGATTATAGATTTCCTAAAAGCCGGACTCAAGAGAATGTGCAAAATAAATTAACTGAATTTTCTGTAATAAATTGTTTGTCCTTAGAAATTAGCAAAGTACATCAGCCGTTGTATGTTCATCCAGATTCCGAGTTAATAACAACATTGCAACAAGCGTATAAGAGGGTCACTGGGGAAAATGCGGAGCTCATGACAAAGGGGGGGATATCCTATGCTAGGGCATTAAATTGTGGTGTTGCTTTTGGACCATCATTTCAGGGGGATACTCCTAACACACATAAGCAGAATGAAAAAATCCGGATTGAAACTCTCTATAAAGCAATCATTATTTATTGTGAAACACTTAGGTTATTAGCTACTAGATGAAAGTATCAAGTTTAACTCTTAGTCAAAACTCTAATCAAATAAGGAGTGAGGGAATGAAGCAAAGAATTCAAGTGTTCGCAGGTTCAATGATGATTCCAGTTATTCTACTAATAATTGCTGGTATTTTTATTGGTATTGGAGCTGCTTTTGCAAACATCGAGAATGTTAAAGCTCTTCATTTAGGTTGGTTAATTAAAGAAGGTAATATTGCTCATAATTTCTTTTTAATCCTTAATAACTTAGGTTTTATGGTTATGAGGTTTTTACCTGTATTTTTTGCTGTAGGTCTTGCATTTGGTTTATCAAAAAAAGAAAAAGGATGGGCAGCATTCGGTGGGCTTGTACTTTTTCTAGGAATAAATACAGTAATTAATACAATGTTAAACATAAACAATCTAACACCTGAAACCACTACGATTGAAGCTTTGATGCAAACTGGTTACACAGAACTGGATGCGCAAAATTTCAATTCACTCTTTGGTCACGTGCTTGGTATCTATAGTTATAATATGGGTATCTTCTCAGGGCTTATTGCAGGTATTATTACGAGTTTTATCCATAATAAATATTATCAGAAACAATTACCAAATGCTCTTTCTTTCTTTGCAGGTCCTAGATACGTCCAAATTGTTATTGCTATCGCAACAATTCCTGTAGGTATCTTACTTTATTATGTATGGCCTTACATTGGACTTGGATTGGCTAGTTTTAGTGACTTTATTACTACAAGTGGTTTAATTGGAACATTTGTGTTTGGTGCAGCAGATCGTGCATTATTACCAATCGGAATTCATCATTTAATTGCTTTTCCAATCGAGTATACAAAAGTTGGCGGCACAATGCTGGTGGACGGAACATTGTATGAAGGTGTCCGTAATATTATGTTAGCTCAAATGGGATCACCTACTGAATCAGAGTACATTGTAAGGAACTTTACAACGGGGAGAATCTTATTTCATTTTGGTGGTTTGCCTGGTGCAGCTCTTGCAATATATTATACAGCAAAACCAGAAAATCGGAAAAAGGTTGCAAGTATACTAGTTCCGGCGATAACGACGGCAGTTTTGATTGGAGTTACAGAACCAATTGAGTATACTTTCTTATTTGTACAGCCTTTATTGTACTTCTTAATTCATGTACCTTTATCTGGACTATCGTATGTATTAACTGAGGCGCTAAATGTATCAATTACTGGAGTGGCTGTTCGTGATATGTTCCCAAACCTATTGCAACCTGATAAAGTTCATGCTATAGCGTTATTATTTCTGATCCCTGCCTATTTTGCAACCTATTTTTTCAGTTTCCGTTGGGCTATTCTGAAATTTAATATGAACACCCCTGGCCGGGAAGAAAAAGACGACAATATCAAACTTTACTCAAAAAAAGATTATATTCAACAAAAAGAATCAGGAGTAAACGATCAGATTTCTGGGATCATTCAATCTCTGGGTGGCGGAGTTAACATTAAGAACATAACTAATTGCGCAACAAGATTGCGCGTTGAAGTTATGAATGTAAGCAAAGTTGATAACGATGACAAATGGGTCAATGAACTTGGTGCAAAGGGAGTTGTACGGAACGGAAACTTCCTGCAAATTATATATGGAACACACGTGATAACCTTGGCTAGTCAGGTAAAAGATGAATTAGGGATGGAATAGTAATACCTTAAAATGGGTGCTTAAAGGGGGAGTATTTGTGTTTAAAAAAAGCTTAGGTTTTATGACCAAAACAATAGAAGAAGTTGTTATTTCTCCTGTGAAAGGAAAAGTAATAGCGTTATCGGAGGTTCCAGATCCAGTGTTCTCAACTAAGATGATGGGTGATGGTATTGCTGTCCTTCCGGCAGAAGGGGAAATAGTGTCTCCAATCGACGGAACGGTTATTTATGTCTTTCCAACCAAGCATGCGATTGCATTAAAATCGAAAAATGGGCTTGAGATACTAATTCATATTGGATTAGAAACGGTTAGTTTGAATGGGGAAGGATTTACAACATACGTTGAAACAGGCCAAGAAGTAACAGTTGGTCAGCTACTGATAAATGTCGACCTGGCTTTCGTTAAAGAAAGAGTTCCAAGTATTATAACGCCAATCATCATCACAAATGGGGAACTTGTCAAAAGTATGTCTATTTCTAAATCTAGTGAGGTAGTAAATGGAAAAGATATATTGTTAAAATTGGAGTTAAAGAGTTGAGTGTGACTTTACGCAAATAGCATATAAATCATGCTTTGTGGAAGTTGGAACAATCGTGATTGTTTATATACAGCGTCTAATATCGAATGGCAAGTTCGGTAAATCGAGTATATGCTCAGAACACGAAGCAAGGGAAAGTCTCGACGTGGCTTTCTCTTACTTCACCATTAACAGTAAAAATATCAGTTATACAATCAGCACAAAAACGAAAACTACCCCATGCATATTAATTTGAAATACCTATGCAGTAGTCACACTACAATTACATGAAAATAATATGAAGATTAGATATGTTTATGACTATCTAGTCTTTTCTGTATGTGCATTCGTAAATGTGAACTTCTATATATATTTAACTTATGTATACTAATGAAATTTAAGCGAAGGCACCTAATAGGGGTAGCCGAAGCCATTAGAATTGCGGCAAGGCTGCTTGACTTATGGTGAAAGTCATTCCTAAGCGGATTTGAAGGGAATCTTTATCTCTACAAATATAATGATTCTCCATAACTGGTATTCAAATTGGGAAATTGAAAAGTAAATTCACTCGATAAAATTCGATTTTCGCTCAAAATAAGCATGCAATCTATAGTCACAAATTTCCTCAGTCCAGCGATAAAGAATCTGCGCGTGCTCGGGTAATGGAGTGAGAAGAGAAGTGATTTTCTTTTCATTATAGGTACGAAGTTCTTTCCCTTGTTTATCAGAGAAATCTGTTCGTATACTATAGTCTTTTTCCGAGAAATAACGATGGAAATAAGGAGCGATTTGCTCAGGAGTGACTGGGTTAAGCCAGCTATCTTGCCCTCTTGAAAGCATATAGTGAAGCACGATCATCTTATAGCTTTTCGTCATCCCTGTAGATGTTGCTTCTTGAATCCAATTCTTATACCTTTCAAAGATATCTAGTTCGATGCCACTTAATTCTCCTGCATATCTAAGCAGGCCAGGGGAGGAGCCGAACTCTTGACTGACAAATCGAGAATCGGCATTTGCTTTTAGGTGGAATTCTAATTAAGTAAGAAAAGTGCCAGGTACTCACACATCTCAATTGTTTTTTGTGCCACAGGTACCACTTCTTGAACCGCGTGATTCACACGTCCACACACCATGCTGGCATATGTGCGCACATTCATCGAGACAATCCTTGAAAACGTCATCGTAGCAGAATAGCTGCCAAAGGAACTTGTGATTCTTGCGAAGTATAAGAACTTTGGGATGGGGACAGTGGAGAAGTTGTTTGAGCAGTTGAAGGAAAAGCAGGAGTTGGTTTCAGTAGTTAATATGTGAATACCGTAGTTGGCATTTATGTTGAACGGGACTCAGTTAGTAAAATTGCTAGTAGTATATCCTTTTGGGTTAGGCAAGAAAAAGCTCAGCCTAAACAGATGTGGCTGAACTTTTTGATATTATTTATGCGATTGGAGTGGATATGCTGACTGGTGTTGTACATTACTACTCAATTTAAATCTGTAAGTTTCGGGACATCTAAATGAAGTTACTGCTGTATTATCTGAATAAGATTTCCGCATGTATCGTCGAAGACAGCTATTGTGACTTCGCCCATTTTTGTCGGCTCCATAGTAAACTTCACGCCGTTTTCCAATAATCGTTTGTACTCTTGATGAATATCTGCAACGCCAAACATTGTTGCTGGGATGCCTTCCGAAAATATCTTCTTTTGATACTCTTTGGCAGCAGGATGGTCATTCGGTTCGAGTAAAAGCTCGGTACCGTCATGATCATCGGGAGAAACAAGCGTAATCCACCTGAATTTCCCCATAGGAACATCATGCTTTGTTGCAAATCCCAGCTTTTCTGAATAAAACTCCAGTGCCTTGTCTTGGTCTTGTACGAATAAACTGGTAACAATGATTTTCATACTTTTATCGTCTCCTTTGATAATTACCATGTTGGTGCTCTGCAAGCAATCTGGCTACAAGCAGAAAAACCTCATCATTTGTAAGAATAATTTTAAATGAATTACTCTATCCACCCATTCAACAAGTTTTTAAGTGGTTCGTTGTTGAACATAAGTACTCGATATTTTCCCTTTCGTTTTGATTTTACGAGTCCTGCATCATCCAATGAAGAAAGATGTTTAGCAATCGCCTGTCGCGAAATGGTAAGTTCGTGCTTCATAATGAGACGGGCCGTAAGTTCATACAACGTCATCTCATTGCGTTCGGATAATTCGTCTAATATCAGCCGCCGAGTCGAGTCGCTGAGTGCTTTGAATATAGTGTCTTTGTCCCACATACATCAAGTATAAGCAACCTTGAGGTTGCTTGTCAACGGGCGTATCCCTGCGATTTTTTCTCCAACAATTTACGTTCACTTCATCCGCTAATAGAATAATATCCTCTTATTAGCGTAGTCTACATAAAATTAAATGTAGAATGGTTTTTCTTTGTTTAATAATGATGGGAAAGTTTATTAAATAAAATTTAGGTACCTGTGCACGGCATCAATCAGTGAATAAAATATAATTCTATATTTATACCAAGTTAATCAATACCTACGCGATTTCACTTTGTTTTTTCTATAATTACTCGAATGTTAGAATTGTTCATCTTTGTGACCGATTCCTTCCTTACAAGGCTTGGATATCAATTATCGCACTGTCTTATCTGGGAACTTTCTCGAAATGCCTTCTTCCCGGTTATGCCTCCTTCCTTATTGGAGCTCCATAACAAGAAAGGTTATCGATTGTATGATCAAACGGTATCCCTTTTTCATCAGAAGTCGCTTGAGTTGTTCATGAAAAACGGACATTGGGAAGTACACATTCGTAAAATGCGTAACGTATACAGACTGAAACAATCTCTGTTGATCTCAATGAATCAGAAACTGATGGGGACACGAGTGACAATAATAGGTCAGGATGCAGGTCTGCATATTTTATTGCAAGTGCACAATGGTATGAATGAAGAGGAGTTGATTAAAACTGCGGAGGGGGAACGGGGCCAGAGTCTATCGTGTATCGCACTTTTGGACACAAAAAGATCAGGCTGAGACATCCATGGTTCAGATTGGTTTCGGAGGTTTGAGCAAAGAAGAATTAACCGCAGGGGTTCATTCTCTATACATAGCTTGGTTTGAAAAAAATAGCTGCGTTTTTATATAAGCTTATCGGAACAACCATCATTTTCCTCTTCTTTAAGAGGAGTGGGGAGGGATGCGAAATAGATTGGTAATAAAAACTTAAGTTACTAAACAAAATAAGTATGCAATCTATAGTCACAAATTTCCGCGTGCTCGGGTAATGGAGTCACGTGGATTGTAAAGGCATTTTCTTGAAATGAAATTTACCCTTTTGACGAACCACTTCAATAGGACAAGGGAAGTGATTTTCTTTCCATTTCGATTCCGAGCATCATGGCAGACGCTGAACGATTCGACGAAACCGCAGTAATGTGAGAATCCTGGTCAGCTCGGAACAAATAGGCTTTCGGATGAAAGGAAACACCGCGACTTTCATCCGAAAGCCGAATCTCCGCATTGGGCAACTCTGTGAATAAAAGTTCAAGTGCCTCTGGCTGCGTAATATGTAAATAATCATCGATAACTATTTTTATCTCGGCTCCATTTGCAGCAGTCATTTTAAAATGTGGCAACACAAGTCGAACGCCAGATTTCATCGCAAATGCAACACTCCAGTAAATGTTCTCTGCTTTTTGTGTCAGGTCTTTAATTTCACCAATTAAGTAAGAAGTAATTAACCGCACTTCAGTCATCTTCTACTTTAATAAGAAAAATACGCTCATCAAATCCACCGCGATTCTTCGCTTTATCCAGACGTACTTTTTCCAGTTCTTCGAAAGTTGTATCATGAATAACGGCTGCTGCATGAATCAGTTCGAGCAAATCTGCAAGTTCTTCGACTGCATCTTCGTTTGTCGTAGTAGCTTCATACTCAGCTAGTTCTTCGTGCATTTTTTTAGTAATTTCACTGCTATATTCAACATCAGTTAATATGCGAGATGTAGTTTTTTTGTTAGACTTTTCGATGATATCTAGAATGCGATCGCGAACTAGTTTGTTGTAGGTTGGCATTATAGTCATCTCCTTGTGTTCAGCAACTAAACTCTTAGTATTAATCATAGCATGTCTTATATTAATAGGAGAAATCCGTGGGGAATAGATTTGGTAGAAGGGGTGAATGGTAATTGAAGATGCGAGACGAGTTGCAATCAGTACGCTAAAACTTTGAAAAAAAAGAAATGACGTCCAAAGTGGCAAAGTGAAAGCTACTCGAAACTATACGTTTAAGGATATCGAACGGAAGGAAAGTCTCTTTCAAAAACTCTTCAAGCAGGAAAACTTGAAAGAATATGAAATTCGGATAGTGAATGTGGACAAACAACAAAAAAAGAAAATGCCGGATGAAGGGATGTTTATGCTAATGCAGGGCACCAGGTTCTGACGCAATTCAAAATTGCGTTAGAACCTGGTACTGTTCACTAATTTTTCACGATAAACCATCCTTAACAATTCTATAATTATTATGAAGAACACCCACTACACGAGCTACAACTACTCCCAGAATCAGAGCTCCCTCCGTCCGAAGGAGCACTTGGCATAGCTCCGGCGTCTGTTCCCACTTCAAACGAATTCACATTGGTGACAATGTCATTCCATTCTTCTTTATAATCGAAGTCAGCTGCAAAACCTGGAGATCCGTCTGTAGAAGTACCATCCACTTTTTTCTTCTCTTTAACTGTGTCATAGCCATTTAAGGCGAATAGTGAGGTACCATACCAATAGCCGTTTTTCCGTTTAACTCGCTTTCCTTGGATTCCGTTTGTTTTCATCACTTGTTGACTTGCGAACCTGAGAAAGGTAGCCAATGTATGCGTCGAGGCTGCATCGGATGAGTGTCGCCCAAATGACTCATTGATTCCTTTTGAATCATTCACTATACGCTCTATCCATTTAGCGTGTTCTTTCTTTTGTTGCGCGAATTTCCCCCATAGATGTGAGCGAGAAGTGACGTTGAAAAAAGATAGATATAACAAGTCAAACCAAGCACGTTCATTTGGGAGAAGTGTTGGCTTTTCATGAGGGTGATGTTCAATCTGTTCTCCAATGAAATCTAAACAGAATTGATTATACAGTTCCTCTTCTTCTAAAAAGAAGTGCCAAATATCATCTACCTTTTTTGAAAACATCGGAAGTCCTTTTGAGATGCCCGCTAACAAAAGAAATTTCTTAAGTTCATACCACCGTTCTCGTAGTTCGACATCTTTTAGAGTACGTTTTCTTTTCTTTACACGCACATTTACAGTTTTCTCAATCTTCATTGACCAGGCACGATTGAATTGGCGGAAAAGTTGTTTTGTCTCTTTGTCTGCCCATGGCGGAGCAGTCAATTTCTTTGAATAGAAGTATGCTCGACTCTTCATCGCAAAAAACAGGTTTGCACATACTGTTACCATAATAAATCCAACAATAATTGTCACCAAAATCATGTATTGTTCCATTTACTGTTCCCCCCTACGTGATGCTATTCTATTTTGTGTGATGTGAATACAGAGTCTTTTTGATTGAGTTAATTTTACCATAAAAAGAATTTATTGGTTTATAGAAAAAATAATGATATGTTCTTTAAAATTTTAAAGTACCTGAATCAATTTCATAATTACCTATTTCTTGTATAAAAGACGAACAATATAATTCATCTAACAATTTATTGTCCGTCAATATTTCGGGCTACTCTCGTTGATTATAGCGGAAGAGTCCACCTGAAGCGGAAATCAACATTGTCCGTTTTTCTCGTTTTATAACCCTATTATGAAATTGATTCACCTATGCAAGAAACTATCGTGAAAGTTTAAACAATCATGATTGTTTGTTATACAGGTACACCTTGCTACGATAAAAATCACTCTAGAAGCAGGTACCCTAAATTCAGATGATAGTTTCGGCACTTGTGTTATAATGCTAATATTCTAACAAAAAAGGACGAGAGTAGGGAATGGATGACCACTATAATAAAGTGGCTACTAATCATAGTAATAGTTATCGTTCTCTTACCTATCCTATTTATCTGGACGCCTGTTCTGTTTACTTTGGTAGTATTGACTGGGATTGTCATACTAAAACTAAAGTTTCCGCTGATAAAAGGGGCAGTAGGAGAATGGAAAGTAAATCGAATATTTAGCACTCTAGGACCGAATTATTCAATATTCCATGATCTATATGTACCCAATGGCGACAAGGGAACAACCCAGGTGGATCATGTGGTTACCTCGCCATATGGGATCTTTGTTATTGAAACAAAGGATTACGAAGGTTGGATATTTGCTAAAGAAAATCAGAGATACTGGACACAGGTTATTTATAAACGAAAAGAAAAAATGTTTAATCCAATTTGGCAAAACTATGGGCACATAAAAGCATTAAAAAACTATATTGGTAAAAAGGACTCTGAGTACTTTCATTCCATCATAGCGTTTTCTAGTAGTTCCACTTTAAAGTTTGAAGATCGCTTTAAATCTGCAAGAGTCATTCAGTTTCCACAATTAACACGGGTGATTAAAGAATGGAATGTACATAAAATTAGTGAACTTGAGTTGCGTGAGATTAACCGGAAGCTTGAAGGTTTCCTAATTGAAGATAAGAAAGTAAAGAAGAGAATTAGGAAACAGCATGTTCAAACAATCCAGAATAATCGCAAGGAAAATGTGCGAAAAGAGAAAGAAAGCATCCAACAAAATTCCTGTCCAAAGTGCAACAGCGAGTTGTCTTTGAAGAAAGGAAAGTATGGATCCTTTTATGGGTGTAGTAACTTTCCGAAGTGCAGATATACAAAGAAAGTTTTTTAGAAGTCTGGGGAGCCATCTTTCATTGAACTCTGTAGTATATGAGAACCCAATAAGAATAAACAAAATCCACCTAACCTACCTAAATTAATTTCAGGCCACCTGTTCGTGACACCTCTCAGGTAATTATTTGTCGTTATTCAAAATCAGAAACATTTAATAATAGAACTAGTTGCTATTAAGTAGTAGGGGGAATGAAAAGTGAAACCAAAAGTCTATTCAACATATTCTATACCTGAACATGTAAAAGAATTTATGACTGATTATTGCGATATTATAGAATGGCGGGGAGATGGGCGAACTCCGAGAGATGTCCTGTTAGCAGAAATTGCAGATGTTAAAGGTTTATATACTGGTGGTAGCAGTATGGTTGGAAGGATTGATGAGGAACTACTGAATCACGCACCTCATTTAAAAGTCATTAGTAATGTATCTGTTGGTTACAACAACTTTGATGTAGAAGTTATGAAAAAGCGAAATGTAATTGGAACCAATACGCCTCATGTACTGGATGAAACGGTTGCGGATTTAGCATTTGCCCTAATTTTAGCTACTGCTAGACGCATCACTGAATTAGATCGGTTTATCAAAGATGGAAGCTGGAAACCGACGACGAATTATCACGAAATCTATGGGAAAGATGTACATAGTACCACGTTAGGCATTATTGGAATGGGACGAATCGGAGAAGCGATTGCAAGAAGGGCAAAATTCGGTTTTAATATGGACGTTCTTTATTATAATCGGAACAGAAAACCGGAAGCTGAGGAGAAGTATGGCGCGGAGTATTGCGACTTGACGTCACTTTTAACACGTTCTGATTATATCGTGTTAATGACACCACTTACGCCTGAAACGTTCCAAATCATTGGTGAAAAGGAATTCAAAATGATGAAGAAATCAGCTGTCTTTATAAATGTATCTCGCGGTCAGACGGTAGATGAGCAAGCGCTTATTCGCGCGTTACAAAATGGAGAGATTTATGGAGCTGGTTTAGATGTATTTGAAACAGAGCCCGTAAATCCACATAACCCACTACTTCAAATGTCGAATGTCGTAGCAGTCCCTCACATCGGATCTGCTACAGCGAGAACGGAAGCGGCAATGGCGATGCGAGCAGCAGAGAATTTAGTAGCTGTTTTAAGAGGGAAGGAACCAATAGACCCCGTTATAAAATGAATTTCAAGTACGCAGTGCTAGAAACTACATTGAAATTTTGAAAAAAGAGGGGATAGTTGTGCAAGAATAGATTCGGAAAATGTAATACAATTTTATTATAACGTTTTCAAAATATGATTTATGGAAATATGTTTAGCTATTTTGTATTTTTATTCAAATATATCAGTAGTTTGTCAATTTTTGATGCACAGGCACCCAAAATTATCCGATAATCGAATGTCAGTACGATTAGAAAAACAGATAACGGTTACAATCTTACTACTCCTACTAATGCCTTGTAGCCGTACGCTACCCGTTGATGTGGTGGTATAATTAGGAAAAGGGGGGCAGCGTATGGAGGATAAAAAGCGTTATACTTTTACTGTATCGGACAATCCATTGCCTTTATATATTGAAAGTATTGGTTATAACCCACATGAGCTTGAGTTTAATCGGCCTGAGGGGTATCCATATTATCATTGGTTACAGACAGTTAAGGGAGAAGGAACTTTTAACTTTGCGGGTCAAGAGTTTTTACTTACACCGGGAAAGGCTGTCCTGCTGACACCGTATACGCCACATTCTTATTATTATGATAGAGATGGTGGTGGCCAATGGTCGACACTATATATGACATTTAGTGGCGCGGCGGTTGATCCAATCCTTAATTCTTTGGATATGAATTATTCGGGTGTATATGAAGAAACAGATGGTGTTTCGTTCGCTAACATCATCCAATCAATGATAAAAGAGATTGGTCAGGAAGACTCTTATTTGGAGTTTGAATCATCAGCAACGTTATATCAATTTTTAATGATGTTAAAAAAATATGGTAAGTTGAATAATAAGCTATCGATTTCACAGAGCTATGAGGCAATTAGGCCGATTGTTGCATGGCTTGAGTTAATGTATCCGAAGAATATTGGTTTATTAGAAATGTCTGAAAAGGCCAAAGTTAGTTCGCAACATCTGAATACATTATTTCATGATACATTTGGCATTAGCCCTTATTCATTTTTAGTGCAGTTAAGAATTCGTGAAGCGAAGACAATCTTACTTACAAATACGGAACAAAGTTTAAGTGATATTTCAAAACTGGTCGGATTTAACAGTGTCAGTCATTTTGTTTCTACATTTAAGAAGCGCGAAGGCATTACCCCAAGCGTATATCGTGACTTACACTATAAACAAACCTAGTAGTCAGTGCTAGGTTTGTTTTTTTGTTAAATGATTGGATTGGGATTTGCAAGCTGCTAACGGATTCCTTCGAAGTTTGTGCTGATTCCAAGACTTTGTAAACAAATAGAAGATAAATAATTGTTTATGCATAAAAAGCTAGTTGCATATTCTGAAACTTTTTTGGAGTATTTTGATATATCTATCTATTTGAAAGCGCTTTATACTGAGGTTAAGTTAGTTGAACACTTAATTAATCTAACTAATTAAGTGATTCTCGCTATTAAATTACAAGGGAGGTCATTGAATTGTTAAAGAGAAAAGCATTTTTAGGTTTATTATCAATGTTGTCTTTATTGGTTATTCTTACTGCTTGTGCTCCAGAACGTGAGGAAGTTAAAGAGGTTGCTAAGGAAAGTAGTGGGGAGACAGCTAAGCCGGAAAAATTAGTTGTTTGGGTGAATGATGAAGATATCGCTGCAGATGTATCGAAACAAATGTTTGACAAATACACTGAAAAAACGGGAATAGAAATTGTGATGGAAAGAGTTCCGCAACCTGACCAGATTCAGGAACTTGCATTAGCTGGTCCAGCTGGAGACGGTCCCGATTTGTTTTTCCAACCACAGGATCGATTAGGTGACGTTGTTGCACAAGGTCTAGCGGTTCCATTTGACTATACGAGTGCTGAACTTGAGGGCATTAGCGAAGCAGCAATTGATGCTTTTACGTATGAAGGCGATGTTTACGGAGCACCAGTAGCAATTGAAACATATTTCGTTTACTACAATAAAAGTATCATTGAAACAGCACCAACAACAATCGAAGAAGTATTTGAAATGTCTAAAGAAAAAACGAATAAAGCCAAAGATGAATATGGATTCTTGATTAGTCCTTCGTTTTACTACTTGTATCCATTCATAAATAGTTACGGTGGCTATGTGTTTGCTGAAGAAAATGGTACGTATGATCCAGAAGATGTTGGCCTAAATAACGAAGGTGCAATCGAAGGGTTAACGCAATATCAATCTTTTGTGAAAGCAGGTTTACTCCCAAAAACTTTAACTGTTGATGTTTTAGACGGTCTATTTACAGAAGGTAAAGTTGGTATGGTTGTAAGCGGACCATGGAATTTACCGGTTTATGCTGAAGCGCTAGGCGATAACTTAGCAACGGCTCCACTACCACAAATTAATGGTGAAATTGCACAATCATTCGTTGGGGTGAAATCGTGGTTAACATCTTATTACTCTAAGAATCAGGAATGGGCACAGGATTTAGCGAAATTCCTAATGAATGAAGAGAATTCACAACTTTATTACGATGTAACAGGTGAGCTTCCGCCTCGTCAAAGTATTCTTGATAAGATTGATGATCCAATCTATGCAGGTTATACAGAGCAAATTAAATACGGTACACCAATGCCAAATATTCCTGAAATGTCTGCAGTATGGGATATAGATGACGCGATCGAACTAATTGTTGGTGGGGAAGATGTTCAAGGAATATTAGATGAATCGGTTCAAAATATCAAAGAAAAAATTGAAATCTCCAAATAACCGTTTACTCCTATTTTCATCATTAGTTCAATCAGGAACATGAATCTAGAGTTGAGTGGGAAGAGGCCTAGTTGCTCTCTTCCCACTCGATTTTTAAACGAGGTGGATAAAATGACTCCTACGGAAAAGTCAAAAGGACCGAAGCGCAAATATGCAAAAACACATAGTTCTAAAACGGCGATGATTCTATCGATCTTGCTTGCGGGTTTAGGACAAATATATAACAAACAATATATAAAGGGAATTAGCTTTATTATTTTAGAAATTGCCTTCATTATCAGCTTTTCTGACTTCATTAATTTAGGTTTATGGGGAATTACAACACTTGGAACAATCGCTGGTGTAGACCACTCGATCTTTTTACTCGTATATGGAATTTTATCAATTATTTTAATTGCTTTTGTGATTTTGTTTTATGTTCTCAATGTGCTAGATGCGAAAAAACAAGCAAAATTAATTTCACAAGGTTGGGAAGCAACAACGATGATGGATGCATTTAAAGCAAGTTATGATAAAGCATTCCCATATTTACTTACTGGGCCTGGATTAATCCTTTTAATATTCACTGTAGTCTTTCCCTTATTATTTGCGATTACGCTAGCATTTACGAATTATGATTTATATAATTCACCACCAAGGCATCTAGTACAGTGGGTAGGTTTTGATAATTTTGTGAATCTAGTTACTGTTCCATTATGGAAGAATACATTTATTAGTGTATTTTCTTGGACAATTATTTGGACACTTGTCGCCACATCATTTCAAATCGTACTTGCTTTATTTCTGGCCATCCTTGCCAATGATCGTCGTGTTAAATTCAAAAAAACAATCAGAACAATTTTGATTTTACCGTGGGCAGTACCTGGATTCGTTTCAATTCTAATTTTTGCAGCAATGTTTAATGATGAATTTGGTGCGATTAACCGTGATATCATTATTCCACTTTTCGGCGGTGATGGAATCCCATGGTTAACAGATCCGTTTTACACAAAAATTCTGCTGATTATGATTCAGACGTGGCTTGCCTATCCATTTTTATTTGCTCTATTCTCTGGTGTATTACAAAGTATATCTAGTGAATGGTATGAAGCGGCAGATGTGGATGGTGCTACACGTTGGCAAAAATTCAGAGGTATTACACTGCCACATATTCTATTTGCAACAGCACCATTGTTAATCATCCAATATACTTCGAATTTTAATAACTTTAATGTTATTTATCTACTTAACGGAGGTGGCCCAGCGGTAAAAGGCCAAAATGCTGGAGGAACAGATATATTAATCTCCTGGGTATATAAACTAACATTCGAAACGAATAATTATAGTATGGCTGCAGCCATCTCCCTAATTATAGGAATCTTGGTATCTGTTTTTGCAATCCTCCAATTCCGACGGACAAAATCATTTAAGGAAGAGGGGAATATTTGATGAAACCAAAAGTTAAATCAGCATTAGAGTTAACAGGAATATATGCAGTGTTTGCGTTTATGGCTGTAATCATTATTTATCCTCTGATTTGGGCATTTGGAATGTCATTAAATGCTGGAACAAGCTTATATTCTTCGACGATTATTCCAGAAAATTGGTCGCTTGTTCATTATAAGTGGTTATTTACAGATCCTAGTAGTAATTATTTAACTTGGTATAAAAATAGTTTGATTGTTTCTACTCTATCAGCAGTGTTTTCAGTCGTTATGACGTCGCTAGTCGCATATGCATTCTCTCGATACAAGTTCGTTGGACGTAAATCGGGGTTATATACATTTTTAATCCTGCAAATGTTCCCGGTCATTATGGCGATGGTTGCTTTGTATATTTTACTTAATTTAGTTGGACTTTTGAATACATTGACTGGGTTAATTTTGATTTATGTTGGTGGACAAATCCCGTTTAATGCCTGGCTTGTAAAAGGCTATTTGGATACAATCCCACGAGAGCTGGATGAAGCAGCCCGAATGGATGGTGCCGGACATATGACTGTGTTTATAAAAATTATATTACCATTGGCAAAACCAATCTTGGCGGTTGTAGCATTATTTAACTTTATGGGACCGTTATTCGATTTTATTCTACCGTCAATTATATTGAGAAGCCCGGAAAATTACACATTAGCGCTTGGATTATTTAACTTTATCAATGATAAATTTGCAAATAACTTTACCCGATTTTCTGCAGGGGCCATTTTAATTGCAGTTCCTGTTTCGCTGATCTATTTATATTTACAACGATTCTTGATCTCAGGTTTGACTGGTGGAGGAACAAAAGGATAAGTGAATCAATTTCACAATTACTTATTTCTTATGTAAAGACTAACACTATAATTCATCTATCAATTCATAGTCCGTCAAACTTTCGGGCTACTCTCGTTGATTGTAGCGGAAGGTGGCGACTCCAGCGGGAACAGCGCGAGCTGAAGGCCCCACAGGAGTGAAACGACGAGGAGACTGAAGCCGTGCCCGCGGAAAGCGTCCACCTGAAGCGGAAATCAACATTGTTCGTATTTCCCGTTTTATAACCCTATTACTAAATTGATTCAAGTAGATACTCAAAAAATTGGAAAAGGTGATTTAGATGACAAAAGTATATGATCCTGTAAGTAGTAGAATTCCTAAAGTATTGCACGGGGCAGATTATTTCCCGGAACAATGGGAGGAACACCCAGAAATCCTAGCTGAGGATATTCGCTTAATGAAGCTTGCAAAATGTAATGTCATGTCAATCGGAATGTTTGCCTGGAGTAAACTGGAACCTGAAGAAGGTGTATTCACTTTTGAATGGTTAGACCGAATTCTTGATACATTTGCTGAAAATGGTATTTATGCATTTCTAGCTACACCAAGTGGTGCTAGACCAGCTTGGATGTCGGAAAAATACCCAGAAGTACTGCGTGTTGGTGGTAATCGAGCTCGTAATTTACATGGAATACGACATAACCATTGTTTTAGTTCACCAAAATACCGTGAAAAAATAGCGATTATCAACAAAAGGTTGGCGGATAACTATGCGAATCATCCTGCAGTGATCGGTTGGCATTTATCAAATGAATATGGCGGCGAATGTCATTGTGACTATTGTCAAGATGCATTCCGTGAGTGGCTGAAAGAAAAATACAAGACATTGGAAAACTTGAACAAAGCTTGGTGGACTACGTTTTGGAGCCATACGTATACAACTTGGTCGCAAGTGGAATCACCGGCTCCACATGGTGAAACGATGGTACATGGATTGAATTTGGATTGGAAGCGGTTTGTTACGGATCAAACAATTAATTTTTACAAACATGAGATCAAACCGTTAAAAGAAGCAAATAAAGATATTCCGGTTTTCACGAACTTCATGGAATTATTTGAGGGTCTTGATTATGCAAAATTTGCTGCTGAAGTTGACGTTGTTTCGTGGGACTCTTATCCGACTTGGCATGATCATGAGGATGACAGTGAGCTAGCTGCATATATTGCAATGAACCATGATTGGTTCCGTTCGTTAAAAGATGGTCAACCGTTTTTGTTAATGGAAAGCACGCCGAGTTTAACGAATTGGCAAGATGTTAGTAAGTTAAAACGTCCTGGTATGCATTATTTATCATCGTTACAAGCTGTTGCCCATGGTTCGGATTCAGTTCAGTATTTCCAATGGCGCAAAAGTCGTGGATCTAGTGAAAAGTTCCATGGTGCTGTTGTAGATCATGTTGGTCATGAGCATACGAGAGTTTTTAAGGAAGTTTCCCAACTAGGTGAAACACTTGGAGGTCTTGACCAAGTAGTTGGAACGACTGTGGAAGCTGAGGTAGCCCTTATTTTTGATACACAAAATCGCTGGGCAATAAATGATGCTCAAGGACCCCGTAATATCGGTGTTGGCTATGAAAAAGCGGTTGCTGGGCAGTACAAAGCCTTTTGGGATCAAGGTGTTGCTGTTGATGTGATTGATATGGATCAGGATATATCGAAATATAAACTAATTGTCGCTCCGATGCTATATATGGTCCGTCCTGGTGTTGGTGAGAAAATAGAGAGATTTGTACAACAAGGTGGCACGTTTGTAACAACATATTGGTCAGGAATTGTCGATGAGAATGATCTTGTGTTTGCGGGAGGTTTCCCAGGTCCATTGCGAAAAACACTAGGCATTTGGTCGGAAGAAATTGATGGCTTACATGATGGCCAAACAAATTCAATTGAAATGGCAGCTGGAAATGAGTTAGGCCTTACAAAGGAATACGTTGCACATGAATTATGTGATGTTATTCATCTTGAGGGTGCCGAGGCTTTAGCTTATTACAAAGAGGATTTCTATGCAGGACTTCCGGCTCTAACGGTTAATCAGTTTGGAGCAGGAAAGGCGTATTATATCGCATCGAGAAATAAGGGAGAATTTCACCTCGATTTATTCACGAAGCTAGTTGAAGAATTAGGTTTGAAAAGGGTTATTGAAGGCAAACTTCCGGAAGGTGTTACAGCACAGAGTCGGACAGATGGTGAATATGACTATATTTACATATTCAATTTTAGCAGAGAAGCTAAAGAAGTTGAGTTAGTAGATTCGGTATATACGGATTTAATTGAAGGAACGCCGGTACCTACTAAGATTGACTTAGCTCCGTTTGGTGTTCGTTTACTAAAGCGTAAAAGATAAGTAGCGGTGCGTACTTTTATTCGTCATCAAAAAAAGTACGCACTCCCTAAATGGATAGGAGAGATCTGAAATGACACAAACGTTCATAAAAGGTGCCGATATCTCAATGCTAACTGAAGTTGAAAATCTTGGCGGGAAGTACTTTATTGATAAAGAAGAGAAGGACTTATTTGAAATCTTACGAATCAATGGGATTGATACGATTCGATTACGCATATGGGTGGATCCTTATGATGAAGCAGGTAAACCTTATCTCGGTGGAACGAATGATTTACAAACGACGCTGGATTTAGCAAAGCGGGCAAAAGCCGAAGGAATGAAGTTACTACTTAATTTTCATTATAGTGATTTTTGGACAGATCCGAAGAAACAAGCGAAGCCTAAAGCGTGGAAGTCGCTATCAGGTAAGCAGCTAGAAGAAAAAGTTTATCAATATACGAAGCAAGTACTCGAAGCCTGTAATGAGAACGATGTCATCCCAGAATACATTCAAATTGGCAATGAAATTACCAATGGGATGCTTTGGCCAGATGGAAAGACACCAACTTATCTATTTGCAGAAAGACGGTTTGAAGAAGTTGAAACCGATAGCAAGAAAACATCTTATGATCAATTAGCGGGTTTATTGAAGGCGGGAATTCAGTCAGTAAAAGATAGCTTATCAGCCAATCCAGCAAAAATCATTTTACATTTAGACTTTGGCGGAGCGAATGATTTATATCGGATCTGGTTTGATGAAATTACAAATAGAGGCGTTGAGTTCGACATTATTGGATTGTCTTACTATCCATTTTGGCATGGCGATCTGAAGGCGTTAGAGCTAAATCTTAATGATATTAGTACGCGTTATAATAAAGAACTACTCGTCGTAGAAGCAGCTTATGGATTTACGGGAGAAGACCCTACTGGCGCATGTATTTTTACAGAAGAGCTAGCAGAAGAAGCGGGGTATCCAGCCACAATTGCTGGGCAAAAAAGTTTCTTACGGGATCTTATGAAAACCGTTCAACAAACAACAGGTAATAATGGGATTGGAATTGTTTATTGGGAACCGGCATGGTTACCGGTAAATGGTACGAGTTGGGCGAGTCTTGAAGGTATGAAGTATGGAAATGATGTCGCAACGATCGGTAATTCATGGGCAAATCAAGGACTATTTGATTTTAAAGGCAACGCATTAGAATCTTTAAATGTTTTCAAGGAATTCTAATCGGTAGACTGAAATTTTAGGTGTGCTGTGCGGAATTCTACTTGTACGGACTTTAATTTAGGTACTGAGGGAACTTTAGTAGGACGAGGTTCCCACTCGATTTATGTTGAAATCAACAATAGTGCCTACCATAGCGAATGGAGAATACGTATCCGTTTTATCTCATCAGCGAGTCATGATGCACAAGGGAATATTGAGAAATAATACTTCCGGAACTATTTTAGCAGGCTTAAGTGCGTGGTGTGTGTGTTGGTTCGATACGTACTTTAGTAAAATGGACAATGAACTGTATGAGGAATTACCAATCAGGTGAATTTATTGCTAAAGACAAAATTAATAATCGTGGGAATAAACACCTGAGGAAATTTACTTTATGTCATCATTCAAAACATGGTTAAGATAAGTCGTTTTTGACAAAATAATTTTTTGACTATAACGGCAAACTGAAAAATCAACCCTATAGCAAATACCAGAAGGTCGCTTCCGTCGCTTGTGTCAACAAGTTGCTGAAGTCGATCTTCTTTCTCGTTACACACAATATAAACTATGAATACAGGTTAGCCAACACTTCATAGTCTTATCAATACGTTACTGTACGTAGCGAATACTATTTGATTGAGTAGTTCCCATGCTATTTTTTATTGATCGCCATGCTTAGCACCTATCTTAATTCCATTTATGTAAATACCTGATTGGTTTTCTTTTCTTTCTCATCAAAATCTCATTTTACTCACAGAGAAATCACATAAAGCTCCTTTATGATGAAGTCTGATCCAAAATAACCCATAGAGGAGACGGAAATTATGAAAACAATTTTAATCACAACAATTGGAGCATTGCTACTAACTGCAGGTGGGGTAACTGGAATACATGCAGATCGTGCAGAGGCTGCGAATCAGAATGTCGCAGTCTCTAACTATTCCCAACAAGGGGATCGATACAATAATAATGTATCTACAGAAGATTTAACTTCACTTCCAGAATATAAAACATTGGCAGCAAAGGTAGATGTATCAAAATACAGCGCTCAAATCGTAGTGGATAACTTGCAGAAGCGAGTTATTGTGTTGAAAGATATGAATGGGCGTGAGCGTTATAAAACTGTATTTGTCAAAACACAAAACCGATTGAAGATTGTTGACTACAAAGGCGGAATGATTTTCAACAAAGTGATTAGTGGCGTTACTGATAATGAAACGCAGCCGGCATCAGGGATTTCAGATGAAGTAGCAGAAAGTGTAGAATACAAAAAGCTTTCTGCTACCACGGATCTTTCAGACTATAGTGCTCAAGTGGTAGAGGATAACTTGTATAAGCGCATCATACTTTTCAAGGATGCAAACGGTCATGTAAAGTTCAAAACAATTTATGTGAAAAAAACAGGCTTTGTGAAAATAATTAACGTATAAGTAGACCTGGTAAGCCTGCGCTCATTTCTGTAATTCAGAAATTGGGTGTAGGCTTTTTAGGTTATTTATAAATTAATAGATTATCTTCTATACTCTACTAAAAATATTCACTTTATTGATATGTTACAAATATATCAATAAAGTAAAATGTGTCACGAGATTGATATCTCCTACACACAATTCTGCAATGGTTATGATATCTTCGGGTGTTATGCTTATGCAGGTTAGTGAAAAGGAGGAAATTCATCTTATGAAAAAACACATCATTGCACTAGCAGCAATCGCAACATTATCAGTAGGGGCGGGCCAAGCATCTGCATCTAGCGTCCATACGGTAGAATCGGGAGATACACTATGGTCAATTTCACAAGAGGCTAATATAAGCGTAGAAGAATTACAAACAATGAACGGATTAAAGTCTACCATTATATATCCAGCGCAAAAACTTAAAGTAGAAGATCAAAAACTTAAAGTAGAAGATAAGGTGGGAATACACGTAGTTGTGAAAGGTGACACTCTTTTCAAAATTGCGCTGAATAACAACCTCTCAGTGGATGAATTAATGAATAAGAATGGTATTTCAAGTGATATCATCCATCCGGGAGATAAACTAATAGTAGCAGGTTCAAAAACAACTTCAGCACCATCATCCACTAACAATGTAGTAAATAATGCTGTCGCTTCAGCTACTAAAGAAATGACAGTTACAGCAACGGCGTATACCGCTAATTGCGAAGGATGCACGGGTATAACGGCAGCGGGTATTGACTTGCTTTCGAATCCTAACCAAAAAGTCATCGCAGTTGACCCTACAGTAATTCCAATGGGAACGCGCGTATGGGTTGAAGGATATGGAGAAGCAATTGCGGGAGATACTGGTGGTGCTATTAAAGGGAAAAAAATTGACGTCTATATGGAAAATGAGCAAGATGCATTAAATTGGGGACGTAAAACAGTTACCATTAAAATTCTGGATTGATAAAATTGTAAGCTTTTAGTAGGTAGAAGTTTTACTGAAAATATAAAGAGAAGAACGCAACTCAGCCTTGTACGTAAAAAGGGCTGAGTTTTTTTGCATACAGTTAGTGTAGCAATTGCTTAAGTCTAAAAAAATGGTAATAACACCCACAATATTATGGCAGTAAAGAAAGTTAATATAAATAATTCAGAATGTTGTTGATGTCTGATAACTAGCGTTGTATCATTAACCTAACAACTATTAGGTGGTGGAAGTGTTATGAAAGAAAGACTGATGACAGCGGCAATTTATAATTATTCACGTTATGGTTATCAAGGAGCCACGATGCAAAAAATCGCTGCAGATGTTGGTATTAAGCCGGCTTCAATCTATTTTTTTTTCCAAAACAAAGAAGCTGTATTTGTCGCAGCTTTTCAAAAGATATTAGAGGACCATTTTAGTCAGATGAAAAAGATCATGCATGAAGCAGAAAATCTTCCAATAGAAGATATCCTCTCTTATCTCCTTTACGGGACTGTCACTTATCATAAAGGGAAAGCAGATGATACGGCAGCTTATATTTCATTGATCAACTCACCACCTCCAGAAATTAAACAGTTTCTCAAAAATCACATGGAGCAGTTCGATGAGTGGCTAATACTTTCACTGAAAACTGCGTTAAAACGCGATTACCCATCCAGTTCTGAACAACAAAGGATCAACTTAACAAAACAATTTCTGTTGATAATGGATGGAATTTTTTGGGAAATAAATTTGTATGATGAAATAAAATTTGCGGAGCAAATCCAACATGCTTTTCACCTCACCACTCTTATATTGAGGGGGATTGAAGATGAAAAATGATTATGCCCGAGAAGTTGTACCGATGCAAGAACGTAAGAAATGGCTATCCATTAGCCTAATATGGATTGCTGTCGGAATTGATTTATCAGCTATGCTTTTTGGAGCACAGCTCGGAGCAGGGATGGCCTTTAATGACGCCTTGCTAGCTGTGGTGATTGGATCTTTACTATTAGGTGTTTTAGCTGCATTTTGTGCATACGTTGGTGCGGCTACTGGATTATCTACATCAATGATTTCTCGTGCCGCCTTCGGAAGTTCTGGAGCAAAAATTGTTTCGGCATTTCTCGCTATCTCATTAATGGGTTGGTTTGGTGTACAAGCTGGCTTTTTTGCCGAAAATGCGACTGTCGCAATCTCTGAAGCCACCGGAATTCAATTACCCATTCCACTTCTTGCTGGCATAGGTGGATTGCTGATGATGCTGACGGCAATGTACGGATACCATGCAATTGAAAAGTTAAGTTCTTGGTCGGTACCGCTGTTGATCATATTAGTGGTTCTGGCAGTCGGAATGGCCATCAGTAAATTCGGCACTGCTGGTATTGGTGCACCTGTGGAAAACACATTCTCATTAGGGATGGCTATTTCACTTGTTATTAGTATCTTTGTCGTGGGTGCAGTAATTTCACCGGACATTTCACGCTGGGCACGAACAAAAAAAGATGCTGTTTTAGCATCCTTCTTTGGTTTCTTTATTGGCAATAGTTTTATGTTGGTCATTGCTATGATTCTATCGCGTGTCATGAACGAAGATAATCTGACGACGATCATGCTGGCTGTTGGTCTTGGGATACCGGGTATTCTAGTATTGATATTGGCGCAATGGACAACGAATACAAGTAATGCTTACTCATCGGGACTTGGCTTAGCTGTCATTTTCACGAAGATTTGTAAAGCGAGATTAACACTTGTTGCAGGTACAATCGGTACCCTTATGGCTGTTTTGGGTATTTACGGAAATTTCATAAACTTCCTGAGCATCATCACGATGTTTATCGCACCAATAGGCGGTGTATATACGGCCATTTACTATATTGGCGGTGCAAAATTGCTATCAATTGAATCGTCTGCAAAGTTCCATGCATACCCGTTAATGGCCTGGGGAATGGGTACGTTAATAAGTTGGATGACACTGGAAAACCCTATTGGACTGGAACTTTTCAAACTAACGACAATACCGACTCTTGATAGTTTCATCATTGCTTTTAGTGCACAGGCAATTTTTTGTGTAGTCATTAAACGTCAATTACCTAAGGAGAATGTCTATGAAGTGGTTAAATAAAGAAGATATAGAACATATTGCAATCGGGGCTGCGGTCTTAGGAACAGGTGGAGGTGGAGATCCCTATATAGGGAAATTAATGGCTTTACATGCAATTGAAAAATATGGACCTGTTCAAGTAATTACGATGGATGAACTTAAAGATAATCAATGGGTCGTTCCGGTTAGTGGTATGGGGTCTCCGAGTGTTCTCATCGAGAAAATACCTTCATTTGAAATGCTAATGGCGCCATTAAATGCGTATGAAAAGGCGAGCGGTAAAAAAACTGATGTTGTAATGCCAATTGAAATTGGCGGGGTTAACTCACTAATTCCCGTGGCGGTAGCAGCGATGAAGGGTATTCCAATTTTAGACGGTGATGCAATGGGACGTGCATTTCCAGAAGCACAAATGGTCACTTTCCATCTAGACGGGTTAAAGCCTGAATTAGTCACCATTGCGGATGAGAAAGGAAATACGATCACGATTGAACCTGTGGATGGTCACTGGAGTGAAACCCTATCCCGCACGGTTACGGTGGCTATGGGTGGATCGTCGATTGTGTCCGATTATGGAGTAACTGGAAAACAAGCGAAAAAAAGTGTTATACCAGGTACATTGACACTTGCCCGAAAAATAGGTGAGTTACTGAAACAGCAACGAAATGGGAAAGTGCATCCGATAGAACGGATGCTAACATTATTAGATGGCCATCAGTTATTTAAAGGGAAAGCAGCTGAAATCAAAAGAGGAATCGAGGGTGGATTCACTAGAGGAAGAGCTGTATTTGAAGGTATTGAGGAAAATGATCAGGATACGTGTGTATTGTTCTTTCAAAATGAACATCTCCTTGCAGAAATAAATAACAAACCAATTGCTATGACACCAGACCTTATAGCCGTTTTGGATGAAGAAACAGGTATGCCAATTACTACAGAAGGTTTGAGATATGGAGCTCGGGTTGTCATTGTGGCATTCCCGGCGAATGAACGATGGAGGACACCGATTGGTATTGAGACGGCAGGACCGCGTTATTTCAACTACCCATATGACTATATACCAGTGGAAATACTGATAAAGGAGTTTGTAACCACATGATACGATTAGGAATTGACGTTGGCGGTACCAACACGGATGGTGTTCTATTGAATGAGAAGAATGAGGTCATTTGTAGCACAAAAACGCCCACCACAAAGAATGTTTTTTCAGGGATTCAATCGACAATTGAAGAACTGCTAGTAAGTTCAAATGTTAATGTGAAAGATATAAAGATAGCAACACTCGGTACAACACATTGTACCAATGCAATCGTGGAACGAAAATCATTAAATCGAATTGGTATCATTCGCATCTGTCTTCCTTCTGGAACAACGGTTCCTCCACTTGTCGACTGGCCAGAAGATTTAGTACAAAAATTACAAGCTAAGACTGCTTTGATACATGGAGGGTACGAATTTAACGGTTCCCCGATTACAGGCATTGTGGAAGATGAATTACTAGAAATTGTCGAGTCATTTAGAGATACCGTAGATTCGATTGCTATTACTGGGGTATTTTCTCCGGTTCTGTCGGAAGAGGAAATAGAAGTAGCGGCATATCTCCAACAGGAGTTACCGCATATTCCGGTTTCACTTTCTAGTGAAATCGGTACAATTGGTTTAATTGAAAGAGAAAATGCGACGATTTTGAATGCTGCACTTAAGAATGTCATCAAGCATGTTGCTGAAGGATTCGAGCAGGCGTTAGCTACTAAAGATATTCAAGCTAACATATATTTCGGTCAAAATGACGGCACGCTGATGACCAATGTATTTGCTCAAAAGTATCCGATTTTCACGATCGCATGCGGACCGACCAATTCAATTCGAGGGGCTTCGTTTTTATCGAAAGAACCCAATGCGATTGTCGTAGATATCGGTGGAACTACGACCGATATTGGTGTGTTAACAAACGGGTACCCAAGACAGACGTCTCTGGCCGTTGAAGTCGGCGGTGTTCGTACCAATTATCGCATGCCTGATATCTACTCTCTCGGTTTAGGGGGCGGTACGCAAGTCACTTTAGAAGATGGTGCATGGAAAATCGGACCAGAAAGTGTTGGTTATCAATTGCCCGAGAAAGCAATCATCTTCGGAGGTGACATTCTAACTGTGACGGATGTCGCAGTAGGGGAAGGCAAGATGAAAATGGAGAATTCGCAAGATGAAAACCTTGCTTCTATTCCCACACAAGAAATTTACCCACACATCGTCGAAATGGTCGAAAAAGCAATTGATCGTATGAAAACAAGCGGAGATGATGTGCCAGTCGTACTCGTTGGCGGTGGAGCAGCTTTGATGCCAACCACATTAAGGGGGGCTAGTCGTATTATCAGACCCGAACACGCGGAAGTCGCTAATGCAATTGGTGCAGCACTTGGAGATATCAGCGGTACATGCGAAAAAATATATTTGCTTGCAAACCGCGAGCATCAAGATGTGATTGAAGAAGCTAAACAAGAAGCAATCCAAGCGGCTATCACAGCAGGCGCAGATCCTGAGCAAATCGACATCATTCAGTTGGAAGACTTTCCATTGGCTTATATTCCTGGGGAGGCCATCTTAGTTCGAGTGAAAGTTGCTGGACCTCTTTTGTTGAATGGAGAAAGCTGAAGTAATTCTTAAGATATTGTTGACAGTGAATACTATCGAGAAAATGGACACAAATTTTAGTGAATTAGTCAAAAAAAGCTGAATCCCATAACTTGGGGTTCAGCTTTTACTCGGTTATTGCAGCATGCCAACAAGTTTCCGTTGGTGAAAACCCATTAAGGAAGAGTTTATAATGTGGCAGCAATTTCTGAATGATGATCTAAACAATGATTGTAACGACCAATACAAATGCTGTAAATCCAACAATATCATACGTGAACTATTAAAATTATAGTTTAGATGCCTCAGCGTGACACTAATCAGGTAATTCGCTACATGCAAAAAAAATAAAGAGTAGATAATATGATGAATGTCTGGCTTTTTCGTGTAATTATTCACCATTCTGCGATAATCCCCATAAAAAGAATCGCATGACAAACAAGAAGGAAGTATCACTGCTATGACTTGGACATTTTTGGCATATGACGGTGCATTTATCATTGGGTTTAGCACTCTCATCCTTACCAATGGCACACAATTTTGGGTGTTAAAATGTCTTAGCCATTCGTAATCAATCTCCTAGTTTAAAATAATGCTAGACAGAAAAGAAATGATGCGCTATAATCCAATTAATCAGATAAAGCATATAGTATTACTAGGTTATCAAAAACACACTGTTATGAAGGAGGTTTTATACGGTTTAGTTAAACAACGCGCGTGAGCATTTCTTCTAAATTTATGTATAGGTAACGACAATGGCTGATCGGAAACCCGAAGGCCCTCAACTAGCTGTATAGTTGAGGGCCTTTTCACATGAGAAAGAGGAGGGTAAGAGGATGAAAAAGAATGCGAAAATCGGTTTCTTAATGGGCATCACTGCAATCGTGGGTATTTTAACAGGATGCGGTAGTACAGAAAAAAGTGGGGATCAAGTTGTCTCTGCAGAAAAGAATTCAGTTGAACTATTAAATGTATCATACGATCCAACGCGTGAGTTATATGAAGAGTTTAATAAAGAATTTGCTACACATTGGAAAGAAGAAACTGGGCAGGAAGTGATTATTCAGCAGTCACATGGTGGATCCGGCAAACAAGGTCGAGCAGTAATTGACGGTCTAGAAGCAGACGTTGTCACGCTGGCCCTTGCCTACGATATTGACGAAGTTGCCGCCGCGCGAGACCTACTAGCTGAAGACTGGCAAACTAGATTGGAAAATAACTCAACACCATATACGTCAACGATTGTTTTCCTAGTTCGAAAAGACAATCCAAAAGGGATTAAAGATTGGGATGACTTAACGAAAAAAGGCGTGTCGGTTATAACACCAAACCCGAAAACATCAGGCGGAGCACGTTGGAATTACTTAGCGGCTTGGGCATATGCAGATAAGAAATTTAATGGAGATGAAAAGAATGTAACAGAATTTGTCGGTGATATTTATAAAAACGTTGAAGTACTGGATTCTGGGGCTCGTGGTTCAACGACAACTTTTGTAGAACGAGGTATTGGTGATGTATTACTTGCTTGGGAGAATGAAGCCTTCTTAACGATAAATGAACTTGGAAAAGATGAATTTGAAATTATCGTCCCGTCACTCAGTATTTTAGCAGAGCCACCAGTTGCAGTTGTGGATAAAATCGTCAAGAAAAAAGGTACAGAAAAGGTCGCACAAGCATATCTGGAATACTTGTACACGGAAACTGGACAGGAAATTGCAGCGAAAAACTACTATCGTCCACGTAACCAAGAGGTATTAAATAAATATGCAGATCAATTCCCAGACATTAATCTCGTTACAATTGACGACGATTTTGGTGGATGGAAAGAAGCACAGGGAAAACATTTTAGTGACGGCGGCACCTTCGATGAAATATACCTACAGTAGTGAATCTGAGTAAAGACTCCAATTGATAATTAGGATTAGAGACATTTGAACAACATTTAACTACAGAAGTGAAGGTGAAGTAATGGCGAAGAAATGGAGATTAAAGAATCATAGTATACTGCCGGGATTCGGGCTATCTCTCGGATTCACAATGCTGTATCTCAGCTTGCTCGTTTTACTTCCGCTCTCCATGATCTTCATTAATACCTCATCAATGGGCTGGTCAGATTTTTGGGCGACGGTAACAGAACCACGCGTTATTGCATCGTACAAATTAAGCTTTGGTACCGCATTTGCAGCAGCCTGCATTAATCTGATATTCGGTGTGTTGATTGCGTGGGTACTCGTTCGATATTCATTCCCAGGCAAGCGAATCATTGATGGACTGGTAGATTTACCATTTGCGCTTCCTACAGCTGTTGCAGGTATCGCATTAACAACACTTTATACAGAAAAGGGTTGGATTGGTCAGTTTCTATCGTTTAAAGTGGCATTTACTCCTCTCGGTATAACGATTGCATTAACATTTATCGGCTTGCCATTTGTCGTCCGAATGGTGCAGCCGGTTCTTCAAAATCTTGAAAAGGAAATGGAAGAGGCATCTGCTATTTTAGGTGCAAATCGCTTCCAAACATTTGCTAGAGTGATAGTACCAGAAATTTTACCAGCAGCGATGACAGGTTTTGCTTTAGCATTCGCCCGTGCAATTGGTGAGTATGGTTCGGTCGTATTCATAGCAGGAAATATGCCGATGAAGACAGAAATAACACCGCTCATTATTATGACAAAACTGGAACAATATGATTATGCTGCTGCTACAGCGATTGGGGCAGTCATGCTCGTTTTCTCATTTGTACTATTGCTATTTATCAACGGATTGCAGTGGTGGGCTAATCGGAAATTAGTTCACAATTAGGAGGGAATTCCATGGCAGAACATATTCAGATGCAGATGGTTAGTAAGAATAGGAGAAAGCGGACTACAGAAGAACAGCCTTGGGTTCGTATTCCACTAATTGCGATCGCGCTTGGATTTCTATTGCTATTTCTGGTATTGCCGCTTGTCGCAATCTTTATAAAAGCTTTTGAAAAGGGTGCAGGCGTCTATGTAGCTGCTATTACTGATCCGGACGCACTATCAGCCATCAAATTAACATTGCTTGTCGCCTTACTTACGGTACCACTTAACGCGATTTTTGGAATTGCGGCTGCATGGGCAATTACTAAGTTTGAATTTAAGGGGAAAAGTTTTTTAATTACCCTGATTGACTTGCCATTTGCAATTTCACCGGTTATTGCAGGTCTTGTTTTCGTTCTATTATTCAGCGCACATGGGTTGTTTGGTGAAATTTTATTTGCAAATGATATAAAAATTCTTTTCGCCGTTCCGGGTATTGTGCTTGCCACGTTATTTGTCACATTCCCTTTTGTTGCCCGTGAATTAATCCCACTTATGCAGGCGCAAGGATCAGCGGAAGAAGAAGCGTCATTAACACTTGGGGCTGGAGGATTTAAAACATTCTTGCATGTCACGTTACCGAATATCAAATGGGGATTATTATACGGTATCATACTTTGTAATGCGCGTGCAGTCGGCGAATTTGGTGCTGTTTCAATTGTTTCGGGTCATATTCGGGGTCTTACGAATACGATGCCATTACATATTGAAATTTTGTACAATGAATATCAATTTTCGGCGGCCTTTGCTGTTGCATCTCTTATGTCTATATTAGCGATAATTACGCTAGTCTTGAAAAACTTCATTGAATGGAAAACAAGTCAGCGCGGATAGAAAGGAGGTCTCCATATGAGTATTCAAATAAAAGAAGTGTCGAAGAGGTTTGGCTCGTTTGATGCACTGAAAGATATTAACCTCGACATAAAAACAGGAGAGCTTGTGGCGTTGCTTGGACCCTCTGGATCGGGTAAAACGTCGCTACTACGCATCATTGCAGGACTTGAAGAGGCTGATCATGGTGTTGTCTTGTTCGGTGAGGAAGACATGACCCATATCCGTACGACTGAACGAAAGGTTGGCTTTGTTTTTCAGCATTATGCACTGTTTAAACATATGACGGTTTTTGATAACGTTGCGTACGGATTGAGAGTGCGACCCAAAAAAGAACGTCCAACTAAAATGGAGATTGATGAGAAAGTGAATGAATTGTTGAGACTTGTGAAGTTAGATACATTTGCAAATCGTTATCCATCCCAATTGTCGGGAGGACAAAGGCAACGTGTTGCACTAGCTCGAGCGCTTGCAGTGGAACCAAAAGTACTGTTACTTGATGAACCATTTGGTGCGCTCGATGCAAAAGTGAGGAAAGAACTGCGACGTTGGCTGCGTAGATTGCATGATGACTTTCATATTACGAGTATATTTGTGACGCATGATCAGGAAGAGGCTCTTGACGTTGCGGACCGGATAGTTGTTATGAATGAAGGGAAGATTGAACAGATAGGTAGCCCGGAAGAAGTTTATGATCATCCGAACAGTCCATTTGTGTATGATTTTCTAGGGAATGTGAATCTATTTCATGGACGATTACAAAATGGAAAGCTACTCAATGTACATGTCGATATGGGTGCAGTTGAACTTGAAAGTGTTGAAAATAAGTTGGCTGTTGGTTATGTTAGGCCACATGATATGACGATTGAGCGAGAGGGGACAGATCCGGAAGCGGTTAAAGCGAAAATTATTCATATACATGTCGTGGGGCGCACTGTTCAAGTTGAACTAAAACGACAAGATAACGATCAATTTCTTGAAGCAGAATTGACGAAAGAGAGATACCGGGAGCTTAATGTCAAAGTAGGTGAAGATGTATATATCAAACCGAATCAACTTCGTGTTTTCATTCCGGAAGACTTCTCGATTTAAAGGTGGAAAATGGGTTAATACGATTACTCGCATACATTATTGAGCAAATACGTACGAATAGTGTTGCATAGAAACCTTTCAAGTCACTCGTGGCTTTGAAGGTTTTTTGTTTGGTACCAGTGTAGAAAATTATCGTGGAGAAAGAAACCGGTCTACACGAAAATGTATATGCCATTCTGTTTTTTCGCATACTGCTGAGAGGAGGGAGTGATCATACTGGTTTTAGATAAGGGTACAAAGGTAAATATTTTTTTACTTTTAATTGTAACCGTTGTTTTTATATGGTCAGTCTTTAAACCGGCAGAATTATTGACGTGGGTGGCAGAGGTTAGTCCTGCCGTTGTCGTATTGATTATTGTCACCGCGACTTACAATAAGTTTCGACTCACTTCACTCTCTTATTTCATCATTGCCATATTATCAATTCTTACGTTTATCGGTGGTCATTACACATATGCAGAGGTACCCTTATTTAATTGGATAAAAGACGAATTTGACTTGAATCGCAATCATTATGATCGATTTGGGCATTTCCTGAAAGGTTTAGGTGTGATTGTAATAAGAGAACTATTGTTACGTCAAACTCCATTAACCAAAGGTCCTTGGTTGGTTGGCATTGCAACCAGTATAATGCTTGCCATTGCGGCGTTGTACGAAATCATCGAATGGTTGAGTACAAAATTACCGAATGCAGGACAAGGGACTAAAGATTTTTTAGGTATGCAAGGCGATATATGGGATGCACAATGGGATATGTCGTTGGTCTTTATTGGTTCAATCTTGTCGTTACTCATTTTTTCGAAACTACATGACACGCTGTTAATAAAGCTAAACCGAAATAGTACGTACCCAAAAAATCGTGAATCATAAAACATTCACGATTTTTTTATGGAGATGAAGATCCTCCTAGATTGGTTGAAGTTTTTCTGAGAAATTAAGATGGAGCGTCAAATGGGGTGAAAATCTCAGGTACAGTGTGAGCATTGGAAAAGGCGGAGATAACAGCAATAATCCTTACATCATCAACGCAATTAGTAGTCTCGTACACGACAGTATTCTTTGAAAGCGTTGAGATAAGTTTACGAGTATCTAAATCATTACTTTTGACAAAACTAACAAAAAACCTATATTGAATTAGAACTTAATTCAATATGTGCTAGGATCTCTTGTTATACTCCGCGGGTTTTTACATTTTTTCAAGATATACGCCTTCGTCTTTTTTTCACTCAAAATAAAAAACATCTTTATAATGATTGATATGATGGTTGCGAAGCGTTTTTAACAGCCACTCTTCATTAAATCCAGCTGTTTTCAAGTTTTCCCAATCTACCTTACCATCACTGACAAATGTAACGGTTAAATATACAGGTTTTTGTGGTAGTTTCAAATCGGAAATCGTTGGTGTTTCATAGTCCGGTTTTCTCAAAACACTCATCGTACCATCTGATTCAAGGAGTGCATAGGCAACTTCTCTTATAGAGAAAACATCTTTTTTTCGTAGTAAAACTTGTAGTTGGTTAATATCTATTCTGTTTTTCTTCATTTCCTGTCTATCGAGATGGCCGTTCCTGATAATAATTGAAGGTTTTCCTTCTAAGTATTTTCTTGTACCGGGGAATTTTTGAGTACACCATTCAATTATCAAAATCAAGGCACCCCATATCGCAATTGCAAAAAGAATAGAGCCGATTTTAATGTCTTTATCATAAACGGCGTTTCCAACCAGTTCTCCGAGAACAAGAGCCGCGATGAAATCAAATGGAGTCATCTGAGAGAGGGCATTTTACCCAATATTTTTGTCATAATAAGTAATGTAGCAAAACCTATCCCAAGTTCAATTGCAATTGAATATAAATCCATATTTCGTTTCCCCTTAAATCGTTTTTATTTATGATGGACAAATTAAGGAAGGAATAAACGAAATACTCAATAGCAATATTCAAGGATATAGAAATTCTCTGTAAAAACCTATCAGTGCAATATGGTCTTTCAAAAAATACCTTTCCATAACTAATCCGTCGGTTATACATACGCTACTATTACTATACCTATTCGCATGTGAAGTTGTTCGTTTTCGGCAGTTGTTTACAGCGCATTCCGAGGGGGAATTGATAAGGAGCCCTCCCGTGCCAGAACTGTTTCAAAACCTATTCGTTTAGAAAATTATATTTTAACTATTATAGTAGGAGAGCAGTTAGGAGTCTCAATAAGAGGTATGTACATTCTATGAACACTTCTTAAAAAAGTATAGAAAATTGTTAGTTCAATATTTGTGTATTCTTTAATGAAAATGCTAAACTAAACCATCACGTGATAGTTGGGAGGCGAGCCTATTGGGAAGGATAAACTAAGAATTGGGGAATTTGCCGATATTGCAGGTGTATCTAAGCGGACAATCGATTATTATACAAACCTTAATCTTTTAAAACCATCACGTTCCGATACAGGCTATCGTCTTTTTGAACTTTCTGATGTTGAGCAGTTAAATAGGATTTCTCATTTGAAGGAAAAAGGTTTCTCACTGGAAGAAATTAATGAGAAACTGGCGTTTCCTGATTCTAATGAACAGGTGTTGGAGAAGGCACTCTTAGTGAAAAATAATCTTCAGGAACTTTTGGTTTTATTAAAAAGAACTGATCGGGAAAACTCTTCGGTTAAGGAAAGTATCACTCATGACACTCTGCCAGTAATACAAGCTTTATTACAATTACTTGTCTAGTTTAACACGCGAAAGTAGCAAACAATCATTTCAGGAGGTGAAAGCCTTGCATAATGTAAGGTTGACATAGTGGATATATTAAATTTAGTATTAGTCGCAGTACTGATTGCTTTAACAGCTTTCTTTGTAGCAACAGAATTTGCATTAGTGAAAGTTAGGGGTACGAAAATTGATCAACTCGTTGCAGAAGGACGAAAAGGTGCTATATCTGCAAAGCATGTTACAACCCATTTGGACGAATATCTCTCTGCTTGCCAATTAGGGATTACCATTACCGCCTTAGGGCTTGGTTGGCTCGGTGAACCGACGGTAGAGACAATGCTACATCCTTTGTTCGAAAAATTCGCTGTAGATCCATCTGTTTCCCAGATTCTTTCCTTTGTCATTGCCTTTGTCTTCATCACTTTCCTACATGTTGTAGTGGGGGAACTTGCTCCGAAGACAATAGCAATCCAAAGAGCAGAAGCATTGACATTGCTTTTTTCTAAACCAATCATGTGGTTCTATAAGTTAATGTTTCCCTTTATCTTTGTTTTGAATGGATCAGCTCGTTTGCTTATAGGTCTATTCGGCTTTAAATCAGCATCGGAACACGAAGTTGCTCATACTGAAGAAGAGCTTAGGATCATTTTGTCTGACAGTTTTAGAAGTGGAGAAATTAACCAATCCGAACTGAACTATGTTAACAAAATGTTCGAATTTGACAACCGAATTGCAAAAGAGATTATGGTGCCTAGGACTGAAATGATAACTTTTTCCTCGGATGTATCTTTTGAGGAAGTGGCATATACAATCCAAGAGGAAAGGTATACACGTTATCCCATTTACGAGGGGGATATAGATAATATCATAGGTTTCATCAACAGTAAGGATTTGCTTTACTTTACTCTTGGAGATCGCTCGTCCTTAGAATTATTCTCTATTAAGGACTTGTTACATCCGATACCAGTGGCAATCGAAACATTACCCATTGATAAAGTTTTAAAAAGAATGCAAAACGAACGGTCCCAATTATCGCTTGTAATTGATGAATATGGCGGTACTGCTGGATTGGTAACAATCGAAGACATCCTAGAAGAAATTGTTGGGGAAATACACGATGAATTTGATGCGGATGAAATCGCAGAAATCACGAAAATTGCAGAAGATCATTATGTTGTCAGCGGTAAAGTATTGTTAGAAGAAATCAATCATCTACTCGGAACATCATTGAAAAAAGATGCTGTGGATATGATTGGCGGATGGTGCTTGTCGTATAATAACGATCTCAAAGAAGGAGAAGTAATTGAGCAAGATGGATTCCTTTTCATAATCAAAGAGTTAGATGGGCACCAAATCCGCTATATAGAAATCCGGAAAAACGAATAGATTATATAGTCATGAAAAAGGAAATGTCCATTCTACACGCTTTGGCGCTTTATGGATGCCTCCCGCGATAAGCTAAGCAGAAAATTCACTGCTAGGGAGGGATTGAACTGAATCCCTCCTTTGTCTTATCGCTCCGGCTCCCCGATGTCCAGGTACTGGACACTTAAATGGCGGCTTGGTTGGGTTATTCCTAGGCATTTTCAGGACATCTATTTCATTAGTGCAGTGTGTATTGAAAACAGGCGGGCCTTTCCTCGATAAAATCGAGGAAAGGCCCGCCTGTTTTTGTTGAAACATAAAATACTAATCCCAGGCAGTGTCCCAATGGTTTCAAATCAAGAAACGATTATTAAAGACGCCACACGTGTCGGTGCTTGTTATATTAGGTGAATTGCGGTGAAAAAATACTGTTAATACTATTTTCGCAAAAGACATTAAAGAGAAAATGCTACTATACTATTACATTGCACCAGCATTTAATAATATTTGCTCAATCTCTGTAAACCCTTTTTTTCTTGCAAGTTGTAGAGGAGTATCATTATTTTCATCAGGAATATTTACATCAGCTCCATAATCTATAAGCAATTGCACAGTTTCCTGTTGTACCTTGTTTCCATTATTTAAAATGATCGCTTCTATTAAGGCTGTCCAACCGAGATTGTTTACATGATTAACATCAATTTCAGTTGAAGTAAGAAGTTCCTTGATAACATCGAGATAGCCATGTTCGGAGGCAGGGATGATAGCAGTTCCTCCATATCGGTTGGTAATCGTGGGGTCTGCACCCGCATCGATTGTTAACTTTAGAATATCCAAGTACCCTTCTGCGCCGGCATACAAGAAAGGATTGTTTTGCTTGTCATCTTGGATATTGACGTCTGCACCGGCTTTAATTAGGACTTTTGCTGTGGCAACGTCATTATTATAGGTAGCTAACATAGTGGCAGTACGACCATTTTCATCCTGTACATCTAGATTTGCCCCCTCATTAATCAGCTTACTTACGGTTTTTGTATCTTTTAGTTCAATCGCATTAAGTAATTCTTTGTTCAATGTATTTTCCTCCTTTTCCTGTTCGGTTTGCATATTCTTCCCACCTGGAACGCATCCTTGCAAAATAAGAATACTTCCTACTAGCATTATCAACCACTTCTTCATAAAGTTCTCCTTTTTTAATAGTAATGTTTAGCCTTTATTCATCTAAATCCTTAGAGAACAAGGGTTATGATCTTAATGATTTAATAACGTAATGCTGATTGAACAGATATCGATGTTCGTCATAGCGAGCTTATTACGTTTGAACAGTTTCTCTACTTCTTCAAGAAGTCTTTATGTACTGACGATCGTCAGTACGTCCCCCCGTAACAAAGGTAAGTTGGGATACTGATTTAATTCGATGGCGCCCTGCTCGATTCTTGTCACAGCGGTTCCGTGGTTCGGTAAGCAATGATTGAATGTACTCCGTAACACGCACCTCCAATAGACTCTATCCTCAGTTTACTATAGTAGGCTGTTATTATAAAAAAATACGAATTAGATAAGAAAAACATATTGTCGGAGAGTTAGACGCGTAAACGAATATGGTTTAAGGTATATACCTTATTACCTAAATGAATAGGGGGTGAATTCGAAGATGTTTTTCGATATGTACAATAAAACCTATAAAAAGGGAGGGGTAGGAGAAGAATATCTCGATTAAGCTAAAGATTGCGAAATAATTATAGGAATTATCTGTTGTTTCATGTAAAGTTTAAAGGAGTTTTAAGATAATGTTTTCAGGAAATTCCACGAGAAGAGGCAATAATATGTCGATGAAGGAAGTTGGAAAAACCTCTGTAAGTACACAGGTTTTGGATGAAAGTGCTGTATTAGGAGCAATTGAAAGTTCACTTGCAATGATAGAGTTTGACCCTCAAGGAAAGGTACTCTGGGCTAATTATAACTTTGCAAAAACAGTAGAATATGAAGTTTCTGAGATGCCTTATCTGATACATAAACAATTTTGTACAGCTGAATTTGTTAAAAGTAGAGAATATGAATCATTCTGGAGAAATTTACGAAATGGAAAAAGCTTTCAAGAAAAAATTCAACGTGTAACAAAATCAGGTCGTCTAATTTGGCTTGAAGCTACCTATACTCCTGTTTTAGATGTGCATAGAAAAGTAGTAGCTGTTGTTAAAATAGCAACTGATATTACTAATAGAGAAAACAATACACTAGAAGTTGCTTATCAGTTACAAAAAATGTCTACTGAATTATTGAGTCGGGCAGAGCAGGGAATATCTAGAAGTGAAGAGATATCCTCCGCGAATCAGAAGCTTGTGTCTGAGTCGAAAGAAAGCTTAGCAATTTTAGAATCATTAAAACGACAAGCAATTTCCATTGAGGACATTACAAAAACGATTCGCGACATAGCGGCTCAAACGAATCTATTAGCGTTAAATGCAGCAATTGAAGCAGCGCATGCAGGTGTACATGGCAGAAGTTTTAATGTTGTTGCAAGTGAGGTTCGAAAGCTAGCGAATCGAGTGCAGGACTCTATCCAAGAGGTTAACTCTCATATAGAAGGAATTACAAGTGAAATTAATAAAATAAGTGATGTTACAAATCGCTCACAAATAGGTATTACGAATAGTCAGGGACTTATCGAAAAAGCTATAAACGAGTTTAGTGGAATTGAAACTGCGGCAAATCAATTAGATTCGCAAGCAAGAGAATTCAAGGATAAGCTATAAAAAAAGAAGTATACTTAGGTGATTCACTACAATTGGATAATAACAGAATAAGGATCAGACAAAATGGCTAATGTCTGATTTTTTATGTACATTCAGGTATGTGAATCGTTTACCGTGGTGTTAGAGAGATATCTTTTCCGATTTTGAAGTTTCTAACATAGAATGAATGGCGAAGAGTTTATTGAAACAGGTTAAGGTTTGTTGTGAAAAGAGGTAGGTAAAATGAAAATGAAGAACTGCTTTATACTTATAATTTTTTGCTTAATCATAAATGGATGTACAAATTCCAAAAAAGAAGAAGTAAAGTGGTTTGAAACGGAGAACGAAGCTATTCAATATGGATTAAATGAAGAAGGGTTAAATAGCGACGATGTTATTTCTGAATTGGAGATGAATGGAGAACTATTTATTGTGTTTAAAAAACAAGAAGATAGCCATTTGTTAGTAGGGTTATCTAATATAGCACAAAAAAAGAATAAATTTAGATGGTATAGAAGTAATTCTTTTGTTGCAGTTGAAGAAAATATTAATATTGGTTTAATAACAAAAACTTTATCTGGAAAACAATTTAATTTTTATACTGGAATATCTGAGGGAGAAGAGACTGTAATTGATACTAGTGCAGGTAATATTAACCCTAATATAGATGTTGAATCTGGTATATATTATTTCATTAGTAATATTAATTAATGAAATCTACTTGTGCACGAAACTGTCGTGAAAGGTTAACCTTACTGGGCTATTAGGTTCTCAGGAGTATTCAAGTTACCTGGAATTACTCTATAACCTAGAACTTACACTAACACGGAAATGGGGAATGGGTATGCGATTGGTGAGACCGTCCGTTGAATGGAAAAACGAGCATGAAGACTATATTAAAGAGTGGGAAGAACCTCGGATGACTCCTAGCAGTTTTAATCTAGCTGGCTATGAGAATTATGATGCTTATTTAGAAACACTGAAAATCAGGGGAAGTGGGGACGGAAAATGGGTACCTAGCACGAACTATTTCTTGGTGGATGAAAATGATCGGGTCCTCGCGATGGTCGATATACGGCATGAACTGTCAGATTATCTACATAATGTTGGCGGACATATCGGGTATAGTGTGAGGCCTACAGAACGAAGAAAAGGATATGCCACACGGATTCTTGCTGAGGCATTAAAAAAATGCGATGTGTTGGGAATTCGCCGGGTTCTGGTAACTTGTAATGATGACAATATTGGATCTGCCAAAACGATAGTAAAGAATGGTGGAGTTGAAGACAAAAGCTTTGCTGAAGAGGATGGAACAGTGGTTCGGCGGTTTTGGATTGAGAGTTAATTGCACAGTCACCAACAGGGATAACGGAAACAAGATTTTCTAAGCAGTCTTTAGGAATGATAATAACAGCGAAGTAATGAGCGTACTCATCTTTACTCATAGTTAGTTTCCTATTAGTAAATATCCATCCCATATCTTTATTCGATTTAATCATTTACTACACCGGAGTATACGTAATAAATTATAAACCAAAGAAATGAGGCCGGCTTTTTGATATTTTTTAGTACAGGCTTATAAATAGTAGGGGTCATAATTGCAATAATAAAAAGAAGTATATATCCATTCATTGAATTACGTACCTATGCAGGTGTTGCATTACTATACGATTTATTCCAATTAATTCTCGGATTTTTAGGAGGTATTGGGTATATCATCTAGCTATTCCCTGGATATTAACATTGATAGTAGCTTATATAGCAAACAGAATAATTGAAAGAATGGATTGGCAGTATTAATAAATCTTTATTTAACGCTGAATCAATTTCATAAATCATCTTTTTTAACCTAAATCGAACCTGCATTTTTAAAAATTTGGCTGTTTATTGTTGTGCCTGTAATAATCCATTATAAATAAAAATCATAAGATTAAATGACCTTCACCCACTAGCGTTACTACAGTAAAAAAATACAAGTTCAAAATAAATGTTATTGTAGAAAATGAAAAAATCTCCTATAAGTATCCTGCATCTGCTTTGAGAGCAATTCAGAAAGTAAACTACAATTTATAACCATTGACAATCATTAAAATAAAAAAGCTGTGTCAAACTTCCAATCAAAAACTGTATTTGAGACACACATAAACACTTTTTAGGCTGCTTGATGCCCATATTCAATGGGCGTTAAGTAGCCTAATTTTTGTTGTATGCCTTATTTGCTTGTTTAATTGGATCCAAAGCATGAAACGGTCATGGTAAAGCATTAATTTTAAATACCTGTGTGAAACATTAATTGTTTTGCACAGGTACTTAATTCGTACAGCTTACGCTTTAATTTCATACGTTTCGACGATTTCAATTGAATCAATGAGGGATTGTACCATCGAACAGTTTTTCCTCGTCAACTCGAAGACTTTCTCAATCTTTGACTCATCGATTTTTTGACCTTCGATGATAAAATGAAGATGTATTTTTTCAACTCTGTTGGCGATCTCAGCATTCCGACGGACTTCCTTCACTTCAATAGAAATATTGTCGGCGGGCATACGCATCTTTTCTAGAATATTTCGTAACACTCCACCACTACATACCGCAACAGAAGATACAAGAAGTTGGTATGGCCTAAACCCGTATTCCTCGTTGCCTGAAACGGTTAATTGACCAAATGAAGTCGATGTCTCAAAACCATTTTCCGTCATTTCAAATTTCATAAATAATCTCCTCCTAATACTAGAATTATATATGGTTTCCGACAATAAAGTGTAGTGAAAGGTATCCACTTGCATCGATTGAGTTGAATTAACGTGTTGGGAAGTTATCAGGTTTTCGTTGGACTTTGAATTGTTTGAGGAATAGTCTTTTTGAGTACGAAGTTATAGTGTATATGAAATTCCCGGGACATTTGCACTTGAATCTATTTGAGTAATCCCTAGAAATGAGATAAGGCAGAACTCTCAACGCAATGTGGCTAAAAGTAAGTTCAAAACCGAAAACTGTCACCACAAATCCCGAACTATAAATTCAAAGACTGTACGAACAATAAAACGCCAATCCAATACCATAGGATTAGCGTTTTATTTCATTTCTTAATCATCTGCTCTTGTGCCATCCGGATCATTTCTTTCACCATATTACCGCCGATGGGTCCACCGATTTTTCCAGCCTGTTCGGATGTGAGCTTGCCATTATAGCCTTTTGTCAATGGAATCCCGAGTTCGTTTGCGACTTCGTATTTCACATTATCTGAATTAGTTGTATCCACATTGTAACCTTGTGCTTTCATGACATCAGCTTTTAATTGATCCAACCCTTTTCGTGCTTCTGGGACTAAAATTTTGTTGTTTCGCGCCATTTAATCTCCTCCTAATTTCGATAGTGTACCCCATAATTTAATTTCCATCCTTTTTCCTTTTTTAGAATGCACTATTGGACTGCCTCTATTTTGTCACAATCAAATTCTTATATACCTTCAAAACAATGTATACTAATAAAAGTACTTTAATTAAAGTAATAAAAATAAAGCTCAAGGTGGTTATTATGAAATTTAAGAATTTTTTAAAGACGAAGGGTGCGCGTGGAGCAATCTTCATGGGGATATTTTATCAAATTGCCATGCTTGTCTCGTTTATGCCAGGGTATACGGCAATTCCCAACAATATAGATCAATTACCAATTGCAATTATCAATGACGATGCAGGCAAAGTTGGTGCTACAATTGCGGAACAATTAGGGGGTAATCTTCCTTTCGAAGAAATTACAACGGATTTAACAAATAAACAAGCGTTAAAACAATTAGATGAAAATGATATAAAGCTCGTAATTCACATCCCAGAAACATTTTCTGAAGATGTGATGAATGGTGAAGCATCTTCAAGTATTGATTTTACAATTAATGAGGCTGGTCCAACTGTTGTGTCGTCAACAATGGATTCGGTCGTTTCTGAAATTAGTACAACATTAAGTAAGCAATTCGCTGAGCAATATGCAACTGGTGTGTTAGTAAACTTAAATGTGCCAGAAGAGCAAGCAGCAGCCATGGCTACAGCCATGCAAAATCAATTTACGGAGAACGTAGTAAAGATTAATGAAATCCCACCAGGTATGCATAACGCAATGGCACCGATGTTCTTAACTATGGCGGGTTATGTAGGTGCAATGATTGGGGCGATGCAACTAGTCGGTGCATTTAGAGCAAGTCGTGGGAAGGCAAGTAAAATTAAACTATTCATTTACATGCAACTGACTGCACTACTAATTGGTATTGTAGCAACAGTCGTTGGACTTGGTATAACGTATCTAGTTGATGGACATGGTATCGAAACATTCTTCACGTTATGGGGACATCATGCACTAAGTTATTTCGTAAGCTTCCAATTCACTTCGATATTCATATTAGCATTTGGTGAAACGGGCATGATCTTAAATATACCGTTCTTGCTAATGCAAACAATTGCGAACGGTGCTGCGATGACACGTGAAATGATGTACGTACCATACGAATGGTTAAGTCATATTTCACCAATGTATTATTCGGTGCAAGCAGACTTTGCTATTATGTACGGTGGTGGCGATGCATCAGCATCACATCTCAGTATGTTGTTAGTTGGTTTAGGTGCATTAGTTATTAATATAGGGATCGTTCGCGTATTTCATAAAAATGTACCGGTGACTGCTGAAAGTATTGCTTAAATTTGATAAACTAAAGGCAAGTGAAGACTGAAGGAGAGTTTTAACATGTCGATTCAAGTTTATATTCTAGGAATATTAGCAGAAGAAAATAGCTACCCCTATATGCTAAAAAAACGATTGTCTGAACCGATTCCAATTGATCAATTTACTGGCTTAAATGAAAACAAACTCTATTATCATTTCGAAAAGTTAGCTGCTAAAGGGCATATCATACCAGTTGAAACGATTAGGGAAGAAAACCGTCCAGATAAACATGTTTATCAAATCACGGAACAAGGACGACAAGAGTTAAAAATACAAATGTACAATGCATTTGAAAATGCGAAAGAAATTTCTGAGATGTATATTGCGCTCGTCAATATTAAGCATGTTGAAATTGAAAAAGTGATTGCAATTATTGAAAGAAAACTTGAAAAGAATCGCTTAACATGGGAAACGTATTTAAGTTTTAGTCCTCGAGTAGATGAGCATTCAGATCAATATTTGGGCTTTAAATATATCGGGGACCATTCACTAAGTCGGGCACAACATACAAAAGAATGGCTCGAAGATCTCGTTTTACGTTTAAAAGAACTAAAAAACGGCACCAAACTCTAAAAATAATCAGTGCTTAATGAGTACTTGGTATTTTTCACAACAGATGCTTCAAAAAACACTAAAAATCCATCGATGGATTTTTAGTGTTTTTTGTAGTTTAAGAAATAATGAAATCTCGAATTGCGAAATAAATAACCACTCGATGTATCCTTTTGCGTTTTAACGCATTGTTTTGGAGTCCGGCAACTTACACAAGAGTGCCTGTCCACCCAGTATATAGAGTTTTAAAACTTTAGAGAAACGGGGAAAAGGCACTATAGTATAGTTTTAAACTTATTTATAAGAATCTTGGCTAATAGAATGTTACAGGAAGTTCCTTGAATCGTTATTTTCTCTTCTTTAGACGTGTTGGTCTACAAGAATAGGATTCCCATCTGGATCTTCAATCGTAAAACTAGCATTCCCAACGCTTGATTCATCTGTTTCAGTCAACATTTTAATTCCTTGTGCTTTAAGATTTTTTTGAAGGTCACGAATGTCCGTAAAGGAATCGAGATTGTCGGCATTTTCATTCCAGCCCGGATTAAAAGTCAAAATGTTCTTTTCAAACATTCCTTGGAATAGCCCAATTATGCAACTTTCATTCTTCATAATAAGCCAATTTTGAGTAATATCCCCTCCAAAGACTTGAAATCCAAGGTTTTCGTAAAATGATTTTGATTTAGTAATGTCTTGTACATTTAGACTTACTGAGAATGCTCCTAGTTTCATATTTCCTCCTCTTAACACTTTGGAAAAATTCAAAGTGTAGTTTTTATGGGTAAGTGAAAATTTGTATAATTAAAGTATAAATGAGTGCATTGAAATATACAATATTCTCCATATGAACTGTTTGGGGTTAGTTGCTACCACAATTAGCCATGTTTATGGATTATTTTCTATGGATAGGATTTCAGTTTGGGGCTTGGGAAGGCTAGCGTGGGAATCATACGAAAAAGACGCACGCCCTCAAATTCCTATGGGGAGAATAGAAAATATGGATGAGGCCGCTGAAAGTTAATCCATTTTTAGTTTCAAGCGCTGCCTCAGATATAACGGGTACGGCAGTTAATATTGATGGAGGAAGGTCGGGCGTTCTATAAAAATTGCCTTCACTGAATATATTATAGCCATAAGTGTTACACAATGACGTAAAGTGGCTAATTGTTATCGAAAACGTATATCCTGCACGTAACTTGTTACTGTAATAATCCAATGACTGTATTTCGATAGATGCACGTTTAATAGGTGATTATAGTATTTGTTGAATAATTTCCAGAAGTTAATTTGATGACACGGAGGGATATGAGTTTATCTTTTGATAAATGTTCGTTAAAATGTAAAATAAGCTTAAGTAATACTGGGTGGCAGATTTGAAAGGGGTTTACACGATATGAAGTTGAAAAAAGTACTAGTTCCATTTATGGCAGGTGCGCTAGCATTAGGTTTAGCTGCTTGCGGTGGCGAAGAAAAAGCGGAAACAGAAGAAAAACCTAAAGAAGAAACTAAGCAAGAAGCAACGAATGAACAAGGAGCTACGAAAGAACAAGAAGCATCTGCAAAAGAGATGGAAGAAAAGTTAGCGAAACAACAAGTGGACAAGGATAAAATCGTGGCTGTTGTAAATAAGGAAGAGCTTACAGGTGAGGAATATAATGCAGCATTGACGTCGATCCAAGGTCAAATGCAACAAATGGGACAAGACCCATCGACTAAAGAATCAACAAAACAAGTAAAAGCGCAAGCACTTGATATCCTTGTTAATCAGACATTGATTCTTCAAAAAGCAAAAGAAGCGAAAATAACAGCATCTACATCTGAAATTGATGAAGAATATTCAGCTTTTGAAGAGCAATTTGGTGGAGAAAAAGAAATGAAAAAGGCGCTTGAAGCCCAAAATATGGATGTAAAAACATTGAAAGAACAAGTTGCTGAATCAATCATATTTGAAAAATATCTTGAAAAGGTAGCTCCAACGGAAAAAATTACGGATAAAGAAATTAAAGAATACTACGATCAAGTCGCAGCTCAATCAAAAACAGCTGGACAAGAGATGCCACCCCTTGAAGAAGTAAGTGAGGAAATCCAAGGAATTATTAAACAAGAACAACAGCAGAAACTACTTGCTACTCATGTTGAAGAGCTAAAAGCAGATGCTAAAATTGAGTTAAAAATTTAACTGATTAAGTGAAGACAGGTACTGGGAATTAGGATTCTCGAACTGGGTGTATACTCCGGAGCCTTTATTAATAAACGGTAAGACATGGAATGCTTGACCTTCTGGGTTGTGCGTTTCATGTCTTTTTGTTTTTTGAAAACAAGATAGAGCCTTTAATTTCAAATTCAATAAACATAGGAACTTCGTTTTGGGACAATCTAATAAGAAAGAGAAAGTGATATGAGGTGATTGTTATGATAATTGAAAAGTCGTCTGAGTGGAAAGAAGGCTTTACAGAGCGATTGGAGAATCGTGAAGCATGGGATAGTTGGACATTATATAGGATGAGTTATGAGGCAGTCAAAACGAACTTGATTACAGATTTCTATGGTCTTCAATCACCTAAGTATTTACCCAATCTTACGCCACTTGCCCATCAATTGAAAGTGGCGGAAACGGTCATTGAAAGGATGAATGGAAAAGCGATTCTTGCAGACGAAGTGGGACTCGGTAAAACCATTGAAGCGGGTTTAATCTTGAAGGAGTATTTAGTCAGAGGCCTTGTGAAGAAGGCGTTAATTCTGGTCCCAGCTTCTCTTGTCAATCAATGGATTGAAGAACTGAACCAGAAATTTCATATTCCAGCTATGCAGTATAAAAAAAATTACGACTTAAATCAATTTACAATTGTTGTTATGAGTATTGATATGGCAAAAAGAAGCCCACATAAAGAAAACATCTACGATCAAGAGTATGATTTGATCATCATTGACGAAGCCCATAAATTAAAAAATCATAAAACTAAAAACTATGAGTTCGTACAAAATTTAAAGAAAAAGTTTTGTTTGTTGTTAACTGCAACTCCAATTCAAAATGATGTGTTTGAACTTTTTTACCTCATTTCTTTACTAAAACCAGGACACCTAGGTAATTATGAGACGTTTCAATCGTCGTTTTCCGCGAGTAAACACAACGTGGAACATGACGATTATTTGAAAGAATTGGTTAATCAAGTGATGGTAAGAAATAGAAGACAGGATACTGGAATTGAATGGACGAATCGTCGTGTTCAAATAATACCCATTGATTTTACTAAAGAAGAAAAAGAAGTATATGATCTCATTTCAGATCTTAAAAATGTGTGTCCTGATTTTTCGGATGCCTTTTCTATGATTACGCTACAAAGGGAGATGTGTAGTAGTAAGGAAGCTACATGCTTGACTTTAACTAATATGCTTCAAAAATGCACTAAACCCGAAGACATTTCGTATATGGAAGGAATTATTCAAAAGTTAATGGGTCTAGACATAAATTCAAAAGCAGAAAAAGCTTATGAAATTATTGCTCAGGCAAATGATAAGGTTATACTCTTTACCGAATATCGTGCGAGTCAAACCTATTTGCAATGGTATTTACAATCAAAAGGAATCACAAGCGTTCCTTTTAACGGACAATTCAACAAGAATAAACGAGAGTGGATGAAGCAGCTGTTTAAAGAACAAGCGCAGGTGCTAATTGCAACGGAATCGGGTAGTGAAGGGATTAACCTACAATTTTGTCACCACGTCATTAATTATGATTTACCATGGAACCCCATGAAGTTAGAGCAAAGAATTGGACGTGTCCATCGGTTAGGGCAAGAGCATGACGTCCATATATACAATTTAGCCATTCAGAATACAATCGAAGACCATATATTGGATTTACTTCAAGTGAAAATTGGAGTCTTTGAGCAAGTAGTGGGTGAATTAGATGATATACTATCCGCTTTCAAAAAATCCATTTGAGATGAAAGTACTTGGGTATTTAAAGGAGGAATTACATGTACCCGCAACAAATTCACAGTTATTTACGCCAGTTTTTTCATGAAAATAATTGCCAAATATTAAATGACAATGATCACTATATCAATGTCCAATTAACGATTGAAATGGATAAAAAAATTATGAATAGACCATTTTATTGGAAGTATATAGAGAGTACAGATGACGAGCCCAGTCCAGCACAACTAACTTTTATCACAGATAAAAATAGGCTTGTTGAAGACGTTAAAGGGGAAGTTGTCCACTTCGGTTCCCTACGGCTCAGTCAATTGTTTCAAGCAACGAAAGAGATGGGCTCGTTTGTTCAGATGCATGAACGGGTAGAAAATAAACTTGAAAAGAAAACGATATTAACGCCTTGGCTAGGTGTTAATTATAAAATATCGTATTACAGTGATCAAACGAAAGAAATTCTTTATTCGTTAGGCATTAACTTAATGACAGGGCAGGTGTTAGAGAGGTTTCAGGAATTGTTAAGTGGAGTGGATTTAGATACCACTATGTCGGCAAACACCTATAATCTACCTTATATTATAAAGCCCATTCGTGCCCTTGAACGATTGGATGGAATAATTGACAACATCATACAGAAAGAGGATCACACATGGGCTGAAGAAGCGAAGTTGAGATGGCAAAAGGATCGCAGGGTATTAGAGTACTTCTACGAAGGGGTAGAAAATAAGCCGGATTGTTATGAGATTGAGAAAGAGGCGATGGACCAACAATTCGCAGCGAGAATTAAAATTGACATCATCAATGGTGGATTGTTTTACTTGAAATGAATTTGAAGTAGTGACACGAGAAATTACCTTGAATAGGCAAGACCTTTTGCAAGTTCAGTGAACTTGCGAAAGGTCTTTTCTTCGAAGTTTTGGATAATATACGGTAAAATAGTCAGTAATAGCAGTCTCGATGATAAGGCGTATATTGGAAAAACGGTCAAGCAGCCAGCGCGCATTAAAATCGATGCGTAACTTGAAAAACACGTCCATTTTATTTATAACTGTGATTTTGGAGACGACTGGCGTATTCTGGTGGAGCTTGAAGAAGTAGTAGATGATTATTATTTTGGGTTTCCGACATTACTTGGCGGGGAGGGAACGGCGCCACCGGAGGATGTTGGCGGTCCACCTGGATACGAAGCGTTTCTAGAAGTGTATCAGGACCCCACTCATCCAGATTACTTATCCACCTATGCATGGGCAGAAGAGCAGTACTATGTACCTCTCGATATTTCTTGGCTGAATGACAGTTTAAAATATGTGAAATACAAAAAGACTGAATGGCAATCTATTGATCATGAAAATTATTATGTCCTTTCGGATAAATATCGTAGTGACGAGTTGGTAGATATTGACCAACTAGCTAACAAAAATCGTATAATCCAGTACGCTATTGCGTGTACTAATTTATTCGGATTTATTGGGTATTCGAAGTTTTTGGAGATTTACAATGCTCAAAATGAGCCATCTATATCTAGTAGTGAGCTGCGAGCACTTTTATCAGATGCTCATTATACAAAACAGCTAGGGAAAGAAATTGCGTTTACAAATAGGCGAGCATTGATCCATGAAACCATTAAAAATCTCGGGAATTATTCCCCATATTTAGAGGGAACCAAAGGCAAGCCATTTTATATTCCTGCAAGAGAAGAACTATTACGCTACGTAGATGATTTATATTATGAAAAGACTAGCCATCAAGAAAAACTTGGAAAAATGCTTGCGAAAGATTTTTTCGGCGGCAATACACTCCTGATTAAGAAAGAACTAGATGAATTGGTCGGTCAATTACAAGTCGTGAATACTGATTTCCAAGGTGTTGTGCGGGAGTTTGTAGGCCGTTTTGAATTTATTGATATGAAGCAACTGAATGAATATATGCAAGCTATTACTATGCTCTCGAATAATACACGTATTTGGGAAAATAGAGGTCATACACCTCATGAACTTGCTCAAATGGGAAGACATCACTTTATGCCACTTCAGGACACGCCATTTAACGTAATCGATGGTGGTAAAACCGGTCGAAACGAACCTTGCCCTTGTGGCAGTGGGAAAAAACATAAGAAATGTTGCGGGAAATAAAGCACTACTAAAACCGGTTGTTATTTGGAGGAGTTAAGTTGTATGATCCAACAATTTTTGATAATTTAAAAGTAACGTTTGAAAATCAAGTCTATGATTTAGATAATTTAGATCGTAAAATAACGATAATTAACCGAGTTGATCGAATGGATTTTGCCATTATGGCTAGGTATTTTGCTATTCAATTTACGCTAGTCGATCGACCAACTGTTACAGCAGAGATTGTATTAGAGGCATCCTTAAAGGATTTAGCAGGTGAGATATTGGAGGTGCCTGATCAGAGGCTGGGTTGCTTGTTGTTTGTCAAATTTACAAAGCATATTCAAAATGTAGCGACTCAGTGCAAACAGATTGAGCAAGCACTATACACGATTTGGGAAAATGATATCCAGTTAACGCAAACAGTGAGCTTCGTGTTTGAACAAGGTGCTCCCTCTTACCAGGACATGATTGAAGTGAAATTCAATTCTAAAATTAATGAGGAACATATGGGGGACATTGCAGATTTCCTAGACAGTGTTTTGGAAACGTTAGAAGTATTGAATGCGATAAAAGAATAATGCAGACAAATAATCAGTTTTCCTTATAGAAGGCTGGTTTTTGATGCGCGATTATACGGCCCTTGATAGAGGGGGTGATGTGGATAAGTCATGTAATTTGGCTAATCGGTAACGGTGGAATTGCATTACAATGAATAAAACAGTTAAATATTGAGTGATTGACATCACAGCGCATCAGCATGAAAAATTACATCGTTCAAATATATTTTTTTATACGAGGAGAGAACGACATGGGCGTTTTTACAGAATATCTAGCGCAAATTGATGATCCACAATATCGAAACCGAACAGAAGAGATTTTAGCTTGGGTTGCTAGAGAGTTTCCAAATTTAGAGCCAAAAATCGCGTGGAACCAGCCTATGTTTACCGATCATGGCACGTATATTATCGGCTTTAGCATCGCTAAAAAACATTTGGCTGTTGCCCCTGAAAGTGTAGGGATTACTCATTTTAGTGATGAAATTGTGCAGGCTGGCTATGATCACACTAAGCAGTTGGTGCGTATCTCATGGGATCGTCCGGTTGATTTCTCATTACTTGAAAAAATGATTGCGTTTAATATTTCAGATAAGGCAGACTGCTCAACTTTTTGGCGCAAATAAAAACCTGGATTTGCAAGCGGGTCATTAATTTTAAGTAGACTTTTGCAAAAACAATCTAATCCACAATAAAACCCACACATTTTGAACTATCTTTTTTCAAAATGTGTGGGTTTCTTATATAATATAATAACTGGTTACAGCGTCTTTTTAATTAAACCTTATTCTAAAGTTGTAAAATGTAGCTTTAGAATAAAGAGTATGATTTTCAACAATAGTTCCCTATAGTTGAAGACCTCTATATAAATAAATTTCAGGAGGAATGGTTATGGATAATAATACTCCAGATAGAAGTTCTGTTTTGATAAATGGTGATAAAGAAACAGTTTGGGATGCTATAACAAATGAGAATAAGCTCTTACAATGGTATGCACCAGGATCACCTTGGAAAATCCCTCATTTAAAAACTGGAGAGAAAGTGACGTTTACGTTAATGCCCAGTGCTTATAATAATCTGACGGAGGAGCATCAGATGTCGTTAACAATTGAAAAGGTGATTACTTATCAAGAGTTTGCTCTTTACTTAGACTCCCAACAATTGCTTCTATCATTTATTTTAGTTGAGGATGAAGATGGAGATTATACAAGAGTTACTATAAATTCGGGTGGTTATGATGAGTCATTAGCAAATTTGAAAGCATTGGTAGAGGGAAAAGAACTACCATTCGTTTAACAAATATCAAACGGGACAATCAAATCCTTGTCCGACTAAGGAACGTCAATCCTTCTTGGATTAACGCCCTTGATAATTAACAATCGTTCGTTGTGAATGGATAATTTTCAACATCTTACATGCTTGCGTTTAAAACCAATCTTTCCTTTATCGACTTCTTTTTGAATGTTTTCGTAAGCGTTTAGGATACTGGTTTTTTTCTTGTCCCGTTTGATTTCAACAGTACCTACTGCCGTTGCGGTCTCAATCGCTTTTTCATGAAGCGGCAGATAGGAAACCCCCACGGTGTATAGAAAATTATTCATAGCGGATTTCGTTCGTTCTGGCGCATCGTGAATCGTATTTTTCACGATGTCAAGCATATTGGAAATCTTGCGATCCGAAAATTCAACGTCTCGTCGATTCCCTAAAAGCCAACAATAGCAACTCCAGCCCGCTGACATTCTTAGCTCTTCATCGCTTGCGATCCATTTATCAGCAACTTCTTGTGCAATATCTGACTCTGATAAAGTTACGGCCACTACATAATCAGATAGCATATAAAAATACGCCTCATCCATCCAACGATCATAATCCGACTCCGACATGGCTTTTGGGTCTGCAATAATGCCTGCAAAGTACATTGCATCATAGTTTCCTGTAGCATAAAGTTCTTCAGCTAAAGGCTGATTTATTTTTATTTTTTTAACAATTGGTTTCATAGCACCTGTAGCCACGCCAAAAAGCGGCTCATGTGCACCATTAGATGCGTATATTTTTTTAGTTCGTTCCTTGCCAAGGGCTTCAAGCTCCTGCATAACCATTTCTAAATTCATCGTTTAGCACTTCCTTCTTTTTGGAGTTTTCGCTCTACTACTTTGCCCATTACATTCGTCATCATTATCCTATAACAAACACTTACCATTTGTCATTAAAACTATCGTTAATTGCATAGATGTTATGTAGGTGTAGTTTTGAAATAAAGATCGGTAATTACTGTAAAATACAAGTAGACAAATATAGTCATTTAAAGTTTATCGGGGAGGAGCAGATGTAATGGATTTATGGGTTATGATTAAAGAGCGTTATGCGCTTCTTTCCATTTTTGTGATTATTATATTTGTGAGCTTGATTTTACTAGTAGCTATTTGGAAAACGCGTTTTGAGACGCCAAAGAGCTTAATTGTAATAATAACTATTATTTGTGCGGTTATGATCGTATTATCAATATCTGCATTAGTAATTGCAGTTTCTTTTGGATATAACTCCTGAGGTGAAGCATAAAAAAATCGAGCGCAAGAACGGAATAAATTATAGGGGATAGCTTATTGAGGTAAAGGATTGACATAGTATGGGAGTGTAAAAAAAATTGTTGAGTAAGACATATAGAATTAATGATAGCGGGATAGTTGCAGAAGGAATTGTAGCCCTTGTTAATGAATAACTTCTATACGAAAGAGGAGATGTTATGACAAGATTACTTATGTTTTTTATCGTAATGGGGCTTGTTTTAGTTGGATGTACTCAAGATAAAATAATTGGTAATAACGAAAAAAATATGCCTGAAGTCTCGGAAGAAAGCAGCGCAGATAGTGTTATAAACACAGAAATTAAGCCCAGCACGGAACGTAATGTAGTACAGGATTCTCCTGAATATGAAGCTAAGAATGAAGGGGAACTATCTATTCAGGATTCTGAAACGGCTTATGAAATGTGTATGAGAGCGCTGACTGACTATTATAAAGCGGTCTGGAACGGTTCCGATATTGAATTAGATACATTTATCGATAACGATAACCTTAAGCAGTATACGCAAAAGAAAATTCAATCTCAGTATAATTTGTATGGAAATTTTAATGATAAGGTGCAAAATATTGAGATTGGCTCTTGGGAAGTAGAGTATACGGATGATGTGGATGGAGGTTTTCTCTATTTACACTTACCAGTGGAAATTATTAAGTCTGTAGGTAGTTATGGTGAAGGTACTGAATTTCTTGTACGTAATGTAAACGGCAAGTTAGTCATTGTTGATTGGTATAGTGGTGCAAAAGATAGTTATGATTGCATGGTGCGTGGAGAAAATCTAACGATTGACAACCCTAATAGTTGGAATGATAGTGAATGGGTAAAGAAGTTAACTAGTAAACAGATTGGATTTTCAGGCTTAACTCGATAGTTAGTTATTCACAGCGAACTGGGCAATAAAAGTGGAGTGGGGACCAATAAACAAGTTATTGCTCCCACCCATTATTAATTAATGCTCCAAGCATAAATACCGTGTTGGCGTAGTAATATGCCTGACATGAAAGTATATGAGTTGAAAATATCAACACCGGAGAAATTATTCGGGACTTTTTACTTTGTAAGTACAGAAAACGGGTAAATCAAAGTTTCCATCCAATGAAAAATACCTTTTCAATATTCAAGAATAGGGCGCGATTGTTGGTGATCATAAACCTGATACCTCATTCATGGGAATCGTTACTTATTTGTTATCATTTATAATTTATTCAGGCTCCACATGTACATGTACATCGTAAACACCATGGTTATTTATCAAAACTTTTTCAACAAGGCTTGCTATATCATGGGCATCTTTAATATCTAACGATGCATCAACTAAAATTACAACATCTATTACTTCATTATTCCCGTAGTTCCGTCCTTTAATTTTTTTAATATCGATTACGCCAGCCACTTTTCTGATGATTGCCTCATATAGTTTAATTTTATCTACATCAAATCCATCTGAAAGTTCGTGTGAGGCTTGTTTGAAGATATCCCAAGCTGTTTTACATATCAATAGGCCAACGATTATGGCAGTTAGTGTATCCAACCATGGCATATTTAATTGTGAACCAAATATACCTATAGCTGTTCCTATACTTACCCAAGCATCTGAAATATTATCTTTTGCAGCGGCCATAACTGCTTTGCTATTAATTTTTTCAGCTAATTTTTTGTTGTAGCGGTAGACAAAATACATAACTAATGAAGAAAATATACCTACATAAGCAGCGCCAATATGAGGGGATTCCTTACCTCCTTGAAACCCTGAGGTAAATGCTTCAGTTAAAACTTGAATCCCAACTGCCAGCATAATGAATGAAGCGACCATTGAGGCAATTGTTTCACTCTTCCAATGACCGTAGCCATGGTCTTTGTCAGGTGGCTTTTGTGAAAGTCTCAATCCTACCAGAACAGCTATGGATGCAATGATATCAGTTGTATTGTTTAAGCCATCTGCTTTTAATGCCGCAGAGTCACTCAAATATCCAACAACTAATTTAATGATGGATAGGAATATATAAGCAATAATACTAAGGATTGCTCCACGTTCTCCTAATTTAAGATCATTATATTTTTGATTTTCCAACACTTTCACTCCCATCTATTTATCCAACATTAGATTTGCAACGGCCTTGTTTTAAACTTTATTTTTTTGTTAATTGCCTAAAGGACAATTCTTTCCTTTAGGCAACAAAAACCCTTGACTGGTAGCAGTCAAGGGTTTTGGGTCAAAAAATATATAGTTTGGTGTAGACATAAGTTGTATCATATTTATCATCACTCACTAAAATTAGGCGTCTAAATATCATAACAAAGATAAAAAGAATTCACAATAAAATGGTGTTCATTTTAACAAAATAATTGACAATAATTCGTTAGGTTACAGAATGGAATTTTTGATTTACTATTATTCGGCTAGTTGTAAAATCAAATGCAATAACCTTAAAATATGAAAATCCACAGATATACGTTTTTATGCAACACTAGTGATTGGAAATTTAGTTTTTTACTGAAACAGACTTAGTAGTGCAGACCAGGACAATGGTTTGCACTACTATTTTTATTATTGTAGGAGTGAAGGGGAGGCCGATAGATAGCCGGGAATTTGAATTTCTACATAGACTTTCATAAATGTTGTTGCTTCGTGTTTACTCGTAACCGATTCTTCATTACAGGGATATTACTTTCTACATTTAGGGGAAATCACACTCCATTCAAGTCAAAATAGGCATATATCTTCTTTTTTTGATAATTGTAAAATAGCTGTTGACCTTTGTGTAACAAAAAGCTTTATAGTCAGTAATAACGAAAGTTTGAATAGTTTGAATGATGAATTAAAAAATGAGTGGGGGACTTTTATGGAACGGCAAACGTTAATTCGAACGCTGACTTTGTCTCAGGTAGTATTTTTAGGGATTGCATGGAATAACCCGATGGTATTCTTCAATACGTATGGAATCGCTACTGTTACTTCGCAAGGGGTCATCATGGGGGCATACGTCGTCGCCTTTCTTGCAATCCTGTTCACCGCATTTAGTTATGGAAAGATGGCAAAAGCATTTCCAATCGCTGGTTCGGCTTATACATTCACACAGAAGTCTATTAATCCGCAAATAGGGTTTCTTGTCGGTTGGACAATAATGTTGGATTATATGTTGACACCGATGGTTACTTGCTTAATGTCGACTGTATTTTTACACGCAGTGTTTCCTGAAATCCCTCATGCCCTATGGATAATCATATTAACTGCAACAATCGCCATACCTAGCATCTTAGGTGTTAAGTTCTCTGCATTCGCTGGAAAGATATTTGTTATTGCACAAGTAATTTTTGTTGGTGTTTTCTGGATTTTGACTGCAAAAAGTTTAATGGCTGGTGTTGGAGCAGGTACTCTTTTCTCTATTCAACCTTTGTTCAATAACGACATCGAATTGCCTGTGATTTTGGCAGGAGCGTCCATTCTTTGTTTCAGTTTTCTTGGCTTTGACTCCCTAACGACGCTTTCGGAAGAAACAATCAATCCTGAAAAAACGATACCAAGAGCCATTATCATCATGCTCGTGACGATTGGTGTTCTTTATATAGGATCAGCCTATTTGGCACAATTGGTACACCCGGGCTTTTTGTTTGAAAACACAGATTCTGCAGCGATGGAAGTTGTCTTCTTGGTAGGAGGTAATTTATTTCAATCCCTATTTGTAACCGCGGTAATTTTAGGGAATTTCTCTTCAGGTGTGGCTTCGACTACAAGCGCATCGCGTGTGTTGTATGCAATGGGACGAGATTCTGTATTGCCTAAAAAAGTATTTGGTCATATCCATTCCCGTTTTAAAACACCGTCAACGGGGATTATTGTAATCGGGATCATTTCGTTGCTTGGTATCGTGCTGACACTCGATCAAGTCATTAAGTTTATTAATTTTGGAGCGCTTATTGCGTTCACGTCAGTTAATTTGTCTGTGATCGCTCATTATTTCATTCGAAATCGTAAGCGCTCTTCATTCAATGAATACATGCGGTATCTGTTTATGCCTCTACTTGGAGCAGGATTCACGCTTTGGCTATGGTCGCACTTGGAGCTAGACGCAATGATTCTTGGTGGCATCTGGGTAGCATGTGGCTTTGTGTATTTACTCTATATGACAAAGTTTTTCAAACAGCAATTGCCAGAGTTCAGTTTTGATAAGGAGATTATTCCTGAGGAAGAAATGGTTCCAGAAGTAGAGATGGATTCAGAGAAAGAAACGGTTCCTGAGAAAGTCTATATGGAAAAGATACGCTAAAATGTAAGGGTTTTCATTAAGAGTTAATGCGCATCTCAGATGGAGTTAGGATAGGGCATTGAAAGGGGTGATGCTATTCGAAAAGGTAGAATTTCGAAAATGAACACAGTTTGTTCGAAAAATATGAGATAGAAACATTGAAAATCATAGGATGAGAATATGAATTAAAAAATAATGTATTAAACCCGTTACCTGGAATAGAAATATCAGAAGTTAGGTTAGGCAACTTCTATCACTCATTATAAATTAGGGGGTTACTAAATTGCTAAAGTTGAAAATGTTCATTAATGGTGAATGGCTATATGCTGCAGATCAGGAAACGCGCCAGATTATCAATCCGGCAGATAAAGAAGTGATTGCAGAAGCGACAAGAGCAAGTGTGGAGGAAACGCGGAATGCTATTGATGCAGCACGTAATGCATTTGATTCCGGTATTTGGTCAGATTTGCCGGCTTCAGAAAAAGCATCTTATTTGTTTAAAATTGCAGACAAACTTGAGGAAAATGCAGCAGAGCTGAGTGCACTTGAAATGTCGAATGTCGGTAAACCTCTACGAGAAGCGGAATTTGATGTTGCAGATGCTGTCGATTGTTTTCGATACTATGGCGACCTAGTCACAAAACCAAACGATCAAACGTATTCAGTTTCCGATCCGGTACAGGGACTGATTGTCCGTGAACCAGTAGGCGTATGCGGCATGATTGCCCCTTGGAACTTCCCGTTATTGACAGGTGCGTGGAAAATTGCGCCTGCACTCGCAGCAGGAAATACGATTGTTTTCAAGCCATCGGAGCTGACGCCAATCACCACGGTCAAGTTATTCGAAATCCTTGAAGAAGTAGGAATTCCAGCCGGCGTTGTGAATTTGGTGACAGGTGGAGGTTCGTCGGTCGGAAATGAATTGGCTGAGAGCGATAAAGTCGATATGATTTCATTCACTGGTAGCACAGAGACAGGTAGATCCATCATGAAAGCAGCATCAGGAAATATTAAGAAAACGGCACTTGAATTAGGGGGTAAGTCACCGAATATCATCTTTGCTGATGCAGACTTTGAAACAGCAGTTGACTATGCACTTTATGGCATTTTTGTAAATGCTGGGCAAGTCTGTAACGCAGGATCCCGATTGCTACTTGAAGAAAGCATTCATGACAAGTTCGTTGACAGCCTAATTCGTAAAACGAAAAATATACGGGTGGGTCGTGGTGATGATCCAGCGACAGATATGGGTGCCCTTGTTAGTGAAGGACACATGAATACAGTACTTAATTATATCCAAGCCGGTATCGATGAAGGGGCTGAATTGGTTTGTGGCGGTAAACGGATTACAAGCGGTGGGCTTGAACAGGGGTATTTTGTCGAGCCGACAATATTTATTAACACGACGCCTGACATGAAAATCGTGAGAGAAGAGATCTTCGGACCTGTACTCGTTATTCAAAAGTTCAAAGATGAAGCAGAGGCAATCAAGCTTGCAAACGATACGCCGTATGGTCTAGCAGCTGGTGTGTTCTCCCAAGATGATGCTAAAGCTTTACGGGTTATTAAAAAAATAAGAGCAGGTATTACATCGATTAATGCCTTCAATCTTGCTTATGCTGAAGCTCCGTGGGGAGGCTATAAGCAAAGTGGACTTGGCCGCGGATTGGGTACTTTCGGTTTGGATGAATTTTCGGAAGTGAAGCAAATCAATATTAACTTAGACGTCGTTCCAACGAACTGGTTTGAAAGAGGACAAATCGTACAAAGTCAATGATAGGAAAGATAAGAGCATTTAAAAATGGAAAGGAGAAATGAGTTATGAGATGGGAATTTAATTTTAATGTACCGACTTCTATTGAATTTGGAAATGGGACTGTTAACAATGTAGGGAAAAGAGCGAAAGAGCTTGGGGGTGAGAAAGTACTCATTATTACCGATAAAGGACTTGCCCAAACGGGGATTTTGGAAAGGATAACCGATTCTTTGGAACAAGAAGGGGTTTCCTATCTAGTTTATGATGAAATAACGCCGAACCCGAAAGACGTAGATTGCGTAAAGGCCTACGAAAAATTCAAAGATGAACAGATTGATCTGTTGATAGGCCTTGGTGGCGGAAGTTCCATGGATACGGCCAAAGCGATTGGAGTACTCTTCACACATGATGGAGAGCTTAAAGATTACTATGATTTTGATAAGCTTGAACGGGAAATTACACCACTTATTTGTATCCCAACCACTTCGGGGACAGGTAGTGAAGTGACTTCGGGTTCTGTGATTACAGATACAGTTACAAAGAAGAAAGAGGCTATACTTGATATTAAACTTGCTCCAAAACTAGCGATTGTGGATCCTGAATTGACGTTAACTTTGCCTAAGTCGATTACGGCTGCTACCGGGATGGATGCACTTACGCATGCCATAGAAGCGTATACTGCTAATGTTGCTGAACCCATTTCAGATGCCCTAAGTTTATATGCCATTGAATTGATCGCCAAACATCTTCCACTAGCTGTGGAAAACGGGAAGGATATAGAAGCAAGACAAAACATGCTTGTGGGAAGTATGATCGCAGGTATGGCGTTTAATAACGCTGATCTTGGTGCAGTGCATGCAATGGCCGAACCGCTTGGAGGGTTGTATGATACACCACATGGAGTTGCGAACTCCATCTTCCTCCCACATGTATTTGAGTATAATATTCCTTCCAATCTGGAAAAACATGCGACTGTGGCAGTAAAACTTGGAGCGATTGCCGAAGGAAAGACTTTGGAGGAGATTGCCCAAGAAGGTGTTGTATTGCTACATGAACTTGCAAGTAAGATTGGCATTCCGAAGTTCCGGGATTTAGCTAATGTTAACCCTGAGGATTTTGAATTTTTGGCTGAAGGGGCATTCAATCATTTGTGTACAATTACAAATTCTCGTAAATTATCAAAAGATGATTACTTGAAACTATTTCAAAATACGTATGAAAATAAACTGCAACCGTCAATTTAAAAACCTCACGACACAATGGAGAATTCCATGTACATAGACGTGAGAATCTAGAATAGCAAAGGAGTAATAATGATGGTGAATCCCAATGAGAAACAAGTTTTGAATTTACCGTTCACTGGAATATGTACGTTTGGAAAGTATCCGATTTGCCCAGATTTGGACCAGCTTGATGCCGATGTAGCGATCATTGGGGTGCCAAATGATATGGGTACCCAGTGGAAATCGGGTGCTAGAATGGGACCTAGGGGAATCCGAGAGGGATCGACGCTATATAGCTTTGGATTAGAGGGGGCGTATGACATCGAAAATGATATTACGTATCTTGGTCCAGATTGGAACGTGGTGGATTGCGGCGATGTCGATATGGTGCATGGTGATCTTATGCAATGCCACGACAACACTGAACAAGCCATACGTAAAATTGTCTCAAAAGGTGCTATGCCAGTAGTGCTAGGGGGAGATCATTCTATCACGGCGGCAGTAGGAAAAGGATTGGAAGAATTGGGTCCATTTCATATCATTCAAATTGATGCGCACTTGGATTGGGCGGATCACCGCTCCGGAATGCGATATGCCCATGGGAACTGTATCCGCCGTTTATCGGAGCTGGATCATGTTCAGAAAATATTCCAATTTGGCATCCGTGGCATTAGCAGTAGTAAAAAAGAGGATGTTGATGCTGCAAGAGACTATGGTAGTGTGATTTTATCTCCACGTCAAATGCGGAAAATGGGGATTGAAGAAGTGCTAGCACAGCTACCAACAGGAGAAAAATATTATGTTACCATTGATATCGATGGCATGGATCCGTCAATCGCGCCTGGAACGGGCACACCTTCCCCAGGCGGTCTCCTTTACGATGAAGTGAATGAATTATTGGAAGGAATTGCGAAAAGGGGAGAAGTAATTGGTTTCGACTTAGTTGAAGTGGCGCCTCCCTATGATCCTACCGGCATAACGGGGCAAGTAGCGGCTCGCATCTTGCTGGACTTGCTCAGCTATGTTTTGAAAGAGAAAGAGAATAGTAAGTTAGCATTAATTGAAAAAAGTACGGAAAATAGGATGGCTGTTGAGTTGAAATAAAGTGTATCTGATTTACTCCAGGGGTAAATTGAAGTAAGTAGGAAAATAATTGAGAATATAACTTATCGCTTCCTTTTTATAGTTTTCTGAGTGTATGATAAACTCAGAAAACTATAAAATATCTGGAGGTGGTAAGTTTTTTTGATTTTTACTAGGAATATAGTAGCCATACATGATTTTTAGGAGGTAAGCTGATTGAAAGAAAAATTAACCATTGGTGAAATGGCAAAACTACGAGGGGTTACCACGGAGGCATTACGCCACTATGATCGGATTGACTTGTTCAAGCCTCAATTTGTCGATCCACAATCAGGGTATCGATACTACTCCATTTTTCAGTATGAAATTCTTGGTACCATTAAAGAACTACGGCAACTTCAGATGACTACGGATGAGATAAAAGAGTATTTCAATGAACGTAATTTCAGTAAGTCATTGGATATTTTGAAAAACAAACATAACGAACTTGTTTTAAAATTGAAGGAATTGAATGAGCTGGAGGAAAGTATCAGGGGAAAAATCATCTATTTGGAACAAGTAGAAAAAGAAAGTGATCTTCAAAAAGTTGTATTCCGTAAGATGAAAAGCAGACAATTACTAACCTTAAATGAGAAAATCAATACTAACTTTGAACTTTGCTATGGTGTCTTGAATTTAGAGAATATGCTTTCGGAGAAGACACCGATTCTTGCTAGCAATAGACTTGGCATCATAATCGAAGAAATGAATCTTAAATTGGAACGCTTTGAAGAACCTTCCACTATTTTTATTGTAGCAAAGAATAAGGAGGATATTCCAAATACATATCAAAAGACAATTCCCGGGGGATTATTCGCGTGTATCCGATACAACGGTGAATTGTTAACAAGCCGTAGCGAAAGTTTAAGGGAAATACTTCATCATCTTGACGCAAATAATTATCAGATCACTGGCGATGCATTGCAAATCATGCATTCGGATATCACGATTACGGATAAACCGAATGAGATTACCTTTGAAATCCAAGTTCCCGTCCGAAAACTGTGATTCATTTAGGTTAGATTACTTTTATTTATGTAAAAATGACGGCTATTTTTAAAATAGAATGGTTACCTTGTGGCTTTCCATTTGAAGAGGATTAAGATGATGATGATGAGAAAATGGAAGAAGACTTAAAAGGAGAGACTTTGAAATTATTTCTCTTCAAAATAAATAGATAATCTTCTTCAACAAACAATGGCTAATAAAGTCAGATAAGTTTGGATTGTGGTAATATTAGGATATTAACTACAAGTGAAGAAGGTATTCAGTATGGACTTTTTAACGGAAAAATTATTGTTTATATTCCTTTTTTTATTTATTATTCATTCAGTCGAGACACTTGCTTATGCCGTGAGATTGTCGGGAGCAAGGGTAAGACTTATTGCTTCAGCTTTGTCTCTGTTTAATATAATGGTCATTGTTTCAAGGTTAGCTAATATGATGCAACAGCCCTTTACGGGAAGCCTAATAGATACTGCACGGAAAGAGAACAATTTAGAATTTGTAGAAGATCAATTTAGGGTTCTTATTGGTGCATCAACTTTAGGTACCTTATTTGGCATCATTTTACTACCCACATTTATAGCCTTATTTTCAAGAGCTATAATTCATTTATCCGAAGAAAAAGGGTCTGTTCCTGCTTTGATTAAAAAAGGGATTACTTTTGAATACATAAGGCGAGGAGTAAAGCATTTTAGTTTGCCTAGGATTTCTTATTTGAAGGATATTAATATTAAAGATATTCCGATAAAATTATTGTTCGTAAATATGGTGATAACTGCAATATATACAATTGGAGTATTATCAGCCTTATATGCGGCTTTATTAGCTCCAGATAGAGCTTCAACTGCTATTATGGCCTCAGGTCTAATAAATGGTGTAGCCACGATTCTACTTGTTATATTCATTGATCCAAAAATCTCCGTACTTGCCGATGATGTTGTAAATCAAAGAGGAAGCTATCTTACACTAAAGAAGATGTCATTAATGATGATTACCTCAAGATTACTAGGGACAATCCTTGCACAAGCATTGTTTATTCCAGGTGCCTGGTATGTAGCTTGGTTTACTAAATTCATCATATAGATGTTGATTTAAATATTCTTTTTACTGAATCAATTTCATAACTACTTATTTAATATTTAAAGACGTGATGGCTTCTATTTGTAAAGTTACAAAAAGAGATGAATAAATAAAACAGCCGTATCCTAAGAGCTAGGAAACGGCTATTTTAACCTAGATGATAAAATAAAGGCATTATTATTTACTCATGTTACGTATTGCCAATAAAAGCTCGTCCAGTGAACGAAATGATAGGGTTTGTATTACTAATTTTAGTTTAGGACTCCAATTGAGAAGTCAAATTCTCCAGTTTGACCATTAGTTGTAGTGACGGAAAATTTATATAGTCCTGCTGGCACATAATCGAAATCTTTAAATGTTATCCAAGCCCTCGATTGCCAAGGATCTAAACTTCAGCGAGACGATACATTCTCATCTGCTTCAAAAATATTCCGATAAAAGGTACTAGTTCCAGTATTTTCGGAATGATAAACTACTTTGCCTCTTGGAGGGAATTATTCAAGTGTCATGTCTTAAAAAGTTTCGACACTTAAAAACAAAAAAAGACTGTCTATTGACAGTCCTATTCTTGAATTAAAGCTTCCCGTTAGTTGAGGTACAATCATCCACATACTCTTATCAATTATTCTTCATGTTGTGGTTCAATTCCACTTTCTTCTACCGATTTGCCTGATATAGTCCACATACGTACTTGACTTACCACTGTATCTTCAACTGTATATTCATAAACTACTTTTGGCTCACTATCGAAAATTACATGAAGATTTATAACAGGTTTTATATTAAAGTCGTCTGTATCTGTAATTCCCCATGAATCCATTGAATATTTTTCTTCTAAATGACCTTCTAATACTTCTATGGCTTTACCAGTTTGTTGCTCTATAATCAAAGGTCTAATTGTCCCTTGATAGATATAACTACAAATTAAAATGATGCCCAATATAACCCAAACAAACTTCCTAACTTTCTTAGGTAATAGAAAAGTTAACAGACCCACTGCAAAAATACATATTGTAATAAAAAATAACCCAATCAAGATTGTAGGTTCCATTAACTACCACCCTTTACATTATATTTATATTTACTACTATATCATAAGAATATTGATAGATACATTCTTCTTCAACTATCCTGCGGCGTTAGTTGAAGAAGAATCTATGCCACAACTCTTAAATTATTACCACCTATTTCAGGATGCAGAAATATCAAGACATTAAGTGGTGTCATGACTAGGTGTCGCAAGTTGATCGCAAAAAAGGGGCAAATACAAATGAAATATGGTTATGGTCGCGTCAGTATAGCGTTACAAGATGTATAGTAACAGCTGCAGATATTGGAAACTAAAGGTTATGGCAAAATCTGTTTTGAGAAATTCATTGGAAATAGGGTAAATTGACCCGATTTGTAGAGTTACTTTCATTGCTGAAAAAAGGAGATATGTTGGTAGTTACAAAACTAAATCGATTCGTAAGGTCGGCAGTGGATCGAGTAAATCTAATCAACGAATTGCTTTCAAAAAAATCAAGGTTCACGTATTAAATATGTGACTTATAGAGGATTCATCAATGGGCAGCTTAGTTTAACGACATGCCAGATTAAAACCCTGTTAATCTGATTTATTTGAATTGCATTGACGCGTTGTATACGTTCGTATACAATGAAAAATATAACAAGCTGTATACAAATGTATACAATGAGAGGTGATTATTAATGAGAGAGGAACATAACAAGAAAGAAGGACATCATCGCGGTATACGCCACGGTAGGGAAGAGGGTTCACATCAGCGAGGACCAAAAACTTTTCGTCGAGGAAGGGCCCTTGCTTTTTTAGAGCGTATGCATCTGAAGCGTTCAACCATTAAGCAACAGTTAGATCAACCCGAATTTCTATCAATACAGCCAATTTTAGTCGGTGAATTAAAAGCGATTGATATGGTCATTAGTGAATTTATTCAACTGTTTGATATCAATGCGGATGAGCAGGGCGAGTGCAAGCCGTCTGTAGATGCTAATGAGGAAGGGATTGAACTAGATGAAAAAAATTAACGGTTATATTGATGCAGTGTTTACGAAGCAAGATGCTCTGTTGGAGGAAGTGATTGCGTCGATCGAAGAAAACGGTATGCCAGCCATATCGGTTTCTCCTTCTTCTGGCAAGCTGCTTACGATGCTGACAGCCATTTCAGGGGCTAAAAATGTGCTTGAAATAGGTGCGCTTGGGGGCTATAGCGGGGTTTGTCTTGCTAGAGGGTTCGGTAGTGAAGGGAAATTGACGTCCCTTGAATTAGAGGAGAGATACGCAAATTTAGCATCCAGTAATCTAGCGAAAGCCGGCTTTGGCGATCAAGTATCCTATATGACGGGGCCAGCTTTACAAAGTCTTGAACAACTAGTTGAAGAGGGGAAGCGATTCGATTTTTTCTTTATAGATGCGGATAAAGAAAACTATAAAAATTACTTGGACTATTGCATTCAGCTTGCGGAGGCGGGTGCTATAATCGTGACGGATAACGTACTTGCTGGTGGTAGTGTAGTAGACCAGGAGGCAAAACCTAAACGTTATACGGAAATAATGAAAACGTTCAATGAAAAGGTAGCTAGTCATGCTCAATTGGAATCGCTTCTTATTCCAATCGGGGATGGACTGACGATTTCACAAGTGAAGAAATAAAAGAAGACACTTAAAAACCTATTCGTAAAAGCGGATAGGTTCCTTTTTTTATGGGTGTATAGCCATTCTTATAGATTCCATCCAGTCCTATTGATTGGCCATTTTATTTTATGAAATGGTTACAATAAAAGTTTTTGAACAACTTATTTGCTGGTTACTTTTGGTTAATAGTTCAGTAAATATATGAAAAAGCAATCATACATAGATCCCCATCCTTCATCATATAATTCTAGGCTCGTTGTGGAAATGAAAATGGAGATGATGGAGGGATTGCGAATCGTAGACTTTAAGGATTTACTGAATGTATTGAACTCACTTGAGGATGAGCTTAAGCAGTTGATGATAACGGCCCTTAATGCTCCAGAAGGATTGGAACTCCTAGGCACAAAACTAGATTATCTTTGCGAATTTATAGTTAGTGAGGAGAACGAAAAGCTTTGGAGACAATGGGGGGACCGAGAAGATGTTATACAATGTACAAAGAGGTTAAGAGCGACATCGGATGAGGCATTATGTATGGTAGAAAAAATGAGAGCGCTTCGCGTATATACTGAAGAATGGGATATGGATCTGTATCTCTCGCTTTTATCTGCATCAGTGAACGAAGAAAGACATTATGCTCAAATTGACGGAACTTCTAAAGTTTTATTTATAGGGGCTGGGGCATTTCCTTTATCTGCTTTTATTATTGCTAAGGAAACTTGTGCGGAGGTAGTTTGCACGGATATTGACCATGAAGCCATCTACCATGGGGAAAAATTAGCGCAGTTTCTTGGCTTGCAAAAAATCCTTCATTATTCTGATAGTCACTTGAGGCATCCCGAATTTTTGGCAGCTACCACCCATGTATTCATTGCTTCTCTAGTTGCAGAGAAGAAGGAGCTTTTGGAGGAATTAAAGTCAAAAGTTCCTCCAAACTGCAAAATAATTGTACGATATGGCAATGGATTGAAGTCTGTATTTAATTATCCTCTGGAGATAAGCTTATTAAAGGAATGGCAGGTCAAATCGATCAAACGGGATAACTGCATCTACGATACGATCATTCTACAACCACATAAAATGGCCGCGGTGAAAGCGACTTAATAGAACAGGCTAGAATTGTGTATTCATCCAAAGTAAATTCCTTTCAGGGGCTAGTACGTTAGTAGACCCTGGAAGGGATTTTTGCGTATACAAAATAACACAACTGTTTATTAACCATTTATTTGCATAAAAAACTGGTGAGAACAATGCGTTCCTTACTTATTTTTCGTAAAGAGTATGCATCTAATCTTGTATTGCCTATTAAAAAGTAACACATCTTTAAAATAAATAAGAAAATACCATAGAGAAAGCATCAGCCGCCCAAATTGCATCTTTGGCGGCTTTTCTCGGGGTAAGAAGCCAGCTATTCTTTCGTCCCAAAAAACTTCAACACTCTGTGTACTAATGCATTTGGAGCGCGACGGATAAAGGACAATCATCCCTTCACACCAAGTCATCTCGGTAATCGTACTAGAAGTCATTCAATCCAAAAGCGCAACAATACAAGTAGCGGCAAGGGGATGCCCAAGTTATGTACTGGTTATGTTTAGTTAATCAACAGACATGACGTTTTTCATGAGCAATCACAAGCTTTTTGTGAAATATGGAATACCGGTGCAAGAATTCATTTTATTAGATGCTTCTTCTATTGTTCATTCGACGAACTTTCTATTATTGGAAATTTTAATTTTTGGATTCTATTGACAATATTAAATGTTACATCTAGAATGAATCGAGTGATACTGATTATCATTATCATTTAGAATGAATCCATTCAATCCTATCTATAACAAATTTACAATGAAATTTTACTCTATTTATTAATTTGAGATTAAGAGAGGGCGTAATAGTATGGAAGCTTTAAAAGTAGAACAAGTAGACATTGGCTATTCAAACGAACTGATAATTGAGGATTTAAGTGTATCTATCGTTGAGAATAAAATAACAACAATTATTGGACCAAATGGTTGTGGGAAATCAACTTTACTGAAAGCAATTTCTCGTATATTAAAAATAAAAAAAGGTGCTGTTTACCTTGATGGAAAAGCGATTCATCAGTTGGAGACTAAGGAAGTTGCCAAAAAGATGGCTATCCTACCACAATCGACGGAAGCGCCAAGCGGATTAACTGTATTTGAGCTCGTTTCTTATGGGCGTTTTCCTCATCAAAAGGGTTTCGGTTCTTTAAAAAAGGAGGATTATGAATATATTTATTGGGCGATTGATGTGACTGGATTAAATGAGTTTAAAGATCGTCCTATTGAAGCTTTATCTGGGGGTCAAAGACAACGGGTATGGATTGCAATGGCACTTGCCCAGGATACGGAAATCCTCATTCTAGATGAACCCACTACCTATCTAGATTTGGCGCATCAATTGGATATTCTACTTCTATTACAGCGATTAAACGTGGAAGAGGGGCGAACGATCGTCATGGTGCTGCATGATTTAAATCACGCTTCCAGGTTTTCTGACTACATGATTGCGATGAAGGATGGAGTACTCATGAAAGAGGGAACACCGGAAGAAGTGATGACCTGTCCTAATTTACAACTCGTTTTTAATATAGATGCGAGTATTGTGACATGCCCATTTAGTTCCAATCCCATTTGCCTATCCTATCAATTATGTCAGAAGAGTTAAGGAGATTTAGTATGCCTGCTACAGTAGACGCCACCACAGAATTAAGAGAAATCAAGAAACATTCAAGACCAATTATTGCTGTCGTCGTATTATTTGGGGGTGCAATCGCATTGCTATTTGCAATTGCACTATCTATTTCATATGGGGCAGCTGATATTAAGTTTACGACTGTTTGGGAAGCTGTGTTTCGATTTAATCCAGATTTAACACCCCATCAAATTATTCGAGAAATTCGGATGCCACGTGTTCTTGGTGCAGCGATGGTTGGTTCTTGTTTTGCAGTGTCAGGTGCGCTAATGCAAGGCATGACGCGGAATCCATTAGCAGATTCCGGCCTACTAGGACTGAATGCTGGTGCTGCATTTACGCTTGCGTTGTGCTTTGCTTTTTTACCAGGTCTACCTTATATGTATCTAATTTTGTATTCGTTTTTAGGTGCAGGATTAGGTGCTGGTATTGTGTACGGGGTCGGTTCCATGTCAAGAGGTGGGTTAACACCGATGCGTCTTGTACTTGCGGGCGCTGCCGTAAGTGCATTGTTAGGCGCACTAAGTGAAGGGATTGCCCTATATTTCCGAATTGGTCAAGATTTAGCTTTTTGGTATGCAGGAGGTGTATCGGGTACGAAGTGGATTCATCTTCAAATCATGTCGCCTTGGATCTTTATGGCCATGATTGGAGCGGTGATTTTGTCACGTTCGATTACATTATTAAGTCTTGGTGAGGAAATCTCTATTGGACTAGGTCAAAAAACAAAGACCATTAAAGTGTTTGGAATGATCTTCGTACTTATATTGGCTGGAGCCGCCGTTTCCGTTGTAGGAGCAGTTGGTTTTGTGGGATTAATTGTGCCGCATCTAACCCGCTTTCTAGTTGGCCATGATTATCGATGGATTATTCCGTGCTCAATTGTTCTAGGTGGACTGTTAGTCGTCTTGGCTGATCTTTGTGCAAGAATGATTAATCCGCCTTATGAAACACCAATTGGTGCATTGATTGCTTTAATCGGAGTTCCGTTCTTCCTTTACCTTGCAAGAAAAGGAGGAAAAGAACTGTGAAAGAAAAACCAATTATGACAAAAGCACAACATAAGTCTAAGAAACGAAATCTACTTGTCATTGGTATTCTAAGTATGCTAATTGTCGTTGCCTTCATTATAAGTATGAATACAGGATACATAAAATTGACTCCACTGGAAGTAGTCCGCACATTGTTTGGGCTAGGAACAGAGAAACAACATTTAATTTTATTTGAGTTTCGCTTACCGCGTATTATCATTTCTGTACTTGTTGGAATGGGGCTTGCGGTATCAGGTTGTGTGTTACAAGGGATATCCCGTAATGCTTTAGCTGATCCCGGCATATTAGGGATTAACGCGGGGGCAGGGCTAGCAGTCATGCTTTTCATCTCTTTTTTTCCATCAACGACTGCAACTCCAGTATTTTTACTACCGATTCTTGCTTTTACTGGTGCGGGCATAGCCGCTGTCATTATTTATTCATTAGCCTATAAACGACATGAGGGAATTACACCAATGCGGCTGCTATTAACAGGCGTTGCAGTTGCTGCAGGTATTAGCTCAGCGATGATTATATTAACGCTTCGACTAAGTCCAGAAAATTATCAGTTTGTGGCGACTTGGCTAGCAGGTAGTATATGGGGGTCTAATTGGAAGTTTGTACTATCGCTATTACCTTGGATCATTATTTTAATTCCGTTTGTTTATTCCAAAGCACGCGTACTCAATGTACTAAATTTAGGAGATTTAACGGCAACGGGTCTCGGTGCTTCGATTGAAAAAGAGCGGCGTATTTTGCTTGCCGCAGCTGTCGGGCTAGCAGGTGCAAGTGTATCAGTTAGTGGCGGTATTGGTTTTGTAGGACTAATTGGCCCACATGTGGCACGCCAACTTGTTGGATCAAAACATCAAATTTTAATACCTGCTGCTGCTTTGATAGGAGGATTGTTGGTTCTTGTAGCAGATACAATCGGACGTTGGATCTTACAACCGTCGGAAATTCCAGCGGGTATTGTTGTCGCTGTAATCGGCGCACCATACTTCCTTTATTTACTTTCTCGCATAAAAGACTAAGGAAATATGAAAATATGAAAAGATGAGGCGAATAAATTCATGTTAAAGAATAAAAGAATCACTATAATTACAGTCAGTTTTCTAGTCCTAATACTAAGTTTAGTAGGGTGTAGCGATCCTAGTAAAGAAGTTAAAGAGAAAGAAGACAAGCAAACTGAACCAGTCATTGAGGAAGCTTCAACAGAACGTTCATTGATAGATGCAATGGGACATGAAGTCACGATTCCTGCAAATCCTGAACGAATCCTGGCTTCCTATTTAGAAGACAATTTAGTTGCTCTTGGTATTATGCCAATTGCACAGTGGAGCATTAATGATGGTGCAGGGGTACAAAGTTATCTTCAAGAGTATTTAAAAGATGTACCAACAATTCCGTCAGATTTGCCATTTGAGGTAGTGACTAGCCTTACTCCTGACCTCATTCTTATGGGATCATCGCAGGCAGTTGAAGGGTCTAAATATGACCAATACAATAAAATTGCACCGACTTTTGTCGTTGAAGAAGAAAATAATGGTGATTGGAGAGAACAGTTGGTTAGCATGGGGGACATTTTTGGGAAACAAGAAGAAGCGAAGAAGGTTTTAGATGAATATGAAGTTAAGTCAGAGGAATCGAAGAAGTTGATACACGAATCGGTTGGTTCTGAGTCAGCTGCTGCGATTTGGCTTGTCAATGATAGTTTTTATATCGTTGGTGAAAATGTATCTAGTGGGGCTGTGTTATATGGTGATCTTGGTCTCTCAACTCCAAGTGTAGTCAAAGAAATTTCAAGCACAGCCACAGGAAATTGGTCGGCGAACTCCTTAGAGCGATTAGCTGAACTTGATGCAGATCATATCTTCTTAATTAATAGTGATAAAGGAAATGGCGCAGAAATGTTGCAGGATCCGATATGGGAGAATATACCTGCTGTCAAAAATGGACATATTTATGAATATGGTTCTGAGACTAGCTGGTTATATTCAGGGGTAATTGCAAATACGCAAATGATTGAAGGTATAGTGGAATCTCTAATAAAACAAAATTAATTAGGAGGATAAATATGTTGAAAAACAAATCTTATTTCGCGATTTTTTTGTTACTCATTTCGCTTTTCCTGGTAATTGCTGCTTGTAGTAATACAAATAACGAATCGAATGAAAGTAAGGACAAAGAAACAAGAGTAGTGAAAACAATTCATGGTGATATTGAAATACCTGCGAATCCAAAAAGGATTGTAGTAGAAAGTTATTTGCCAACATTGCTTATATTGGGAGAGGAACCTGTTGGAGCAACAAAAGTAGACGTTGAAAACGTGCATATACAGGATATTATAAACGCTGGGATTGAAAGCACTGGGGAGGGTTCCATGGAGAAAATATTGGAATTACAACCTGATTTAATTATTAGTTCAGATATGGACAAAGGTGCTTTTGAGAAGTTTTCCAAAATAGCTCCAACAATAATAATTCCCTACGAATCATATAGCGATGTCCATGAAGAAGTAAGGGCCATTGGGGGAATGCTTGGAAAAGATAAGGAAGCAGAGAAATGGTTAGCTACATTTGACGAAAAAATACAACAACATCGTGAAAAAGTCCAGGCAGTAATGGAAGAAGGAGAAACAGTTTCTATCCTTGGTTCTTTTGCTAAAGACACCTACATTTATGGTGATGGAATTTATAAAGGCGGCCAAGCAATCTATAAACAACTTCAGCTAACTCCGTCAAAACGTATTAAAGAAGAACTAATAGACAAAGGTGAGTCATATAAACAAGTGTCCTTTGAAGTGATGACTGAATACGCTGGGGATTATATTTTTTTTGACCAGTCAAATGGCGGTAAGTTTGATAGAAATGATCCTGTCTGGGAGTCAGTAGATGCAGTTAAAAAAGGTAATGTTTTCTATCTCGATGAAAAACGATTTCGGGCGTATGATCCAATTGCTGTGCTAGCTCAAGCGGAAGAAGTGGCAGATATGCTAGTTGCGAAGAAAAATAGCGAAAAATAAGTATTGATGAAGAAGCTAGTTTTGAGTCAGTTTTGATGGCGGAGCTAGCTTCATTTTCTTTCTTCAGATTGTCCATATCTTAATTCAAGGGGATTTCTCACTTAAAGAATGGCAGAGGAAGCCTATTCATGAATCTAAAAAATTAGGAGTGTGATACATATTGTTAAAGCAGTTTTTCTCTTACTACAAGCCATATAAAGGATTATTCATACTAGATTTTTCCTGTGCGACTATAGCGGCCTTATTGGAACTTGCCTTTCCACTAGCTGTCAATCGTGTCGTTGACGATTTGTTGCCAAGCTCTAATTGGAGTTGGATTTTATGGGGGTGTATCTCATTATTTGGAATTTATATTATAAGCTCATGCCTTCATTATGTTGTTACATACTGGGGTCATAAGTTAGGAATTAACATAGAAACCGATATGAGAAAGAAGCTTTTCACTCATGTGCAAAAGCTATCATTCCGTTTTTTCGATGACAATAAGACAGGACATTTAGTTTCAAGAATGACAAATGACTTAATGGATATTGGTGAAATTGCTCACCACGGCCCTGAGGATTTGTTTATCGCGTTTATGACGCTAATAGGTGCTTTTGCTTTAATGTTCTCTATAAATCCACAATTGGCTGTACTTACATTTATTGTCGTGCCACTGATTATTTACATATCGATGTATTTCGGTGGGAAAATGTCGAAAGCATTTAGTCGTTTCTTTGCTGATATTGCAGATTTTAATGCACGTGTAGAAAATAATGTTAGCGGTATGCGCGTCGTTCAAGCATTTTCAAATGAAGAGCATGAAATCACTCAATTTAATGAAAATAATAATCGTTTTCGACAGTCAAAATTGGTAGCTTATAAGATAATGGCTTGGAACTCATCGATTAGCTATATTCTAATGAAAACTGTCACGTTGTTTGTGCTACTTTGCGGCACATGGTTTGTCATTAATAAAGACATGACGTTTGGAGAGTTTATGGCCTTTGTTCTCCTATCGAATGTATTTTTAGGCCCAATAGAGAAAATAAATTCTGTTATTGAAACGTATCCAAAAGGCATTGCTGGCTTTAAGCGCTATACAGAGCTACTTGAAACGTCTCCAGATGTAGCGGATGCTCCTGATGCAATAAATGTAGGGCATTTGGATGGGAATATAAAGTTCCAGGACGTATCGTTTGGTTATGAAGGTAAAGATAATGTGTTGGAGAATATTAATTTAACGATTCGGGCAGGAGAAACAGTAGCCCTTGTTGGACCATCAGGTGCTGGGAAAACGACGCTTTGTAGTCTATTGCCTCGGTTTTACGATATAAAAGAAGGGTCTTTACTGATTGATGGAATTGAAACTAGAAAAATGACCCTTGCCTCTCTCCGTTCCCAGATTGGAATTGTCCAACAAGATGTATTCCTCTTCGATGGCACGATTCGAGAGAATATCGCATATGGCGATTTAGATGCGTCTGAAGAGGATATATGGCAAGCGGCAAAAAGAGCCCAGTTGGAAGATATTATACTTTCTCAATCAGAAGGAATGGATACGCTGATAGGAGAGCGTGGTGTTAAACTTTCAGGTGGACAAAAACAGCGCCTTTCCATTGCTCGTATGTTTCTGAAGAATCCATCTATACTCATTTTGGACGAAGCTACATCAGCACTTGATACTGAAACTGAGGCCGCTATTCAACTGGCATTAACCGAGTTATCTAAAGGACGTACAACACTAGTAATTGCACACAGATTAGCAACGATTAAAAATGCAGATCGAATAATTGTTGTGACAGAGGAAGGCATTGCTGAGGAAGGAAGTCATCAAGAGTTACTGAATTTAAAAGGTGCTTATAATAGGCTTCACGAAGCACAATTTGGCGTGTGAAAGTGAGCAGAAGCTTGGTGTCAGATTGGTTTTTAATTAACACAAACTATCATGTTATTCTTTGAACAATATGATAGTTTGTGATTCTTATGTGGAAACGGGAAGGGTATATGAAAATCCCGATAAGGAGAAGATGAAAATGCTGAAAAAGTCGAATATAGCTATTAAAACAATTGCAATAGTAGGATTTATTTTATTACTTTGTGCTTGTTCAAATGATGCAAACATGGCAAAAGATCAAGCTGAAACAAAGGATAATAAAGATAACAGTACAGAAATCCGGAAAGTATCAACAGTAATGGGTGAAATTGAAGTACCTGATCGTCCTAAACGCGTTGTTGTGGATTGGTATTTAGGTCAGGTCATGGCTTTAGGTTTAATACCAGTTGGCGCGCCTTCAACACTAACAGATTACGGAAAGTTTTTAGAGCCGCTTGTATCTGATGAGATGGAGGATATTGGTACAGAGGGGACAGTATCAATGGAAAAAGTATTGGAACTTGAACCTGATTTAATAATTACTTGGGATCAAGAAGCATATGAAAATTACGCCAAAATCGCGCCTACAATTATATTCGATGGTGGCAGTTATAATTCGATTCATGAAGAAATTAATGCAATGGCTGAAATTTTGAATAGAAAAGATGAAGCGAAGAAATGGCTAACGGAGTTTGATCAACGTGTCGATGCTGCCAAAGCAAAAATAAAGGATGTTATTCCTGAAGGTGCAACATTTACAATTGCTGATTATAGCATGGATAAAAATATAATGATCATTGGAGATCGAGGCGAGCGTGGCAGTACAGCTGCATACAAATTATTAGGTTTAACACCTTCTCCAAAGGTTAAAAGTGACATTATTGATAAAAATCAAGACCGTGTAGACACATCTTGGGAAACCGTCGGTGATTATATGGGTGACTATATCATTTCTATGAAAAGTGAAGAAAGTGATAAAGTCGACTTACCAAAGGTCTGGACTAATTTAGACGCAGTAAAAAACAATCATGTATATGAATTCGATATTAAAAAGTTTTTTAATGCAGACCCATTATCAGCATTATATCAAGCTGAGGAAATTGCGGATAAGCTAGTTGAAGGTAGTAAGTAATATCATGCTCCAAATTCACTGACCCGCTTTAACTGCTTGCTCAAGCAGAAGAACTCGCTGAGTGGTTAACTGAAGTGAAATAAGTTTGCTGGTTCTAAAGCAATGTTAAATTGTTTTAGAACCTTTATTTATATCGCTTCGTTCGCATAGTCAAGGTAATAAAACGTTTGAGAGGGGACATAGTGATGGACGATGAGCTATTGAAGTGTAATACCTTGTTTTCCCATGCCTATTATTTACCTGTTAGCATATCGAACTGGGAAGGTACTTTACCTGAAACTGAAGAAGAAATGACTCGGTACCCTTGTATACTTGTTGTTATGAACGGAAGTGGTTTACTTGAACTTCAAGAACAGCAGTACAAGTTGTCACGTGGATGTGTAATGCTTTGGCAAAATTCATACGAATTGACGTTGTCTAGCCAATTGGATTCAAATTTTCAGGGAACGCAGATTAGGTATCGTTGCTTTACGAATGATGGTAGTAAACCGAATGTATTAAAATCCCCCGAGCCTCTTTGGAATTGTTCTTTGAACATAATAAATCTGACAGCTGAGCTAGAAAGGGCTTCGAAACAACTAAGTAATCGTAAACCGTTTCAATTCCAACAATTGTTCGTTGAGCTAGTAGCAGAGTTATATGAAGAACTAGAAGGACAACAACAGAAAACTAGCTCGTGGATGGAACAAGTTCTTCATTATATAGACACACATTTTCATGAGGATGTGACGCGTGAGCAATTGGCGGCATTTGCACAAGTAACACCAGAGCATTTCTCCCGTGAGTTTCGTAGACATACTGCTCAAACCTTCAGCGCATATCTTACATTGCTGCGGATTCGTACCTCTCAAAATAAGTTGCTTTACGATATGCCAAAACTTGAGAACTTGGCTCAGCAGGTGGGGTATAAAGAAGGCACTTATTTAAGTCGGAAATTTAAGCAATTAGTCGGTTTGTCTCCGACCGCTTATCATCATAAGCAAAAACGAGTTGTTGTTCTTAATAGTAATCATACCGCATGCTTGCTGGCATTAGGGATAATTCCAGAGTTAGGAGTATATACAGCGTGGTTGGAAAGTGTGCATCAAGTAGATGCCGACAAAAAAATAAATATATATGAAAATAGCATTCATTCACTTTGTGAGATTGTTGCATCCGCACGACCCGATGTAATTATTGACTATAATAAGGTAAGTAATTACAAAAGTATGCTTGAGCTTGCTCCAGTACTTGCACTGCCTTTTATAAACATGAGCTGGCGAGAACAATTTCGTATCATCGCAAACGTTGTGAATAGACAGCCACAAGTAGAAGCCTGGCTTGAACAATATGATGCAATAATTTGGACCTTTAATCAGCAACTTAACCAGCGACTCGGAGATAGGGGAACCGCTATCGTATGGGAAATTGATACAGGCTCTGCTTATTGCTTCCACAGCAGCTTCGGAAGGGGAGCCCAAATCTTGTATGAAGATATTGGATTTCAATATCCGACTGAATTGCTTAAACAAAAGATTGACCAAAAAGGATATCTTGAGGTAAAGATAGAGTCTATTGTGGACTATGCTGCTGATCATATATTTATTACCGGAATACCTTTAATTAAAGAGGTAAAGAAAGAAACGGACCGTTTATTTGCATCAGAGGCCTGGTTGGAAATGAAGGCTGTAAAAAATAAGCAAGTATACATAATGGACCAGCCAGATATGTTCTTTGGTTATGATCCACTATCTTCTCTAGCACAAATGGACGAACTAATGAGAGTACTAGTATCACAATAATGACGAGCTAGATATCATTATGGTGCATAGACAACGTCATTAGAATCTATTAAAATAAATACTGTTAGTGATAATGATAATCATTATCACCATTTAATGAGGAGGTTTAAAAAAGTGCAGACATCAAGATACAGAATTGGAGTAAAAAAATTAGTTGCTATTAGTTCATTGTTATTACTACTAGTAATGCTTACAGCTTGCGGATCTACAAGTAGTACTGCGGAAAAAACAGATGACTCAAAAGTTAGCGAAAAAAGCACAACCAAAACGATTAAGACAGGTAATGGCAATATTGAGATTCCTGTTCAACCGAAGCGGATAGTTGCTGAAGAATATTTGGCTAGTTTGATTGCCTTAGATATTATACCAATTGGGGCTCCTGGATTAACAATCAAGAACTATTATTTTAAAGATAAACTACTTGGCATTAAGGATATAGGAGAATACGGAAACCCTTCGCCTGAGAATATTCTAGCGCTCAATCCAGATCTCATCATTACTGGAAATGGTGAAAACTACGAAATATTAAGCAAAATTGCACCGACAATTGTCATTCCTTATGGCGAGTTAGCAAATGTCCATGATGAGCTTACATATTTCGGGGAACTACTTGGTCGGGAAGAGGCAGCGCGTGTTTGGCTAGAACAATATGATCAACGAATTGCAGAAGCAAAGTCAAAAGTTGACGCAGCAATTGATGAAAATGCAAGCTTCTCTATTATGGAGGATGGTGGCAAGACAACATGGGTATACGGCGATAACTTCGGTCGTGGTGGACAACCTATTTACCAAGCACTTGGACGCAAACCACCCTCTGTTGTAGCTGAAGAAATAAAGGAAAAGCAATGGGCTGAGCTTTCCGAAGAAATGATAGCGAAATACGCAGGTGATTACATTATTTTGACCTCTAACAACCGAACAATTGAAGATTTTAAATCAGATCCAATTTGGGGTAGTTTGCCTGCGGTTAAGAATGATAGGCTCTATGTTTGGCCAGAAGAACGTTCTTGGTATTATGATCCAATTGCAGTTCTTACACAAACAGAAGAGCTTGCAGCATGGTTAACCAATCTTGAAAAATAAAAGAAGATGCTTCACGGCTGATTTATAGCATGTGGAGCATCTTCTTCTAATAGATACTACGATTTTATAGAATAGTTGAATATAACGTTGTGGATTTACGAATTTCAATCAAGTGAAAGTGTAAAGCCATTTAGTGATTGGTAATTTAATGGTGAATAGGGGTTAATCAAAACACGTAAAATTAAAGTATTGTATTTTTTCTATTTTATCATTATCAATTAGGTATTCTTCAATGATTTTGATACATATTAATGATAGGATCCGATTGCAATTTATGAGCAAATCGATTTATTTGTAGATATGTTGATTGAAAGAAACAAAGAAAATCAAACAAAGTAATTTAGAAAAGGTAGGTAACAAGCATAAAATTTTCAACATGGGATAATATCTAGTTCCAGCGCTATTCGGGTCTATCAAGGCGCTTTTGCTATTCTTGGTTCAGTAACAATAACAGTTAATGAGTCTAGTCATTAAAATACATTATTTAAATTTATTTTGTCAGAAAAGTATTGTAAATGGGTTTGATATGTCTTATACTGAAATTAAGTGAGAACGATTATCATTATCATTTAACGTTTCGAGTGGTCAAAAATATCTTATGGGTGTGTCGTGCAAAACGGAACGACAACCTTAAAAGGAGTATTCATGATGAATTCAGAACAACTGTATGATGTAACAATTATAGGCGGAGGACCAGCAGGACTTTTTTCGGCTTTCTATAGTGGTTTAAGAGAAATGAAAACAAAAATTATTGAGTTTCAACCTTACTTAGGCGGAAAAGTACATGTATATCCTGAGAAAATGATATGGGATATAGGTGGTCTTACGCCTGTTACAGGAGAACGGCTGATTGAACAAACGATTCAGCAAGGCTTAACTTTCGATCCAGAACTAGTATTAGGTGAAAAAGTGACATCAATTAATAAAGATGAAAATGGGTACTTTGTTGTTCAAACGTCATCGAACCAAAAGCATTTGTCCAAAACAGTAATTTTAGCTGTAGGTGGGGGCATCTTGAAACCGTTAAAATTGAATATTGAAGGTGCTGAGCGTTTTGAAGTTTCAAATTTACATTATACGGTCAAGTCACTATCACGTTTCAAAGGAAAAACTGTTTTAATTTCCGGAGGCGGCAATGCTGCGGTTGACTGGGCAAATGAACTTGAACCTATTGCGAAAAAAGTCTATTTGACTTATCGGAAAGATATATTGAAAGGTCATGAAGCTGAAGTATCCCGTTTATTTAATAGTTCTGTTGAGTGCTTACTAAATACATCCATCGAAAAACTTATTGCAGCGAGTGACCACCAATCAATTGAGAAAGTTGAATTGTTGAGTGGGGAAGATGGCCGTACAGTTCAGCTGTCTGTTGATGAAGTCATTATCAATCATGGCTATGAACGCGATAAAGAGTTGACGTCAAACAGCGGTTTAAATATCGAAATGGTAGATGAATATGGAATTGCAGGTAGCCCCATGAGCGAAACATCTGTCCCTGGTCTTTATGCGGCAGGAGACATACTGAATCACGAAGGAAAGCTTCATTTGATTGCAGGAGCGTTTCAGGACGCAGCAAACGCTGTGAATAAAGCAAAGCTATTTATTGCTCCAGATGCCTATGGACATGGAATGGTGTCCTCGCATAATGACATTTTTAAAGATAAAAACCGTGAATTAGTGAAGCATTTGTACACGGTGAAGAACTAACTTATTGCATGAATATTTTTTTGTTCATTAATGGATATATATAATAGAAGGAAACACTTCAAAACATGGAATAAAAGCGATTTGTAATAGTAGGTATACAAGCGCAATAGCACGGATCCTATAGGTTGCATGATGTGATTTTCCACATAACCCATAAGAATATAAAATCCCCTCTCGAGTCTATTACTAGACTTGAGAGGGGATTATTTATGTGTAAAGTCACGTCTGTTGATTAACCATATATTCACATGAGAATTCTGGTGAGAAGGGCTTGATAACCTCCATTTTCACTGGACTATTTTCGAACCACTTTCGGCAAACTATTCATGACAGATTTACTGATGGGTTCCTTGTTTACTTTTAGCAAAGATCATCCATCTAAACATGTAAATCCCTATAGAGAGTGACACTTCAATAAAATAAATAAGAAAAAACCATAGAGAAAGCATCAGCCGCCAAAATTGCATCTTTGGCGGCTTTTCTCTCGGTAAGAAGCCAGCTATTCTTTCGTCCCAAAAATCTTCAGCGCTCTGTGTACTTATGCATTAGGAGCGTGACGGATGAAGGACAACCATACGATTACCGAAAAAACTGTGTAGGGATGAGACAAAGTCGCATTCCTACACATACAGATATCTCGGTACTCGTACTAGAAGTTATTCAATCAAAGCGATCCCAAAACCCAACTATACAAGTGCAGCCAGGGGGATTAAGTTATTTACTAGTTATTATTGGTTAATCAACAGACGTGGTGTAAAGTATGTGGATGGAAATCGCTACTACTCTTTCTCATCGGGTAACGTTGTAGAGCGATCATCCAAATAACGATATAAAGTAGATTTACTAATTCCAGTCGTTTCTTTTATGTCATATAACGTATAATTCTTACTGTCATACATTGAAAAAGCTAGCTGTAAATTGTCATCTGCCTTTCGTGGACGACCAACGGATTTGCCCTGCTGTTTAGCTGCTTGTAGCGTAAATGTAGAAGAATGGCTTAGAAATTTAGATTGTAAATTCGCAAAAAAAGTAGCGCTTTGCAGTAGTGATGAATTTTGTATCGTTTGATTGGTTAATTGTTCATCGACGAAGTGAATGATAATTTGATCTCGTTCTGCTAGTCGTAAAATATCTAAAAGCTGCTGCAAGGAATCGGCTAGTACTACAATGTTTTGGATGAACAATTCGTCACCTTTTTGGACAGTCATTAATAAATGTTCAAGCTCTGTTCTTTTCCTGGCAAGTCCATGTGTCTCTTTAAATAAAGTATCAATGAATAAGTCACTTAATTGATGGGTACATTGTTGGTCGAAGACGATCGGGCGGATATATCCGTATTTCATTTTTTTTGCTCCTAACTTCCCAAAACTATTCACTTATGGGACTAAAAGTGATATGCTATTAACATTTTAACATTGGTATTATCTTTTTCGTAATTTTAGACATCATGAGAGGGGAACAATATGTATACTCTAAAACAACAGTGGTTTGGGAATGTGCGTGCCGATATTTTAGCGGGCATAGTTGTAGGACTAGCACTTATTCCTGAAGCATTGGCTTTTGCGTTCATTGTGGGTGTAGATCCACGTGTCGCTTTATATGCTTCGTTTACAATTGCGGTCATCACTTCGTTTGTAGGTGGCCGACCTGGTTTAATATCGGCTGCTACAGGTGCGATGGCTTTAGTACTCGTCAGCTTAATGGCGGATCACGGCCTACAATATGTACTTGCAGCCACAATTTTAACTGGAATTATTCAATTAATACTGGGAGGGCTTGGTGTTGCGAATTTAATGCGCTTCATCCCAAATTCCGTCATGCTTGGATTTGTGAATGCACTAGGGATTATGATTTTTATTACGCAAATGCCCTATTTACTTGGGTCAAACAGTATGACCTACATATTTGCGATTGTTACCTTAATTTTAGTTTACGCGATTCCGCGATTTTTCACGGCTATTCCTGCACCTCTGATTGCGATTGTCGTGATGACAAGTATTGCGCTCATAAGTGGTGTGAAGTTACAGACGATAGGTGATCTTGGGACAATGCCAAATTCGTTACCGGTTTTTTTTCTCCCAGATATTCCATTTAACTTTGAAACATTAAAAATTATTTTACCTTATTCTTTGGCTTTATCGATTGTTGGTTTATTGGAATCATTACTTACTTCACAAGTACTGGACGATATGACTGATACACCGAGTAATAAAAATAAAGAAGCACGTGGACAAGGGATAGCCAACTTTATCACTGGTTTTTTCGGTGGGATGGCAGGATGTGCTTTGATTGGTCAATCAATCATCAATATTAAATCAGGTGGACGAGGACGCTTATCGACATTGACCGCGGGTGTATTTCTTCTATTTTTAATTATCGTTTTAGGTGATGTTGTTATCAAAATTCCGATGCCTGTTCTTGTTGGTGTGATGATTATGGTTAGTATGACAACATTTAATTGGGGTTCGTTTAAGTTTCTGAAACTAGCGCCTAAATCTGAGTCACTTGTTATGCTAATTACAGTTGCGATTATTTTATATACACATAATTTGGCGATTGGTGTAGTTAGTGGTGTTATATTAAGTGCGTTATTCTTTGTCTCAAAAATTTCTCGTGTAACAGTAACGCATGATTTGGATGGATATAAAGTAAAAGGTCCTTTGTTTTTTGCATCCACCACAAAATTTATTCAATCATTCGATAACGTTTTAGAAAATGAAATCGTTATTAATTTTGAAAATAGTCAGCTGTGGGATGAATCTGCAGTCGGCGCAATATTGAAAGTGAAACAGAAACTTGAGAAAAAAGGTGTGAAGGTACAGATTCAAGGATTAAATTCTTCGAGTGAACAGTTGTACAAACGTTTAGTATAAGTGAGGAGTCTACATGAGAATTTCTGAAGCAATTGATGGGGCAGAAAGTGATATTAAAGTTCTCTCAACTAGATGGTATAAAAGGAATAGATAGGTTTATCACGTGAATTTAGGTGGGAGTAATATAAGTGAAATTACAGGTCTGTTGATTAACCATTTATTCGCAATAATTACTGGTGAGAAGGGTTTGATAACTTCTATTTTCACTGGACCATTTCCGGCTCGCTCTCGGCGAAATATTCATTACAGTTTTAAGGAGGAATTGCAATTCATTCCTCCCTCGAGAGGCGTGTGTGGCTAGAAGTGACGAAGTCACTTCTAGCCACACTCTTTTCAATAAAACTGTTGTGAGTAGTTGCCTGTCGCTTTCCTACAATGTTCAAGTGAAAAATTCAGTTGCTTTTAAAGAAAAGAATAGATGACTTTATATAAAAATTGTAAGTGCCCGAAGATGAAATTTCGGGCACTATAGTATTTTTAACGATGTGTTGCTTACTTATTTTCAGCTAAGATTATGCAGTGAATCACGTGATTCCCTTTAGAAATGACACTTCTTTAAAATAAATAAGAAAAAACCATAGAGAAAGCATCAGCCGCCAAAATTCCATCTTTGGCGGATTTTTTCTAGGGAAGAAGCCAGCTACTCTTTCCTCCCAAAGAGCTTTAGTGTTTCGTGTACTTATGCTTTTTGAGAGCGACGGATGAGCGACAAGCATACGATTACCGAAAAGATGTATAGTGATGTGATGAAATCGCATCACTATACATCTTTTCAACTCGGTACTGGTATAGGAGTCGTTCAAACCAAAGCGATCTAAAAGAAAATTTACTCGGACACATAGTATTTGATCAAGTTGATTTCTAGTTAATTTTAGATAATCGGCACGTGTGTTTATTAATAATACAACCACTTACCATATCATCGTTTTAGTGTAATTAAATCTTTAAACACTGAAATTCATCATTTAGAAGAAATATATGGGGATTAGATATTCATGATTATTTTTTAATAGGGTTGAAGATTCACTCAGAAAATGGCATTTGGAAGTAGATCGATGGAATCGATGGTAGAGAACCGTTTCCGCCAGTCAAAGGGGGGGCCTAGCTATCACGCTGCATATGGTAGATACAATGAAACAGCCTGTACGGTTACCGTAGAAAAAGCTTGAACTTTAGAAAAGGATAGATGCTGCTAAGGCGGTGATCTATCCTTTTTTTGTCGACAAGATTTATGCTAGGACCTCATAATCGTCTATCACAAAGGTCTTTCACAACTACCTTTCTTTGTAGGTGTTTATTTACGGATAATGTAGGAAATAATGGGATTGATATAAGTTAAAGAAACCTTTGAGGAGGGAAGCTGAATGACAAAGGAACCATCTGTTAAAAATGAGAAAGAGGGATTAAGCCGACGTCAATTTCTTAAAAATTCTGGATTGGTAGCGGGAGGTGTGGTTGGCGGATCTTTGTTTGGGGGATTGCTGACAAAACAGTTTCAAAAACAACCGGTCGTTAATAACCAAAAGGAAACGGCAAATTTACAAGAGGCACGAATGTTTTTCAGCCGTAAAGAGGATTTTGAAATATTATCAGCAGCCACAGAACGAATTTTCCCGAAAAATGATAATGGTCCGGGTGCAATTGAATTGGCTGTACCTTTCTTTATTGACAAACAATTAGCTGGATCGTGGGGAATTAATGCGAAGGAATATATGAAAGGACCTTTTATCCAAACTCAGCAAGTCCAAGGTAACCAGGATAAACAAGGGCCTAATACGGAAACACAATTACCGACCCCAACTGCTAGATATCAAACGCGTTTAAATAGAGGTGAAATTTTCATCCTTGGACTTAGAAAATTAGATAGTGTGTCACAAGAGAAGTTTGGTATGAAGTTTGTGGAGGCGAAAGGAGATCAGCAAGATGAAGTGCTGCACATGTTTGAAGAAAACAAAGTCAGTTTGAAAGGGGTAGACGCGAAGACCTTTTTCAGTTTGCTTTTGCAGTCGACTTTAGAAGGGGCTTATGCTGATCCTTTATATGGCGGCAATAAAGATATGATGGGATGGAAAATGAAAGAATACCCTGGTCCTCGGATGGGGTATCTTGGTCAGATAGAAGAAAAAGAATTTATTGTTATGAATCAAGAAAGCTTAAAGGATTATCAAGTTCACGGATAATTGGAGGTGGTTCATATGGCGGAGAAACTGAAAAAAGTAGATGTTGTTGTGGTAGGGACAGGGTGGGCTGGTGGTATTGTCTCAGCTGAGCTTGCTAAAGCAGGTTATAAAGTTGTTGCACTTGAACGCGGTGGAGATCGAACAAGAGAGGATTACACAGGCGTTAAAGATGAGTTGCGATTTACGGATCGATACGAAATGATGCAAAATCTAGCTCCTGAAACCATTACTTCCCGTAATACGCTGGAGGAAATCGCATTACCGGTAAGAACGCGTAGCGAAATGATGGCTGGCACGAATTTAGGAGGCGGCGGTGTCCACTGGGCGGGAGCAACGTATCGTTTTATGCCTTATGATTTTGAAATATATAGTAAAACCGTCGAACGCTACGGAAAAAAGAAGATTCCAGAGGGCATGACGATACAGGACTGGGGAATCACCTATCAAGAATTCGAAAAATATTATGACCGATTTGAAAAAACAGCCGGTATATCGGGTGAACGGGATCCGTTTGGCGAAGAGCGCTCAAGTGACTATCCAACCCCCCCGATGAAGGAATCGCCGGCCATCACATTATTTAAAAAGGCATCGAAAGAGTTGGGTTATCACCCGTATCAAGTGCCATCGGGTAATCTGTCTGAGGGGTATGAAAATCCGGATGGAGAAACAATCAATCAATGTATGTTTTGTTCGTATTGTACTCAATACGGATGCGATTTCGGAGCAAAATCAGATCCGATGGTAACGGTGATTCCAACAGCCAAAAAGACTGGGAATTTCGAAGTAAGAACAGAATCTTATGTACGCCGTGTCTTGTACGAAGGTGGCAAAGCCAAAGGTGTGATGTATGTCGATACAAACACCGGAATCGAATATGAACAGCCTGCTGATGTAGTTGTATTAGCTGCCTTTTCGTTAACGAACAACCGTTTATTAATGCTATCTAATATCGGCCGAGCTTATAATCCAAAAACGAGAAAAGGTGTAATTGGAAGAAACTTTAACGGTCAGTTTAACATTACTTTCCTAGGGGCCAGAGGATTTTTTAATGACAAAAAGTTTAATCTCTATATGGGGGCGGGCGCATTAGGTGGCGCATTAAGCGATTTTGCTGGTGATAATTTCGATCACACGAATCTAGACTTTATAAATGGTGGAGGAATTGAACTTAGACAATACGGGGATGCGGCTATTGCCAGTAACCATGTTCCGAAGGGCACACCAAGATGGGGAGCGGAGTTTAAAGAAAAGTCTATTTTCTATACGAACCGAAATTTGGTTGTATGGTACACTCCGGCAATCATGCCTTGGTGGCATAATTATTTAGATTTAGATCCAACGTATACAGATGAGTTTAACGATCCCCTTCTGCGTGTCACGAATAAATACACGGATCAAGATCGTAATATTGCCAAATTCGGCATCGAGAAAACGAAGGGAATCGTGGAGCAGATGGGTGCAGATATTATTGATGAGGACGAGGTCCCGCAAGAATTCGATCACATCTATCAAGGCGGGCATTATGCAGGAGGCGTTGTTATGGGAGCCGACCCGGAAACGTCTGCGGTGAACAACTACTTGCAAATGTGGGATGTAGAAAATCTATTTGTTGTAGGGGGTTCCGCGTTTCCGCACTTCGGGGGACATCATCCGACGGCAACAATCGGCGCGTTGGCTTACCGAGCATCCGAAGGGATTGAGAAATACCTCAAAGAAGGCGGCCAATTGGTAGAAGAAAAACGGAAAAGCTTCCAAGCTTAATTGTCGGGCACACGTGTAAAGTAAGATAGTCAAGTACCACTTTACTGTCACATGAAAGGATCTTGGGCTTCATCCTGCCGAAATGCAACCTGCTGAATCTAAATTCGGCATTTTACGTATTATTCGTATTTGCAGGACAAGATCCATAACGCAGGCTCACGAAATCACATTGCCTCAGGTTCTATAGTCGATGTAATCTAGTGTCTCTGGAAAGTGTAGTTTTTCTTTATAAATACAACTTTACACTGCTCGTTACAAACTATCTCAACGTTGTGAATGACGTATTGTGCATAGAATTGTTGACGGGCTTTTTTTTATTTAATTTCCGTTGTATTTTAGCTTTTGTATGAATGTTCTATTAGTTATTTTTGGGGTCAGGTATGTTGATTGTGAAAAGACTATCATGTGTAATTATATTACTTGTATTGAATTAGCTTAGTAGTAAACTGCACAGTGACTTTCACTTGAATTTTTGAACGTGAAAGCTTTCAAACAGTCATTAAGGTTTTGAAAGGGTATAATATATTGTTAGAAGTAGACACTAATAAGGGCTGCCTTATGGGCAGGAATACCATACTTTATATTTTGAATAAAAGTGAAAATAGGACGAAAAAACGAAAGAAGAAAGGAGATACGATGACAAAGAAAATAGAATCAGGATGGAACTTTGATAACAGTTATGCTCGTCTGCCACAATCATTCTTTAGCATCCTCAAGCCTAACCCTGTAAAGGCACCGAAGTTGATCATATTAAATGATTCATTGGCAACATCCCTCGGGTTGGATATCCAAGCGCTGCAAAGCGAAGAGGGCATAGAAGTACTGGCTGGGAATCGAATTCCAGAAGGTGCAATACCTTTTGCGCAAGCTTATGCGGGGCATCAATTTGGTCATTTTGCGATGCTAGGGGACGGAAGGGCAATGCTAATTGGCGAACAAATCACTCCTTTAGGTGATCGATTTGATATTCAGCTCAAAGGTTCGGGCCGAACACCATATTCCCGTGGGGGAGATGGTCGAGCGGCACTTGGACCGATGTTACGCGAATACATCATCAGTGAAGCCATGCATGCGCTTGGAATTCCAACCACTCGTAGTCTAGCGGTAGTGACAACTGGTGAGTCTATCATTCGTGAAACCGACCTTCCAGGTGCCATTATGACTCGGGTGGCTGCCAGTCATTTGCGATTCGGTACTTTTCAATACGTTGCGAAATGGGGCACGGATGAGGAACTTCGTATTCTGGCTGACTATGCACTACAGCGCCATTTTCCGGAGATTGAAGCGGATGAGAGCCGCTATCTTGCGTTGCTACAGGGAGTTATTAAACGTCAGGCTGCCTTGATTGCTAAATGGCAACTCGTTGGTTTTGTACACGGGGTGATGAATACAGATAATATGACGATAAGTGGGGAGACCATCGATTATGGTCCTTGTGCTTTCATGGATATCTATGACCCGGCAACGGTTTTCAGTTCGATTGACGTTCAAGGGCGCTATTCCTATGGCAATCAGCCGAATATTGTCGAGTGGAATCTTGCGCGATTTGCTGAAAGTCTGATACCACTACTGCATGAAGATTATGCGGAGGGTGCCAAACTGGCGCAGGATGCCATTTCAGATTTCCCGGAGCAGTATCATTCGAATTGGCTTGCGGGAATGAAAGCAAAACTGGGGATATTTAATGAAGAAATAGAGGATGAATCCCTAATTGAAGACCTTCTTCATATGATGGAGAAGTATCGTGCGGACTATACTAATACTTTCCGAGCATTGACTTTTGATAAGATGGAGGGAAATGTCCTTTTGGGGACTCCAGAATTTGCTCAGTGGTATGAGTTGTGGCAGGCAAGACTAGGCAGGCAACAGGAATCGAATGTCAGCTCTCAACAGTTGATGCGGGACAGTAATCCTGCGTTAATTCCTCGTAACCATCAAGTAGAAGCTGCACTTGAAGCCGCAGTGAAACATGGAGACTACAGTGTGATGGAGCAGTTACTTGAGGTTCTTTCAAGTCCGTATGCGTATACTCCTGGGGAGACTGATTATTCCGTTCTTCCTAAGCAATCATCAAGCCCTTACCAAACCTTTTGCGGTACTTAATAATTTGTTTTTCATGGTTTACTAGCAGTACATAGTAATGCTACCCTTTTCTTTAGGTAGCATTATTTTAGGTTATGGATTAATGGAAGAGCTACACATAATAATAAAAAAATGAGGTTACATAAATGAGTGAAAGAAGTTTTGAAGATTATAATTTGAGCGATGAAATAACAAGAGCTCTTGTTTTGATGAAATATAAATCGCCGACAGAGGTTCAAAGCGAAGTCATTCCAAGAGCGTTGAAAAAGCAGGATCTCGTAGTGAAATCTCAAACTGGTAGTGGCAAGACGGCTTCTTTTGGAATCCCACTTTGCGAAATGATCGATTGGGAGGGGCGAAATCCACAGGCATTAATTCTTACGCCAACACGGGAGCTTGCCGTTCAAGTTCAAGAGGATGTAACAGCTATCGGGAGATTTAAAAGAATTAAAGCCGTGGCGGTTTACGGCAAAGAGCCCTTTAGTCAACAAGAAGAACAATTGGAGCAGAAAACGCATATAGTTGTCGGTACACCTGGGCGTGTGATGGACCATATTGAAAGAGGAACATTACGAGTAGATGAAATAAACTACCTGATTATAGATGAGGCTGATGAAATGCTGACCATGGGCTTTGTCGCCCAAGTTGAGGCCATTATAAAAAAACTTCCTTCTAATAGAGTAACGATGGTGTTTTCCGCTACATTGCCTAAAAAAGTTGAAAATCTTTGCAGTAATTATATGAAAAACCCCATAAACATTCAAATTGCTTCTGCAGAAATCACGACGAGTGCGATTGAACATAGCGTGATTGAAGTGAAAGAAGCAGGGAAAATGTCATTGCTTAAAAACATTACAGTTGTAGAAAACCCGGATAGCTGTATTATCTTTTGCAGAACTAAAGGACATGTGGACACTGTGTTTGCAGAATTAGAAAGATCCAACTATTCTTGTGAAAAAATCCATGGAGGAATTGTACAAGAAGACCGATTCGCAGTTATGGAAGGCTTCAAAATGGGGAATTTCCGTTATCTCGTGGCGACCGATGTGGCCGCAAGAGGAATCGATGTCGCAAAAATAACACTTGTTATCAACTATGACGTTCCGATGGAAAAAGAGAGCTATGTTCATCGAACAGGCAGAACTGGTCGTGCTGGCAATAAAGGAAAAGCAATTACGTTTGCAACTCCAAATGACAGCAAACTCCTTAAAGCAATTGAAACATATATTGGCTTTGAGATACCTGTTGAGGAAGCACCAAGGCAGCAGAAAGTAGCTGCTGGATTAAATGCTTTCGAGGTGAAAGTCAGTGGTCGTCAAAAAGTAGGGCATAGTAAAAATATGCCAATTAGCAATGGTAGCATGAAGCTCCATTTCAACGGCGGAAAAAAGAAGAAGCTTCGAGCAGTAGATTTTGTAGGAACGATTGCGAAACTTCCAGGAGTATCAGCAGATGATATTGGTATTATTACCATACAGGATGATTTGACCTATATTGATATTCTAAATGGCAAAGGTTCATTAGTTATGAAGGCGATGAAAGAAGTAACAGTCAAAGGAAAGAAGCTTAAAGTTAGCAAGGCAAATATAATTTGAAAGTGCAATAAGCAAGTTTAAGTAGCCAAATGATTAGTTAGAAGTACCTGTGTAAGAAACAATCATGAGCGTTTAAATGTTCGTGATTGTTAGTCACATAGGTACCTGTAAGTTTTTTGTCACGTCTGTTGATTAACTTAATCCCCACGGCCGCACTTGTATAGTTGCGCACTTGGCTCACTTTGGATTGAATGACTTCTAGTACGATAACCTAGGGATGCGACTTTGTCGCATCCCTAGGTTATCGTATGGGTGTCCTCCATCCGTCGCGCTTCAAATGCATAAGTACACAGTGTACTGAGGTTTATTGGGACGAAAGAATAGCTCGCTTCTTACCTGGAGAAAAGCCGCCAAAGATGCAATTTTGGCGGCTGATGCTTTCTCTATGGTTTTTTCTTGTTTATTTTAAGGAAGTGTCACTTTCTAATAGGAAACACAAGCTTAGATGAATATCTTTACTAAAAGTAAGCAAGGAACACATTGTACAAAGTACAAGCGTGCCCGAAATTGCATCTTCGGGCACTTACACTCTCCATTGAAAGTCATCTATTCGTTTCTTTCAAACATAACTGCATTTTCATTTGAACAATGTAGCCACACTAGGATACCTCTGGGGAGGAATGAATTGCAATTCCTCCTTAAATCTGTCATGAAAAGTTAACCGAAAGCGGTCCGGAAATGATCCAGTGAAAACGGAGATTATCAAGCCCTTTTCACCAGTATTTCATGCAAATATATGGTTAATCAACAGACGTGTTTTTTGTATCACTAATTCACTGGTATTTCGCTGGTTGCAGTAATCGAGACCCCATTCAGTGCCTGTGTCGCTAACCGATCTGCTTCTGAATTTAATTTCCGCTGCACCAGTTCGTACTCTGGTTGGATACCGAGATCTTTCAGTTTATCGTCAATACGGTCTGCCCAGCCCGATAGAATGTTTTCTAGCACGGGCCATTCTCCCGTCAACTGGTTGATGACCACCTGGGAATCCCCGATGAACCGAACAGGTAGATGGTGGACATTCAAAAGTTCAAGCTCCTGCAGACCCAGGTAAAGTGCTGCATATTCTGCCTCGTTGTTTGATGTGAGTTCTGCAGAAGGCGCATTTTGCCTTAATCTATACGATTTCCCGCTCTGCTCATAATAGATGACGCAGCCTAATCCTGATTTGCTGGTCGCAATGTCGTAGCCGCCGTCGAAATAGACCGAGACATTATGCGGTTCGGTTTCGATCCCCTTCAAATAGCCCTTCATCTCTTTAACAGTCCATGTGCTGTCGAACCGGTCAATGAATGATATGCTTTTGGCGCGCTTGGTCCGCTCCAGGTCTTCCGCAAAAAGTAGGGCTTGTGCTGCGGGCATCTCTTCAGAGCGAAAGACAGTTTCCGGACCTTTAGGTATTCTGTAAATCCATTCGATTAGAATATTCATCGTAAATCCTCCTACATCAGTAAGTTTGTCTAGTATTCTCATTTCTCATCCAACAAATCAGATACAATATAAGTTTACCCAATGCAGGTAACATTTATGAGGACATCAACTTGTCGGATACCCAATTGGGATTTGATCTGCTATATAAGTTTATTTAGACACGTGAATTTTTCGTAACTGTTTGTCGCATAGATCCAAATTCTCTTTTGTATAGTGGAGGAATTGCGAAAGTAAATAGAGAACAAGTACTTGTAAGATAGGAATTCTATAAAAAATTCATCGGGGGTTATTACTTGAAACTATTAGTTATCGGGGGTACATCGTTTGTTGGTCGTCATATCGTTGAACAATCGCTACTAAACGGGCATGAAGTAGTACTATTCAATCGTGGGAAAACAAATCCAGATTTATTTCCAGCGTGTCGTCGTATCGTAGGGGATCGGCGCACAAATATGGATCAGGTTGCGCTAGAAAATTGGGATGCCGTCATTGATACAAGTGGCTATTCGCCAAATGATGTAAAACCGGTTATTGAGGCATTGAAAGAAAAAACCAATCATTATACATTTATTTCAACGATCTCAGTTTACGATGATCACTCAAAAGGTGATGTAAACGAGGATAGCTCAAAATTCGCTCATATTGTCAACACGGATGAAGTAACGGGTGAAACTTACGGTCCGCTAAAGGTAATGTGCGAAAAAGAAGTGAATGACGGATTTGGTGGAAAAGCACTCATTATTAGACCTTGCATCATTGTAGGTCCCTATGATCCAACTGATAGATTCACATATTGGGCTATGCGAGCTGTAGAGGAAGGACCGATTGCCATACCGGGAGGTGACCGGAAAGTACAATGGATTGATGTTCGTGATTTAGCTAAATGGATTGTCGAAATGGTTGAAGAAAAGAAAACAGGGACATTTAATGCTGCTTCACAACCAGTTTCATTCGAAACGTTCATCAACGAACTAACTTCTGACCAAGGTGCAGAGAAAATAGTCATTCCCGATAATGTTGTGGCAAAAGTAGAGATGGATGTAAAGTATCGTTTCCCATTTTGGATTCCGATTTCAGAACAATATCCACAAGGCTTTTTCATTGTCGATGCATCTAATGCAGTAGATGCTGGGCTCTCGATTCGTCCACTACGAGCAACTGCGGATGACACGAGGGAATGGGCGAAACATCTTGATGCCGAAAAATGCAAAGCTGGTCCAACAAATGAAATTGAAAAAATATTAATTGCAAATGTGAGTGAAGGAATATCAAATTGACTTGAAGGTAAGTTTTAGTCACGTTTACTTCTAACTACTTGTTTTGTTATATATTATAGCCTTATCAAGTCTGTTGATTAATCATTTTCTTGCATAAGATACTGTTAAGGTAGGCACAAAAGTCTTTATTTTGACTAGTACGTTACCGGCTTGCTTTCGGCTAAAGTAATTACGGTAGTTTTACCAAGGGGCAAGTGTTGCAATTAGTTGCGTGTCGCGTACCTACAACGTTCAAGTGTGAATTGCAGTTGCTTGGTAAATAAGAATAGGTGGCTTATCACAGAAGTTAAATGTGCACGAAGATACAATTTCAAGCACACTTGCATTTTCTACAATACGTACCTTCTTTACCTTCAATAAAATCATGCTTGTCATCATGTGTAATCCTGTAGAAATTAACATTTCCTTAAAATAAGAAAGACTATAGAGAAGGAGTGAGCATCCAAAATTGTATTTTTGGATGCCTTTATCCAGATAAGAAGCCAACTATTCTTTCGTCCCAAAAAGCATAAGCAAGTCGTGTGCTTGTGCTTTTGGAGAGCGACGGATGAACGACCACAATACGGATTACCGGAAAAGACTATAGGGATGCGACGAAGTCGCATCCCTATAGTTCAAGATATCTCGGTACTAGTATTAGAGTCGTTCAATCTAAAGCAATCTAAAATAAACTGTACTTGTGACGCTTAGTGCTTGATTAATTTGTTTTCTAGTTAATGTTGGTTAATCAACAGACGTGATAGTATAACCTTATAGATATACGGAGGTGTTGAAATGAAAGAGCAATCAGTTGAAAAGCATACGCAATATCAGCCATTGCAACATTATATTTGGCTGCCATTAAGTTTTGTCATGCTAGTTTCTGTGTTCGGCTACGCTATTTATGAGTTGGGGAATGGTAGATTAACCCTTCAAACGATTCTCTTGTTAGGTTTAATGGTATTAGCCATAATTTCCGGAATTCTGGCACGTATGTATGCGCTTAAGCTTCAAGATCGTCTTATTCGTACAGAGGAACAGCTACGTTATTATATGTTAACGACTAAACGGATCGATTCTGGCCTTACGATTAACCAGTTAATTGCACTTCGTTTTGCACCAGATGAGGAGTTTGTTGGATTAGTCGATCGAGCTGTGGCTGAAAATCTTACTCCTATCGAAATTAAGCAATCTATTCAAATGTGGCGGGCTGATCACCAGAGGGTTTGATTATGTAAAATAAGTATTACAGATTGGGCGTGGAGTATGGGGAAAAGAGGTTCGTTTGAGATTACCCAATATGTAGATTCAATTGAAGAACAACAAAAGCTCTACAAGCGGTCATTATTTGTTGTCGTGATGTCACAAATTTTTGGCGGAGCGGGACTTGCGGCTGGGATTACTGTAGGTGCACTAATCGCTAGGGATATGTTAGGCACCGCTAGTTTTGCGGGGTTGCCAGCTGCCTTGTTTACGCTGGGTTCTGCGCTTGCCGCGTTCTTTGTGGGCAGAATTTCACAGCGTTTTGGTCGTCGTTATGGGCTGTCGATTGGGTTCATAACTGGTGGAATAGGTGCGATAGGTGTCATCTTCGCAACAACCATGGACAATGTGTTGTTATTGTTTATATCGTTATTCGTCTATGGCGCAGGGACTTCGACAAATCTACAAGCGCGTTATGCCGGAACAGATTTAGCCAGCGAAAAGCAACGTGCGACAGCCATCAGTATCGCGATGGTTTCCACGACTATTGGGGCAGTGGCAGGGCCGAATTTAGTAACGCCGATGGGGAACTTTGCAATGACAGTCGGGATACCGGCTCTAGCGGGACCATTCATATTAGCGGCAGCGGCATATCTCGTAGCTGGACTAACGTTGTTCTTCTATTTGCGACCTGATCCATTTCTAGTAGCAAGAGCAATTGCGGAAAAGAAGGAAGAACAAGTCGATTCAAACAGTACAGCAGTAAATAACGCACTACAAAGTAACATAAACCGAATCGGTATTTTTGTCGGTGCGACGGTTCTCGTCTTGTCTCATCTCGTCATGGTTGCGATCATGACGATGACACCGATTCATATGCAAAATCATGGTTCTGGACTGACGGTCGTTGGAATGGTGATTAGTTTACATATTGCGGCGATGTATTTGCCATCCCTTGCTACAGGTCTATTAGTTGATAAAGTTGGTCGCACAGTTATGGTCATTGCTTCGGGTGTTACTTTATCAATTGCAGGATTATTGGCAGCTTTTGCTCCTGGCGATTCCCTTGTTTGGCTGACGATTGCATTGATATTACTAGGTCTTGGATGGAATTTTGGCTTAATCAGTGGAACAGCAATCATCATTGATTCGACAGATATGAAAACACGTGCAAAAACGCAAGGGTCTGTGGATGTTTGGGTGGCTCTATCGGGGACGGCGGGCAGTATATTGTCAGGTATTATTGTAGCCTACTCAAGCTATGCCGTTTTAGGCTTGCTCGGCATGTATCTATCATTGCTGTTGATACCACTTATTGTTTGGAAATGGTTTAAAGATAACAACGAATAGAAGTGAATGATGCAAGGCTTTCACACAATCATAATACTGGAAGGAAGAGGGAGTTTAGCAACGTGTTTTGGTGCACTTCCTCTTGTATTTACTGGTACCTTTGCAATAATTGATGCGATAGCCACTGCATTCATTCATCCACTTCGTTTTCTTCTGTCAATTCCTTTATCTTTTTCATTTCTTCCTGATATTGCATTTCTACATCACTTGTTGCCGGTATGAGGGGCTCGTTCCTATGGTCGGCTCGCTTACCATGCCGCAGCATTTCGTAAATGATCATTCCGTTATTCGGCTTACCGTATGCGGTTACCATGGGAATGGCGTCGAAAAGTACATAATAGAACGCATAGAAAATAAATCGCTCCCAAAACGTTTTGTAGTCCTGAAGCATACCATTGGCTAGAAGGGCATTGATAGTAAGGGCAAATGTGAGATTGGCGAGAATCGGCCCCGCGTAAATACATATATATGCAAATTTACTGTTTCTTTTTAACGAGTCATATGAAAACCAACTGTACACATGATAATACTTTCGTACGTCGAAGGGTCCGAATTTGAAAATCCGAGGACCTGTTCCAAGGGTCAGCCTTGGATTTTTAACACCGAAAACACCACTTACTATAAAGTAACCAGACTCCCTCAAAAATACGACAATCGGCAAGATGATAAATGCAGAAGTGATTAATGAAACTAGATCTCTAAGTCCAAATATGTATATATCCCCCTTCTGTAAAACAATCTTTAGAAGATAATATACCCGGTGAAGGTGGAGTCGAACCCTTTATTTATCAATATTACTCGTTGAATTATGGGGGGGATTGGTATATAATCATTTCCTTTGAGACCTGTAGAAGAATACAAATGAATCTCGGGTAATTGGTGTCTAAGTCAGGTTTAGTGAAAGTCTTTCAACAAATGCTTCCTTGATGCGGAGGTATATATTAATGACAGCACCTAACTTTAAAATTCATCATAAACTCTATCTTCAACTGCGAATAACTTATATACTATAGAAGATTCTTCACGTCTCGGTTGCGGATAGCACTGCGAAAATAAAATTATTCTAATTGAAGGAAAAGGTGTAAAATATATGAGTTTATTGACTGTAGCAAATTTAAGTCACGGCTTCGGGGATCGCGCGATTTTCGAAGATGTCTCTTTCCGTTTATTGCAAGGGGAGCATATTGGATTGATCGGTGCTAATGGTGAAGGGAAGTCCACGTTCATGAACATCATCACTCGCAAGCTGGAGCCGGATGCGGGAACGGTGAGTTGGGCAAAGCGCGTGCGGGTCGGGTATTTAGATCAGCATGTTGCGTTAAAGCAGGGGATGAGTATTCGCGATGTGTTGCGAACTGCCTTCCAATATCTTTATGATCAGGAAACGGAAATGAACGAACTCTTTGCTAAGATGGCCGACGTGGACGCGGATGAATTGGAAGCGCTCCTTGAGAAAACTGGTGAAATACAGGAAGAGCTGTCTCACAACGATTTTTACATCATCGATTCTAAAGTGGAAGAAGTGGCGAATGGACTAGGTTTGGATGAATTTGGTTTGGATCGGGATGTACATGATTTGAGTGGCGGGCAGCGTACTAAGGTACTTCTTGCCAAGTTATTGCTGGAAAAACCCGACATCCTTCTCCTCGATGAGCCGACAAACTATTTGGACGTTGAGCATATTGAATGGCTTCGCAATTACTTACAGAACTATGCAAATGCGTTCATTTTGATTTCGCATGACATTCCGTTCTTGAATAGCGTGATTCAGCTTATCTACCATATGGAAAATCAACAGATTAGCCGATATTCTGGGGATTATGATGAATTTTTACGTGTCCATGAGATGAAGAAACAACAGGTGGAAGCTGCTTACAAGAAGCAACAGAAGGAAATTTCAAACCTTAAGGACTTCGTTGCTCGCAACAAAGCGAATGCAGCGACGAGTAAAATGGCTATGTCGAGGCAGAAGAAGCTGGACAAGATGGATGTCATCGAATTAGATGCGGAAAAGCCGAAGCCGCAATTCAGCTTCAAACAAGCACGGACCCCTGGAAGATTTCTGTTCGAAACGAAGGATCTTGTCATTGGATATGACGAGCCGTTGTCAAATTCATTAGATCTAATGATGGAACGCGGACAGAAAATTGCATTGTCAGGCGCAAACGGCATAGGGAAAACAACGCTCTTGAAAAGTCTTCTCGGAGAAATCCCAGCGCTTGCAGGTTCCGTTGACCGTGGTGAGCATTTGGAAATTGGCTATTTCGAACAAGAAGCGAAGACGGAAAACAATAATACCTGCCTGGAAGAAGTATGGGAAGCTTTCCCTCATTATACCCAATATGAAGTGCGTGCTGCTTTAGCCCGTTGTGGGTTAACGACAAAACATATTGAAAGTAAAGTAAAGGTGTTAAGTGGCGGAGAACGAGCGAAAGTGCGTTTATGTAAATTAATTAATCGAGAAACGAATCTACTCGTCCTCGATGAACCTACGAATCATCTTGATCGGGATGCGAAAGAGGAATTGAAAAGAGCCTTAAAGGAATACAAAGGTAGCGTCCTGCTAATCTCGCACGAACCTGATTTTTACGAAGGTCTAGTAACGGACGTATGGAATGGTGAAAATTGGACCACCAAAATGTTTTAATTGGCACGTATCTACTTCTGTCCTAGACTCCAATTATTTTTAGGACCGCTTTAAAGAGCAGAAGGGATAAAGATTAAACAACGCTGTTTGCTTAGAAATTAGTTGGCGCACAGCATCATTCGGTATTCAAGGGCAACCTTTTTGACAACTTCATAACAGAAAGATTAGCCCAGTAACTCTCAAAGTTACTGGGCTAATTTGTCTAAAGATATTCAATAACACGTCTGTTGATTAAATAAAAATAACCAGTCAATAACTTAATCTCCACCGGCCGCACTTGTATAGTTGCGCTTTGGGAACGCTTTAGATTGAATGACTTCTAGTACGATGACCAATATGTCAGGATTTGTCGCATCCCTACAAACCATTTCGGTAATCGTATGGTTGTCCTTCATCCGTCGCAATCCAAATGCATAAGTACACAGAGTGCTGAAGTTTTTTGAAACGGAAAAATAGCTGGCTTCTTACCTGGAGAAAAGCCGCCAAAGATGCAATTTTGGCGGCTGATGCTTTCTCTATGTTTTTTTCTTACTTGTATTAAAGAAATGTCACTTTCTATAAGGCATCAAATAAATAGATGTACATTCTTTGCTAAAAGTAAGCAAGGAACACATTGAACAAAGTACTAGCGTGCCCGAAATTGTATCTTCGGGCACATATAAATTCTATAGAAAGTCATCTATTCTTTTCTTTTAAAGCAACTGCATTTTTCAATTCAGCATTGTAGGAACGCGACAGGCAACCATTCGCAACAGTATTACTGAAAAGAGAGTATGTAGAAGTGACAGAGTCACTTCTACATACTCATGCCCCTCGAGGGAGGAATGAATTGCAATTCCTCCTTAATACAGTTATGAATATTTCGCCGGGAGCGAGCCGGAAATGGTCCAGTGAAAATGAAGGTTTTCAAGCCCTTCTCACCAGAATTTTATGCAAATATATGTTTAATCAACAGACGTGATTCAATAACTAAGATTTATTCCTGAAAGAGTGCCTGTGATTTTAAATATATCCGTTAATTTTCGATTTTTCCTCTTCGCTAATTTCAGTGCGCAATCCTTCAATGCTCTCCTTACGTCGTTCGTTTTTCGCCTTGATTGCAGCAAGTTCTTTCCCTTCTGCAAATTCCATTGCTGCTTCTGCCGCTTCCATATTACTGATGGTTTTCTTTAACCTATTTACATTGTCATCTGAATCATTCGGTTTGATGCTAGTCATTATACTACCTCCTTCCTCTTTTAAAAAAACCTTCAAGAGATAGCGTTCCCAAATTCAAAATAACTATTTGTGGATTTTATTTCTTTAAAAAAGGGTGAATAAGGAATAGGAGGTTAATCGAAAAAGAGATTTTTGAGGTAGAATGAAATCTTAAAGAAATGCGCAAACTAAAAGCGCATTTCGTTTCAACAAAGGTAAAATCTTTTTGTGTTGTCGTAAATATGTTGATATACATCACGGTAATCCATTTTTTTCACAGATGCAATTTTTAAAATGGATTTGTGCATCATAGTTGGATGCGTCATCTCATTTTCAAATGGACCCGAGAAAAACCATGGACCATCTGTTTCGACCATTAAACGATCAATCGGGTATTGCTTAATCAGCATTTGGATTTCATGTTCATAAACGCAATCGGGCGTCACAGATACATAATACCCATTCCGGATCATTCGTTCAATAGTCGAATGCGCTCCTTTGAACCAATGGAAATGGGCTTTACTCACAGAATGCTTTTCCAGCATATCGCATACAGTTTCCGCATCTTCATAAATAGCGTGGAGAACAAGCGGTTTATTCCACGTTTTTGCTTTATCAATAAACGCTTCAAGCGCTTCAATATAAGGCTCGAGTTGTAGTGCAGGCTTCTTTTCCTTCAAATAATAGGGGAGTCCAACTTCACCGATTGCGACCATCTGATCTTTATTTTTTTGCATAAAAGAAAAAAGTTCCAGTAGTACTTCATCTGACGGTGGCTCCTGCTCAGGATGATAACCAAAGGCGGGATGGATGCGAGAATGGGATTGCGCAAGTTTCATGTTGTTGATACTTGAAACTAGATCCATCGAAACGCTAATTATCCCATTTAATGCAGAGGACGGGTGCTCCAAATAGTCAATGATAGTTCTTTGTTCTGATTTTTTATATTGGTCAAGATGGATGTGCGCATCAATTATTGCAATCTTGTCATCTACCTCGTAGTTCATTATGAATCTCCCTTTTTAATTTCATAAATTGCTCATCCAATAAAATACCTTCGGTGCGTGGTCGTGGAAAAGGAACGATAATTTCCTTTTGGATGGATGCCGGTTTATCTGAAAGGATAAGAATTCGGTCTGATAAATAAAGTGCTTCTTCGATATTATGTGTAATGAACACGATTGATTTTCTGTATTCCTCCCAAATGGAAAGTAGCCAATCTTGCATCTCAAACCTCGTGAATTCATCAAGAGCCGAGAAAGGTTCGTCTAAACAGATAATGGACTGTGGGCTGTTGAGACTTCGAATGAAAGCCACTCGTTGTTTCATGCCACCTGATAATTGGTGTGGATAGGATTGTTCATACCCACTAAGTCCTGCTTTTTCAATCAGTTCCAATGCAGTACCCGTATCTTTTTGACCGGCAATTTCGGAACTCAATAAGACGTTTTGTAAAATGGTTCGCCATGGAAACAATGAAGGGTTTTGTGGCATATAGCTAATGTGTCCGCGGGAGTTGTTTAGACTTTTCCCATCTAGCTCAATCGCACCGTTGTCCGGTGCATATAGTCCACCGATTAGTTGGAACAATGTGCTTTTACCACTGCCAGATGGACCGACAATCGTAACAAACTCTCCGTCATCCACATGAAATGAAACATCTTGAAGAACATGATCTTCACCATAAGACTTTGCTATATGCTGCAAACTTAACTTACCCATTGGAAGAATTCCCTCCTTGCCGTTGCCATGTTAATAGCCATTTCTCAATGAGTGCAATAATGGCGAAAAATGTTAAGCTTAAAATCATAATAAGTAAAATTGCAACAAACACACGATCCGTTTTAAAGGAAGAAGAGGCAAGCGTCATATACACACCAATTCCTTTATTCGCACCGAGCCATTCTGAAATAACAGCTCCCATGACGCTATATGTACCTGCAATTTTTAAACCGGAAAATATGGAAGGGAGTGCATGTGGCCATTGCAACTTCCAAAAAACTTGTCGATTCGTCGCACCTGACATTTTCATATAATGCAACAGGTCTCGGTCGGTTTGCCGGAAACCGTCCAATGTTGCAATAGTGATTGGGAAAAAGCAAACGAGTACAATGACGATGACTTTCGGCAGCATGCCGAATCCGAACCAGATAACTAGCAAAGGTGCCAAAACAATGGTTGGAATATTTTGTGACAAGATGAGTAGTGGATAAAAAGCTTCCTGTAAAATGGGTAGACGGAATAGGAATATCGCAACCGTTAGGCCGACAATCATTCCAATCATATAACCTGTAAGCGTGAGACGGATGGTTGATAAGATATGGTCGGAATAATGCTGCCATCCAAGAATTGCCTCTTGCCACACTTGAGAGGGAACTGGTAGCAACCATGCTGGGATTTCGAAAATGCGACCAGCTATTTCCCATAGGCCAAGTAAAAGGATGATGACCAATGTTGGCCGCCATCCTTTTTTCAAAATGTTCTTCAACGGTATTTCTCCGTCAATTTAGCCATTGATGCACCATCCGGCTTATAAAATATTTTCACTTGTGAAATGATACTCAGCGAGCCTAATTCAATCATCCGTTCATTCATTTTTTGTACAATCCCAAGTAGGTCTGTCAAGTTACCTTCCATCGTGGTTTCTAGCGGAGATACTTGATAAGGGATACCTGCTTCATCAATGATGGCGATGGCGGCGTCAACGTAGGGAATCACATCTTCTCCATTCGGAGTTTTCGGTATGATTTGAATACTAACTAATGCGTTTGTCATGTTGGTTCCTCCTTATTTAGGTAAAAATTCATTTGTAAATGCATCTTCCGGGATAAACTCGTCGTCGAGTAAGTTATTTTTGGTCATCCATTCTGCGTAGCCTTTCCAAGTAGAAAGCTTTTGTTCACCCCAACGAGATGCATCGTCTTTATATTTTGGTGAAATCCATTGCTGACTCGCTTTGACAAGTTCTTCGTCAAGGTCAGGAGCCGCCTTCGATAAAATTGATGCCGCTTCATCCGGATTATCAATTGCAAATTCATAACCTTTCGCAACTGCTCGCATAAAAGCGTGGACGGTGTCTGGATTGTCGCTAATCATTTTTTCATTTGTCGTAATGACTGGTGTGTAATAGTCGAGTTGATCCGAGAAATCTTTTAAATACTGCATATTTAAGTCGATACCACGAAGTTCTGCTTCAACTCCTGTCCACGCATAGTAAATCCATGCAAAGTCAATATCACGTTCGACTGCTGTGAAAAAGTCAGAGTTGCCCATGTTGATGTATTCAACTCGATTGGCATCTGCATGTTCTTTTTCCATTAGTGATGAGATGATTGCCTGTTCGACTGGAGCACCCCAACCACCATATGTTTTTCCTTCGTAATCTTTTGGTGATTCAATGCTGTTTTTTTTCAAAGAGGCAAACCCCGAAGTGTTATGTTGGAGAATAGCCCCTATAGAAATAATTGGTATATCTTGTGTGCGTGCTGCTGTTAGCGATTCTTGTGCACTGATTCCAAATTGCGCTTTACCTGCTGCAACAAGTTGGTCAGCACCCGCTTCGCCCGGTAACATAATTTCCACATCAAGTCCTTCTTCATCAAAAAAACCTTTTTCCTGTGCAACGTACAAGCCCGTATGGTTGGTATTCGGTGTCCAATCGAGTACAAATTGGATTTTTTCCAATTCGGCCTTTTTCTTCGACTCCTTACTTTGATCGGTACTACATGCTGTAAGTAATAAAGTCAGAATGACGAACAACCAAACTTTTTTCAATTGTATTCCTCCTCATTGATTCATAGCAATTACAAGTAAACAATTGTCTGGAATACAAAAATGCGTTCTTCGGGAAACCGAAGAACGCATAAACATAGGCATGGCTAAGCTAATGAGTATGTTCCCTCCGCTGGCTTTAACCAGATCAGGTTCCAAGGGTCTATACTTTCTGAGTATATCTCAACCAGCTTAACTGGTACCCCCACATAATTGTAACTGTATGAAATTTTTTTTTGACCAACACATCTACTACTTTGCCACAGTCATACCAATGAATCAAGTACAAATTAAAAAATACTTCTTAATAGTTCGAAGAAAAGGATGATAAATGCATTTATAAATTGAAAAGAGTTTAAGTAATTGGATTAAATCTAGATTTGGGGATTGTTAGATTGCATAGTCTGATTTCTTACTTAGATAAATTGGACTTTGTTGCTCATCTCCAAACCCAGTCTTTAAATAGCACCGTAAACAAATAGGATGTTAGTAGTTAGGATGGTATTAAGAATAGGGATGAAGGCGGTTTGTCTAGCAGGCAAATAATGAAAATTACCGAATTCCAAAACCATTTTCAGTCGTTTTGGAATCAGGTATGATTTATTTTACTTCAGTGCTCCATGTGTATAATAGATTTGTTGATTTCAATCTATTTCTAACGGCGATACCAGCCCACGCAGCCAATGTGGCTTTAATGAGACCGACAAGAAGAAAAGGTGCAAATCCACCTGTAAATGCTGCAGTCCAAGAAAGATTTGCAATGAATTTTAGCCAAACCGTTCCAAAAGTTAATGCAATAAACGTACCAATTATATTTGCGATGATTGCATGTTTAACCGTAAAACTCGTTTTTTCAAGGAAATAACCGATTATAAGTGCAGTTGGAATGAAACCAATCAAATATCCACCAGTAGGCCCGACTAGAATTCCTAAGCCGCCAGACATCTGTGCGAATACCGGTAAACCTATTGCACCCATACATAAATAAATGAGGACTGACAAAGTACCATATCGTGCTCCTAATATTGTCGCAGCAAGTCCAATGGCTAGCGTTTGTCCTGTAATTGGTACAAGTGGTAATGGAATAGTGACTTGTGCCAATACACTGATAATAGTTGCGAATAGTGCTGAAATAATCATCATTCGTAGTTTATAACTTGATTCCGTCATAGTGTAAAGATGCCCCTTTGTGTTATCTTTAGTTTTAAATAAGTTTACTCATTTAGTATATGATAACCCATATACTGCCGTCAACCCGATTATTTTCAAAAGGAAACAGGGTAATATTGATTTTGCCCGACAATAGTGTTTGAAACTAGTCCACAACACAGTTCATAAAAACACTGCAATTGCATAATAATAATAACTCAATATTAAAAATAAGAGAGTTCGGTATGTTAATAAGACCCTTTGGGAATTATTCATAATCAACATGCCTGGCTAAATAGTTAAAATTAATTTCAATGGGGATCAAAGCTCTTTACCTGTTCATGTATAGTTGGTGCATCGATTTTTGTTGAAGTCTTCAAAAAGGGACTGCCTTATAAGTCGACGTAGTTACGACTTAAAGGACAGGCCCGTTTTACTTTATAAAGGCAATGAAAACAGCTGGAAAACTTTATTGAATTAACCGATGTAGCCACGAGGCTCCAGATAGTCATCCTGATTCAACAAGAATGGCGTTAATAATAATCTTGTGAATTTACCAATTTACATGTCAGATTCTTCTTTGTCTTTTGGTTTAGGCAAACCTGTGACTGGATCGCCGAGGACTGGTGACGACAGCACGTACATGCCGTGATTCGAGAAGGCCCAAATTAAATTGCGATCCCACTCGACGAATATGCTTTGCACTGGGTTAGAGTGATCACTTTGTCTTGTCGTTATTCCGTCTTCGTTAGGAATATCACCAGACATCTTCGGTACGAAGTATGCCTCAATTGTAGGTTTGTTTGGATTTGCTAGGTCAAACACTTGTACACCGGCATTGTAGAAAGCATAGGGCATAAAGCGTTGGCTAGGCTCTCCAGGATTAATTGTTGCGTAACCGCTACGCTTTGGACCGAAGCTACCACGTCGCTGACAGTAATCTGTGAAAGGTGCTGATTCCGCTGGAGTTGGACGCTCTAGTGTGCTCGCAAGTTTAGGTTTGAGCGGATTACTCACGTCGATAGCATAAATACTTTTGTATGGTTCATGACAGTCCTCACCAAGAGGATATCCGCTATAGTAGACCATACCAGTTGTTTCGACTTTAGTAACATCGATATTGTCGCCTTCAGTACCACTTACGCTCAAAGGCATGTCAATATGTGAAACCGCTTTCATGTTTGCGGGGTCGGATATATCAATTACCCAAAATCCTAATCCGCCCATTGCTGCGTAGCCGTATTTCCCACCTTCTTCGACCGGTTTGGGGATGAATAGCGGCATCCGTGAACCCATCCAACTGGTTTTATTTCCGGCACGAGGGTTGGCATTATATGCCTCTTCTTCTCCAACACGTTGTCCGGGTGCCCACCAAGTAGATAGCAGTTTTGGATTAGAAGGATCGGAAACATCATAGGCCATTTGTGCGCCTGAATATAGATAACTCTTGTACTCCGTGTTACTAAAACTGTCATCAGGTGCACCTGCTACAAACAAGTATTTATCCCCTGAATATACCGGGACATCCTGGCAACCAGATCCCTGCTGCACTAAATCACTAGCATTTGCATTGACATCTAGCGGTGTTTCCGAAAGTAACTTCCAATCTGCAAACAATGGACTAGTAACCTCAAAAATTCGGAAACCACGAAGCATTTCTCTGTTTTTAATGTCTTCTACTTGCTCCGGATATAGATATTTATTTGTTAACACACCGTAACGTGGAACCTCATAGCATTGTACGGCAATAGTCTTGTCTAATTTCTTATTGTATTTGACGTTCATAGGACCAAATTGCTTATCGCCATCTTTTACATTTAACTTCTTATTCGCAATGCGCTCAACCTTTTTAGGGTCAGTAATATCAAAAACATTGTACATATCAGTTTCATAGTCGTATAGGTAACGACGTCCTTCTAAATCGAAGGTAGCCTGCCAGCTATGTCCCCACCCTATAACGTAGGGATAGAAAGCTTCGACATTCATATTTTTAGAATACTGGTTCTGATCAAGATATGGGAGACTGCCTTCAAAGGGGTGTGGCCCTTCGTTATCAGGTGATGCTGTCGGGTGTGTGAATATACCAGTTTTAGCATCATAACCCCAACTTCCTGGTGTCGGTTCAACCGGTTCTCCTGGTAGATGAGATGCTTCCTCTTTTGGAAATGGCAAGGGCGCGTCTGGTGCATTTAGGTTGAGTCCAGCACGCGGTGCTTCGAAGGTGACAGTGTTACCTGCTGAAGATGTAGATGCGCTATTTACCGGTGTCGCTAGTGAGTAAAGTGCGCCTAAAGCAAGAGTTGTAACAAGTAAACTACCAAAAAGTTGGCACTTTGTCGTTTTTCTCATTAATATAATCCCCCCAAATTAAGATTTTTTTAAAAATTGGAATCAACAAATAAGCCGTCCTGATTGTTCAGCTTATTATTCGTTGGCGTGATCCTATCTTTGTTTGTCTAGGGTTCTTCCAACTACTATTTGTTACAAAAAGTATAAAAATTAGAAAATTAGATGATTTACTATATGCGCATCTTTTGTGTTGAAATGAGATTTTCGTTCCGGAACTAAGGAAATCTTACAATGTATATGACTTGATGTCAATATTAATAATTAAAATATTTCAAATACTCCGAATTGGTGTAGGCTATAATTATTTTAAGACGAAACTTAGAACACAGCGAAACTAATTTACATCAAGAAATTATCTTATAATTGGCTTTCACCTAAAAGTGCGCAAAGAAACCTCCGTATGTTTTGTTTAAGGTACAAAGCAAAACAATCGGGGTCGCCTGTATAACAAACATATTAATAGGCAGCCAATTGAACCAAGAAGATTGTTTGGATGAAAACTTTGTTTTATTAAAGAGACTGTACATTAAGTCACCGTTTGTATAATTACACTGAAGTTTCATAGTGTGAAATTTTATGCTTGTATCCTTAGATGGATTTAAGTAGAATAGAAAAATCTACCAAATATAGATAATTTATAATTATGGTTATTTGAACTGTTTTTTATGAAAGTAAATTAGAATGAAGTTTAGCAAAGAAAATCATATCACTAGAATGAGTTTGAAGTGTGGATTAACTGAAATTATAAATATTATAATAATTTTTGAAAGCGCTTACATTAATGATTAGATGCTTTTTTATAGAATCATATTATCAGGTGAGGTTCATTAGTGTTATTTGATTTACTTTCTACTAAAAAGTGAGGGGGAAATCGAAAATGATAGAGTCTGTTAAAAAGGCGTGTAGAATAATAAGCTGTTTTTCTAGTGAAGAGCCAGTATTGGGGAATGCTGAGATTGCAAAAAAACTTGGTTTGAACACGAGTACAACTCATCACTTGCTTAGTACACTTTGCAATGAGGGGGTGTTGATGAGGGATCATAAACGGAGGTATCGGCTCGGTTGGAAGTTACTTGAGTGGAATAATAATGTAATGTTTCAGCAAGACATTTATGACAGGGCTATTCCGTTGGTGAAAGAATTAGTTCATAGATTTATAGGGACAGCTCATATTGGTATGTTTGACAAAGGTGAAGTTGTTTTTGTCTTGAAGGTATCGTCACAAGAAGCATCCCCGATACATACGTATATCGGGTCAAGAAAACCGGCTTATTCTACGAGTACAGGAAAAGTGTTGTTATCATATAATTCAACCTACCTAAAAGAAACGCTTAGCAGGGGGCTGTTAAGGCAGGCGCCCAATACAATTACTGATATTGATAAACTGAAAAAGGAATTAGAAATTGTACGAGAAATTGGTTACTCTATAAGTAATAATGAGAATTCCACAGGTACGTACGGTATTGCTGCACCTATTTTATCCTATTCAGGGAAAACTATCGCAGCAGTGAATCTAGTAGGACCAGCTTCTTATATGCAAGGTAGTAATCGTAACATGATCATACAAAGTGTGATAAATACAGCGCATTCAATCTCACAAGAATTAGGATACATTGAAGTTTAACTAGTAAATAGAGATACGAGAATTGGAACATTTTTATGGAACTGTTATTTGTGTTACGAAGAGATGATTTTTTTGAAGATCAATCGTTGAGGAAATCAAAGGAATTTCATAATGTGAAACTAGTAGGATGTGCTCTCAAATAAATTCTGATATAATCAGAATAGTTTAAATACAAGAGAGGGTTTGGGATTTAAAGTAGGAACAGAACAGTCTGGTTTAACTACAGGAAATTTGAGTAATCAGTTGCATTTAGAAGAAAACTAGAGATGTAATTACCGTTATAATTAACTAAATTATTAGAATTATTTTTTTGGAATAACTATTCTTATGGAGAATTTGCTAGGTCGTAAAGAGATTTAGAAAGTATCATAGCCGAGAAGAGGTTACAAAGAGATTTAACAATTACTATGGAAAATTTAAATTAGAATAGGGGGTTGTCGGATGATGAAGAGAAAAGGTTTTTACGTTTTCATTTTGATGATGGCGATTATGCTTGTTTTAAGTGCTTGTGGGGAAGAGAGTACTAAAACAGGTGAGGATTCGGGTGATAAAAAAGAAGTAGAAGGCCAAACATATAAATTTAAACTAGCGCATATTGCGCCACCTGATCATATTTGGAATGATGCAGCGAAAAAGTTTTCAGAGGAACTAGAAACTCGTTCTGATGGTCGGATGACAATGGAACTATATCCAGGCGGGCAATTAGGTGGAGAGCCTGATATGGTTCAGCAACTTGAAACGGGTACTTTGGATTTCGGATTCATCACTACTGCCTTTTTAACATCAAGATCAGATGCATTTAGCGCTTGGTTTGCACCGTTTTTATTTGATTCCTATGAAACTGCATTCGAGGCAAAAGACTCCGATATTTCGAAAAGGATTTTAGCTACACTTGATGATCAAGGTTTAAGGGCATTGGATATTTTCTTCTCTGGCCACCGGACAATGATGTTTAGAGAAAAAGTTGAAACACCGGAAGAGATGAAAGGTTTGACGTTACGTGTTACTCCTAGTCCAGCATTACAAGATTGGTACCGCTATTTAGGCGCTAACCCAGAATCTATTTCATTACCAGACGTATATCAAGCTGCCCAAACTGGTGTCATTGATGGAATGGAAATGGATCTAGATGCAGCAGTCACGTCTAATTTTAATGAAGTTACGGGTTATGCTGCGATGACGAATCATATGGTTTGGCCATCAGTCATGATTGCAAACGGAAAGAAATTTGATGCAATGCCTGAAGAGGATCAAAAAATTATTAGAGAAGCTATGGCAGCCGCGTCTGAATATGCAACATTGAAACGTTCTTCATTGGAAGAGGAGTATGTCAAAACGTTAACAGATAGAGGGATGGTGCTTTATGAAATGGACGAGTCTCTGTTTAAGCCATACATGGAAAAATTCGATGAAGAATATAAAATCAAAGATCCTTTAATTAAAGAGTTCATTGAAACATTCCGTAAGTAGGGGGAATCATGATTATGAATACATTAAGTGGGTGGATTGAATCAATTGAAAAAGTGATTGCTATGATATTAATCGCAGCCATGACACTGGTTATTGCTACTGCTGTTCTGTTTCGCTACTTTATTCACGCCCCTATTTTCTGGGCGAGTGAAGCGAGTATATTTATGATGGCTTGGTTGACGTTTATAGGTGGGAGCTTGGGGCTTAAGTATAAGTCTCAAGCCTCAGTTACATTTTTAGTGGATCGCTTTTCAGACAAGGGAAAACGGATCATTGAAATTGTTTCACACATCATTATTTTGATTTTCATAGTTCTATTATTATATTTAAGTTACCAATGGGTATTTTCATCGATGCATCAGAAGTCTACTTCAATGCGAATTCCAATGTGGATTCCATATCTTTCTGTCCCAGTTGGTTTATCATTTGCTTTTATCCATTTATTAAATCACCTTGTAAATCTGTTTAAGAATAAACAACAAGGCGGTGAACCATTATGACAATAGCGGTTATTGCCTTATTTTTTATATTCTTATTCATTGGTATTCCGATATCGCTTGTGTTGGCAATTACGTCGCTTTCGTATTTATTGCTAGGTGACTTGACGACCTTGATGAGTTCAGCACCACAGAAAATGTTTTCAGGATTGGACAATTTTGGCTTGTTGGCTGTACCTTTATTTATGTTGGCTGGTGAGTTAATGAATGGTGGGGGAATTACAAAAAGACTTGTTGCCTTTGCGAAAGTTTTAATCGGTCATTATCGTGGTGGATTGGCGTATGTGACAGTTATTGCAAACATGTTCCTGGCTTCTATTTTAGGTTCGGCCAATGCGCAGGCTGCAATGATGAGTAAAGTAATGGTCCCCGAAATGGAAAAGGAAGGCTATACACGTGAATTTTCTTCTGCAATCACATTAGCTTCGTCAATTGTGGCGCCTATCATCCCTCCGAGTATGCTGTTTATCATCTATGGGACGTTAACAGGAGCATCTATTTCCGATTTATTCATGGCAGGCATTATTCCAGGTATTCTATTGGGAATCGGATTTATTATTGTCATTGGAATCATGAATCATAAACATCAATTCCCTAAAAGTGAGAAAGAAGACTTGAGGACAATCGCAAAAACTTTTCTTCAAGTTATCCCTGCAATGCTTATTCCTTTCACAATTATATTAGGTATTCTAGGCGGTGTGTTTACACCCACTGAATCCGCATCAATTGCGTGTGTGATCGCATTTATTATCGGATTTGTTTATCGTGAACTAAAATTGAAAAGCCTTCCTGCAATTCTAGTAAATACCGTGGTCAATACAGCAACAATTTCATTTTTAATTGTGACAGCAAATTTGTTCGGATTTATTATCGCCTATGAGCAAATACCACAATTAGTGGCGGATTCTATGCTCAATCTATCTGATAATCCTCTAGTCTTTTTGCTTTTAGTGAACATATTTTTACTGTTGGTCGGAACAGTGTTGGATGGAATTGCTGCATTGATTATTTTGGTACCAGTGATGATGCCTTTGCTTGCGACCTATCAAATAGATCCGGTGCATTTCGGAGTTATCATTTGTATTAACTTGACAATTGGATTACTAACTCCACCAGTAGGGACTGGATTGTTTATCGTATCTTCCATAGCTAAAGTTAAATTTGAAAGACTAGTCGTAGCGATTATGCCATTTTTAGGGATGGCGATTCTTGTATTGCTCATACTTACTTATTGGGAAGAAGCAGTCATGTGGATTCCAAATTTGTATAACGATTAGTGTTATAAAGTGGGAATATATAGAGAGAAATAATTCAAACCATGGCAATGATAGCTATGGTTTTTTTACGTTATATAAAAAGAAGGACTATACTCCAGTGGATAAATTAAAAAATATTAAGTTCATTTCACGTTGTGAAATATCCACGTTGAGCAATAGAAATTTACTCGGTATATTTAGAGTACATTGTTAAGCAAGAAGGGGGTAAAGAGATATGGATGTAAAAGAGTTAAGGAACTGCTTTGGACAATTTGCAACTGGTGTAACGATCATTACATGGAATGATGATCAAGGTGAAAGATATGGAATAACCGTAAACTCATTTACATCTGTTTCCTTAGATCCGGCGCTAGCGCTCGTTTCAATTGCTAAAAATGCCAAGGCTTGTGAGGCATTGAAGAATCGTCCGTTTGTTATTAATGTGTTAGCTGAATCTCAGGAGGCATATGCCTGGCAATTTGCGGGCCGGCCAGATGAAAGTCTAGTAGTTGAGTGGGAAGAAGACTTTAAAGATAGCCCACGTCTGAAAAATACACTTGCAACAATTGAATGTGCTCCATGGGCAAAATACGAAGGTGGAGATCATATTCTATATGTAGGGAAAGTAGTGGACTTTTCGTATAGTGATGCAGATAGCCTTCTCTTCTTTAGAGGGAAGTTCTTGAAAATAGAAAAAAATCAAACTGCGGTAAGCAGTTAACGTATTGGAGGAAGATAGGATGAGTATTCGAACAGGGGCAGATTATATTCAAGCGATCAAATCTCGAAAACCAGAAGTTTGGTTAGGTGGTAGAAGAATAACAAACTTATCGGAAGAACCAATATTTAAGCAGCCGATTGAGGAATTAGCTAAATTGTACGATATGCAGTACGACCCTAAATATCAAGACAGAATTACGCATGTATGCGAAGAAACAGGAGAGCGTGTAAATAATGCTTTCCTCATTCCACGCAATGGAGGGGATTTAAAAGCACGTAGGGAACTATTTGAGATATGGGCAAAAGCAACGTTTGGTTTAATGGGAAGAACACCAGATTTCCTAGCAACAGTAGTAACTGCAATGGCATCGAATGACTGGTTCTTTAGAGAATATGGTGATCAATGGGGAGATAATATTGTTAATTACTATAAATATATAAGAGATAATGATCTCTTTTTAACACATGCAATTATTAATCCACAGAATGACCGAAGTAAGGCGTCGAACGATCAGGTAGATATGTATACGCACCTAGGTGTTGTTAGAGAGACTGATGAAGGTTTGATTGTTCGCGGATCAAAAATGCTAGCAACGCTCGCACCTTTAACAGATGAAGTAATTATTTATTCGTATCCGAGCTTTAAACCCGGAGATGAAAAATATGCAATTTCGTTTGCACTTCCGATTGACACACCAGGTTTACGTATTTTGTGTCGTGAAGCAACACAGGATGGCACAAGGTCAACGTGGGATCATCCATTAGCATCAAGATTTGAAGAAATGGATGCAGTATTGGTATTTAATGACGTACTAGTTCCCTGGAATCGTGTATTCATTAATCAAAATGTAGAAGCGGGAAATCTATTATATCCGAAAACGGGTATTAATTTACAACCATCCCATCAATCAGCTATTAGAGGCCTTGTGAAAATTTCATTTGTGACAGAAGTTGCATGTTCGATAGCAGATTCAATCGGAGTTGATGGGTTCTTAAATGTTCAAAATCAATTAACAGAACTTTTACAAGGGGTAGAGACAATTAGGGCATTAGTTCGTGTCTCTGAATATGAATATGATACGACACCATATGGTGAGGCAATTCCAGCAATTGTCCCACTTGAAACTGTCCGTGGTATTTTGCCTAAATTGTATCCAAGGGCAATAGAAATTTTGCAAATAATTGGTGCAGGTGGGCTCTTAATGTCACCAACTGGAGCCGACTTTACTAACCCAGAGTTAACAGAGGATATGAATAAGTATTATGGTGGTCGTGAGGGTGTACCTGCTGATGATCGAGTACGTCTATTTAAATTAGCCTGGGATCTGTGTGGGGAGGCATTCGGACAGAGACTTGTTCAGTACGAACGATACTATTCAGGAGATCCAGTTCGGAAAATGGCAATGTTCTATAATACTCATAAGCGAAAAAACCCGACATATCCAATGGTAGAAGAGGCACTTAAAGAGTCATTAGAAATGTCGAAAATAAAAGTGATGAATTAACTTGTATAACGGCATTGTCAAAGCATTTCTTTTTGAAATGTTTTTTGGCAGTGTCTTTTTTTTGCATGAAACTCTTTTATTATTTTTCTTGCATAAATATTCCTTGATTACAGTAAAATGGTGGTTCGTTATTTGAAAGCCTCAAAGAATTATTGACATGATGTCATTGGCGGTATAGGATGTCCATTATATTCGAGTGTGGAGAATATTTGAATGGAATCTTCATCTCAACTAATATACTAAAATTGTTAGGAGTTTATTATGCCAATCATACAAATTCAAGTGTTAAAAGGTAGGAGTAATGAACAAATAAAAAACTTGATCGTAGATGTAACCGACGCGGCAGTGAAAAACCTATTTGTAAAACCAGAGCAAGTAAGAGTTTTAGTAACGGAAGTTGAGGATACACATTGGGGGGCTGGTGGTTTCACAATGAATGAGATTAAATCGAAAGCGGCTCAAAGAAAGTAAGCTATCTATATCCAGACGATGAAAACAGCTTAACAATTACATGATTGTTAAGCTGTTTTTATTAGTTTAGATAGAGGCCATCAATATACATAGTTGTTAGCGTCCATGCTATTTCCTCGATAGTAGCTGTATTAACGTTTCGAACGATATCCCATTGATAATTTTCATTGGCGAAAAACCAGAAGCGGGCAACTAATTCAGCCTTCAAATCTGTTCGGGCTAGTCCATTGTTTTGAGCGTATGTAATATCTTTTGTGATGAAGTGAATATTGGCCTGTCGAATCTCGTTCCATTTACTATTTACAGAAGGTGAAAGACTTATTGCTTCTGAGAAAACCTCCATAATTTTCTTATTCGATTCAGCCATATTTAGAAAGGCGGTAACTTGTTTTATAACTAGTTGTTTTGCTTCTTCTTTAGTTGAAGGAGAGAAGGGGGTTTCGGCCATTACCAAGAACTCTTGCATAACAGTTTCCATTAGCATGATTAATATGTCATCTTTCCCCTTAAAATGTACATATGCAGTACCGTATCCCGTTTTTGCACGCTTAATAATTTGTGAAATAGTAGTTTTTTCGAATCCAATTTCATAGAATAATTCACGAGAGGCATCTAGTAGTTTTTTACGTGTTATTATTGAGCGCAAACTTCTACCATCAATGTTTGATTCTTTATCATTCATGTTATTTATTCCTCCCTAAGCACAAGGTTTTAGTAAAGTAAGCTGGAATTTATCAACAGTTTGCTTTTGCATGTGCGAGTTCTAAATTAAAACCTCGTGGTGATTAAGTAGATTAACTTTAGCTCAATTCAGCGAAATTAACAATGGATAATCCCCTTTAAAGTTCGGAATAAAAAATTTTCGAAACATATTGACACCGTGTCATTATTATTATAAGATTTGTTTGTATTCAGAATATACAGAAGAAACGAGGGGGATAAATTTATGGAAAAAGGGACTTCGATGTTATCTAGGGAACAAGCACAACAACAAGATATAAAGGATGAGATGCACCATTATCGTGAGGAATTCTATTTACAACCGGGTGTTACATATCTTGATGGAAATTCATTGGGCCTCATGTCCAAACGAGCGGAAATTAAGGTATCTGAACTGATGGAGTCATGGAAAACATATGGGATAGAGGGGTGGACGAAAGGAAAGTATCCATGGTTCTTTATATCAGAAAAATTAGGTGAGATGTGTGCACCGCTAGTTGGTGCTTCAAGTGAAGAAGTGATTGTAAGCGGTTCCACAACGTCGAATATTCATCAACTTGTTTCAACTTTTTATAAACCTAAAGGAAAAAGGACTAAAATTCTAGCGGATGAACTGACATTTCCATCTGATATTTATGCGCTTCAAAGTCAAATTAAACTAAGAGGTTATGATCCAGAAGAACACCTCGTACGGGTTAAAAGTCGTGATGGAAAACTGATCATGGAAGAGGATATTATTGCAGCAATGACTGATGACATTGCATTAATTATATTGCCAACAGTTTTGTATAGAAGTGGACAGTTGTTGGATATTAAGCGCTTGACGAGTGAAGCTCATATCCGGGGAATTTGCATAGGTTTTGATGCATGTCATTCAATCGGAGCTATCCCACATTATTTTAGTGAATGGGATGTGGATTTCGCTTTATGGTGCAATTATAAATATCTAAATGGTGGACCTGGATCAGTTGGCGGACTGTATGTGAACAAAAAACACTTTGGTATACACCCGGGCTTGGCAGGATGGTATAGTTCGAAAAAAGACAAGCAATTTGATATGGAACACACATTGGTTGTAGAGGAATCAGCTGGAGCCTTTCAAGTGGGGACACCACATGTACTAAGTTTAGCGCCAATAATTGGTTCTTTGGAAATGTTTGCAGAAGTAGGTATTGATAAGATTCGTCAAAAATCACTGCACATTACAAAGTATATGACGGACTTAATAGAACAAGAGCTAGAGGGAATGGGCTTTTCTATAGGTAATCCAAGTGAAGATAATCGTCGTGGAGGACATATTTGTTTGGAGCATGATGAAGCAGTACGTATTTGTAAAGCATTAGTAGAAAATAGAATTATTCCAGATAATAGACCGCCAAATATTATACGTCTTGCGCCCGTTGCATTTTACACTTCCTACGAAGAAGTATGGGATACCATTCAAGTCATAAAGAAAATAATAACGGAAAAGCAATATGAGAAATTTGACAAGAAACGTAATGTTGTCTCGTAGACTAATTGAGAACTGGGGGAGAAGTTAGTTATGAAAAAAGACAATCATTTCCAAGATATTATTGAAAGAGAGAAAGGCTTGAAACGGAGTTTGACTACTCCTCAACTTACCATGATTGCAATAGGTGGAGCGATTGGGACCGGATTGTTTTTGGGGAGTGGCTTGGCAATTGGTTTGGCGGGTCCGAGTGTAATTGTTAGTTATGCAATTGGAGCAATGATCGCCCTACTTTTAATGGGATGTCTTGCTGAAATGGCGGTTGCACATCCAATCACGGGCTCATTTGGGGCTTATGCAGAACGTTATATAAACCCTTGGGCAGGTTTTGTAGTTCGCTATTCTTACTGGTTTAGTTTAGTTTGTGCAATTGGAACAGAAGTAACTGCCGTTGCTGTATATATGAAATATTGGTTCCCGACCGTACCAGCGATTGTGTGGATTTTACTGTTTGCAGGTATTCTTATGTATGTAAATGCCACAACAGTTAAGATGTTTGGTGTTGTTGAATACTGGTTTTCAGTCGTAAAAGTAGTCGCCATAACTGGTTTTATCATTTTAGCTGTCTTTGTAATCGTAGGTGCAGATAATACATCATCGATCGGCATACACAATTATACAGCTAATGGAGGATTTTTCCCTAATGGACTTTGGGGAATGTGGATTGCTGTATTCATTTCACTCTTTAGTTATTTGAGTATTGAAATGATCGCGGTTAGTGCTGGAGAAGCGAAAGATCCAGAAAAGGCGGTACCTATAGCACTTAAATCAGCCGTTGTTCGTCTTATCTTATTTTACTTACTAACGTTGGGCCTCATGTTAATGATTGTCCCTTGGAATGCGGCTGGAATTGATAAAAGCCCGTTTGTAAAAGTAATGGAGATTGTTAACATACCTGGTGCAGCAGCGATTATGAACTTCGTTGTTCTCATTGCGGCACTATCTGCAATGAATAGTCAATTATATATTTCTACTCGTATGATGTTTTCATTGTCTCGTGGGGGGTACGCACCTAAAGTACTCGGGAAACTGAACAAAAAATCGGTTCCATCCATCGCATTATTTGCATCCGTTATTGGAATTGTAATCGCAACTATTTTCACTGTAGTTAAACCAGAGACAGCTTTTGTAACGATGATTTCTCTGTCTAGTTTTGGCGCTATGTTCGCATGGTTTATGATTTTCATTACCCATTGGTTCTTCCGTCGAAAATGGGATGCGACAAATGGTCGTAAATTACCTGTCAGAATGATTGGATTCCCTTACTTGACTATTTTTGGGGCAGTTTTACTGGCATCGGTTGTCTTGTCGACATGGTTTTCACCTGACTTTAGAGCGACTCTAACGCTTGGATTCCCTTGGCTGATCTTTATAACAATTTGCTACTTCATTTGGAAAAAAGTGAATAAGAAGCAAGATGAGGGCAACGAGAATATAGAAGAATAAATTTAGACATTATTAATACTCCGTAATAGTGGTTATTGTTCCCGCAATAATCAAGCCTTACTGGTGTGATTATTGCGGGAAATGAGATGTGCTTTTCTGGTTATTGAAAATTGATTATTTCATATTGTGAAATAACTAGATTGTGATTGTAAGGCGTTTTCATTATATTGATGATACAGCACTTACTACATGATATGAGGATTGAGAAATGAGTAGATTTGTTCTAGTTGAGGACCTGTTTGTGTAGCTAATAATAGATGGGAATTACAAATTTCTTCAAGTATTCTCATCTATTGAATTGTAACCGTGAACATTATGAATGAGTTAAACCAACTAAAATAGTGGAGGTATACGATCATGACAAAATCTACAATGGCGAAATTGCAGGCATTTAATTTAGTGGGTTGGATTGAGGAGAATAAAGGAGAGCTTAAACCACCGGTCAATAATAAAGTACTTTGGGAAGACTCTGAATTTATTTGTATGATACTAGGCGGACCGAATAAACGCCGTGATTTCCATGTAGACCCTTCAGATGAATTCTTTTATCAGATAAAAGGCGATTGTTACGTTGAAACGATTAATAAGGAAGGCAATCGTGAAGTTGTAACGGTTAAAGAAGGCGAAGTATTTATGTTACCAGCGATGGTACCGCATTCGCCACACCGGGTTGCTGATACGTACGGTTTAGTCATTGAACGGAAACGTGATCAAGGTGAATTAGAAGATTTCGTATGGTTCTGTGATAAGTGTGACCATGAAATGCATCGGAATCGCGTTCAGCTAATAGACATTGAAACACAAGTTAAAGGTGCGATTGAAGAATTCAACGGGAACGAAGAACTTCGCACATGTACGAAGTGCAATCACGTCATGCCTGAAGAAGTAGGATTATGGAAATAAAGGTAGACTTTTAAGCACATAATCACCATGGAAGAAATTCTGGAACTTGTAGCAAGCACAATCGGAATTGCGAACTAGTTAAAAAAATATAAAATTGGGGGTATTACTATAATGACAAAATCTACAATGTCCAAACTACAAGCATTTAACTTATTAAATTGGATTGAAGAAAATAAGGGAGAACTTAAACCACCGGTCAATAATAAAGTACTTTGGGAAGACTCTGAATTTATTTGTATGATACTAGGCGGACCGAATAAACGCCGTGATTTCCATGTAGACCCTTCAGACGAGTTTTTTTATCAGATTAAAGGCGATTGTTACGTTGAAACGATTAATAAGGAAGGCAATCGTGAGGTTGTAACGGTTAAAGAAGGCGAAGTATTTATGTTGCCAGCGATGGTACCGCATTCGCCACACCGTGTTGCAGATACGTACGGTTTAGTCATTGAACGGAAACGTGATCAAGGTGAATTAGAAGATTTCGTATGGTTCTGTGATAAGTGTGACCATGAAATGCACCGTAATCGTGTCCAGCTAACAGACATTGAGACACAAGTAAAAGGCGCGATTGAAGAATTCAACGGGAACGAAGAACTTCGCACATGTACAAGCTGTGGGCATGTTATGCCTGAAACAGTGGAGCTTTGGAAATGAGAGTAGATTTTCATACACATATTATTCCAGAACAAATGCCGGATTTTGCAAAGAAATTTGGTGGAGGTCGTTGGCCAACAATGGAAAAAACGTGTAGTTGCGGTGCAAATATTATGGTAGAGGGCAAGGTATTTCGTGAAGTGACAGATCAAGTATGGAGTCCTGAAAAAAGAATTCAAGACATGGATGCAGAAGGCGTTGATATTCAAGTATTGTCGCCTATACCAGTTACATTTTCCTATTGGGCTGACGCTGAAGCCGCAGAGGAAATGTCGAAAATCCAAAATGATTTTATCGCGGATACGGTTAAACAGTATCCCGATCGTTTCATAGGTCTGGGGACTGTCCCATTACAGGATGTTGAGGCGTCTATTCGTGAAATGGATCGCTGTATACACGAACTTGGGTTAAAGGGAATCGAAATTGGTACAAATATAAATGGGGAAAATTTAGATGCTCCTGCGTTTACTGCATTTTTTGAAGCGGCTGAGAAATGGGGAGTTCCGCTATTCATTCATCCATGGGAAACGTTAGGTAAAGAACGGATGCCACGTCATAACTTTATGTATACAGTAGGCATGCCAAGTGAAACAGCGTTGGCTGCAGCCAGTTTGATTAACGGTGGTGTCATGGAGAAGTTTCCAGATTTAAAGGTTTGTTTTGCTCACGGTGGGGGATCTTTCCCGTACATTTTACCACGTTTAGATCAAGGATGGAAAGTGTGGCCACATTTACGGAAAACGACTAAACCTCCTAGTTACTATGCTAAGAATTTTTACTTTGATTCTCTCAATTATGACCCACTAAACCTGAAATTTTTAGTAGACCGTTTTGGGTATGAAAAAGTTGTTATGGGATCTGACTATCCATTTCTATTAAGAGAGATCCCACCAGGCAAAGTGGTTGACGACACACTTGAACTAACGGAAGAACAACGACAGGCCATTTTAGGCGGGAATGCGCTCGCCTTTTTAAATATTGAAATAAAGGAAGAGGTTAATAGATGACTACACCGGAAGAGAAATTAGCGGAATTAGGGCTTGCATTACCTCCTTTACGGCCTGCACTAGGAGACTATGTGGGGTGTGTACGAACTGGAAATCTTTTGTTTACCGCTGGTCAGGGCGTAGATGAGTTCCATGGGAAATTAGGTAGAGATTTAACTGTAGAGGAAGGTTATTTAGCTGCTCAACAATCGATGCTTAACTTGTTTAGCGTAGTCAAAAATGAAATTGGTGAACTAAGTAAAATAAAGCAGTTTGTGAAAGTACTTGGAATGGTAAATAGCACGGAAGACTTTACAGATCATCCAAAGGTGTTGAATGGTGCCTCGGATTTAATCGGAAAGGTTTTTGGAGAAAAAGGGAAACACGGGCGTTCAGCGGTTGGAATGGCACAATTGCCAAATAATACAGCTATTGAAATTGAGATGATCATTGAGATAGAAGAGTAGGAGGAATGATGGTGACTAAAGAGCTAGTAGCTGAAAATACAATCGTTCAGGATGCGAAACTTTTTATCGATGGTAAATATGTTAATGCTCTTTCAGGAGAAACATTTGACACAATTAATCCTGCAACGAATAAAAAGCTAGCCACTGTCGCTAATGGTGGAAAAGCTGATGCTAAATGGGCAATTGACGTGGCGCAGCGGACGTTTGTGAGTGGAATTTGGAGCACTATGCCGGTTGAAGAAAGATCACGAATCCTGTGTAAAATGGCGGATTTAATCATGGAGAATGTAGACAAACTTGCATATGTTGAAACATTGGATGTTGGAAAGCCGATTAAAGAAAGCCGTGAATTTGATATTCCACGAGCTGCATCTAATTTTCGATTTTTTGCTGAGATGGCAAAGTATCAAGTCCAAGAACACTATGACATGAGTAAGTATATGTCATATGTACAATATGCTCCAGCGGGTGTGACTAGTTTAATCATTCCATGGAATCTTCCTTTCATGCAACTAACATGGAAGGCTTCTGCTGCCTTAGCTGCGGGGAATACTGTCGTTGTGAAACCAGCATCTTATACGCCGTTAAGTGCAGTGATGCTAGGGGAGATTGCGAACGAAGCCGGATTACCTCCAGGTGTATTAAATATTTTGACTGGCCCTGGAGGTAGTGTTGGGACTGAAATGTGTACACATTCATCTGTTCGTAGAATCTCCTTTGTTGGTGAGTCAAATACAGGGAAAACAGTGATGCGCAATGCTGCTGAAAACCTAATTCCAGTTTCATTGGAACTAGGTGGAAAGTCAGCAAATATTGTCTTTGCTGATGCTGATTTAGATGAAGCGGTGGCAGGTTCAATCGAAGCAATTTACCGGAACCAAGGTGAAATTTGTTTGGCAGGGTCACGTATCCTCGTGCAACAAAGTATCTATGATCAATTCTTAGATAAGTTTGTTGCGACAGTGAAAAAAATCAAAGTTGGAGATCCATTAGATGAAGCAACTGATATGGGCGCGCTTGTTTCCCGCGGACATATGAAAACTGTTGATGACTACGTTCAAATTGGTCTTGCTGAAGGTGCAAAACTTGCGCATGGAGGTAAAGCTGTTGAAGGAATGGAAGCTGGAAATTTCTATGAACCTACTGTTCTATATGATGTGGATAATAAGATGCGTGTCGCGCAAGAAGAAATCTTTGGTCCTGTGCCAGTGATTATTCCGTTTAAGACAGAAGAAGATGCAATTAGAATTGCAAACGATTCGATTTACGGATTGGCAGGCGTTGTATGGACAAATGATTTACGGCGTGGACAGCGTGTAACATCACTTATTCATGCTGGTTTGCTATGGGTAAATTGTTGGTATGTTCGCGATTTACGAACGCCATTTGGCGGGGCAAAAGCGAGTGGTATCGGCCGTGAAGGCGGTCGCCATAGTTTTGATTTTTACACTGAAGCTAAAACAATTACTATAAAAAAATAAAAAACAACGAAAGGTGGCATTTGCTCGCCTTTTGTTTGTTTTAACTTACGATTCATATTCAAGTTGAATGCTACAGATTATAGGAGAGTTTATCAAGCAAGTTAGTTGAAAATATTAGCGAAAACAAACCAATATTTATTTGACTAATAGGAGGGCTTTAGGTGACAGAAAAGAATGTTCAGTTTGCAATCGAACTTATGGAATCAGAGGAGTCACGTCAAGGGATAGCGCCATTGACAGAGAGGGACCAAAGCTTAACAGTAGAGGATGCCTATCAAATTCAATTAGAAACGGTAAAAATGAAGCTTGCGGAAGGGAAAAGAATAATTGGCAAAAAGGTAGGGTTGACGAGTGTTGCGATGCAGAAGATGTTGAATGTGGACGAACCGGATTACGGTCATTTATTTGATGATATGCAACTAGACAGTGGGGTAACCGTTAAAATTGATTCAATGATAGCACCGAAAATTGAAGCTGAAATTGGCTTTGTACTCGAAGAAGATTTAGTAGGACCGAATATCACTTATATTGACGTAATAATGGCCACAAAATATGTTGTGCCAACACTTGAGATTATTGATAGTCGTGTGAAAGACTGGAAGATTAAATTAGTCGATACGGTAGCGGATAATGGTTCGTCAGCAAAAGTGGTAGTTGGAGGTAAACAGACAAAGCTTGACGCAGTAGATTTACGGACAAATAGTATGGTGCTATATAAGAATGGGGAGCTACTAGCCACAGGTGCTGGTGCAGCCGCACTTGGACATCCGGCTCATGCAGTTGCTTGGCTTGCCAATAAATTAGCTGAATTCGGCATAACGTTGAAGAAAGGCGAATTAATTTTACCAGGAGCATTATCGGGTGCGGTTTCAGTTTCCGCTGGGGACATGATTGAAGCAAGGTTCGGAGTTCTTGGGTCAGTTATTGTTCATTTTGACTAATAGATTCTACACACAAATTACAAATAGGAGAAAGGGGAATAAAAGTGGGGAAAATAACAGCAGCAATTATTGGCTCTGGTAATATTGGAACGGATTTAATGTACAAATTAGAACGCAGCGATGTTATCGAATTAACAGCAATGATTGGGATTGATGCGGAGTCGGACGGGCTTAAACGTGCAGCAGAAAAAGGATACAAAACCTTCTCGAATGGAATTGAAGGAATAGTTGAAAATCCGAATATCGCAAAGATTGTTTTTGATGCAACTTCCGCAAAAGCGCATGTGCATCATGCGGAAATACTAAAAGAGCTGGGTATTCTCGCAATTGATTTAACCCCTGCGGCAATAGGGCCATTCTTTTGTCCAGCAGTTAGTTCGAGTAAACGTTTTTTTGAGTTAGATAATGTAAATATGATTACTTGTGGCGGACAAGCCACAATACCAATTGTTTATGCTGTGAATCAGGTAGCTGATGTTACATACGGAGAAATTGTAGCGACGATTTCTAGTTTAAGTGCTGGACCGGGTACGAGAGCAAATATTGACGAATTTACGATTACAACACGCCGTGGAATTGAGGAAGTAGGTGGTGCGGATCAAGGAAAAGCGTTAATAATATTAAATCCAGCAGACCCACCGATTTTAATGCGTGATACGGTTTATTGTGAAGTGAAACATATGGATGAGGCGTCGATTCGTACGTCGATTTATGCAATGGTTGAAAAAGTAAAAGAATATGTTCCGGGCTATCGGCTGAGACAAGAACCGATGTTTGAGGGGAATCTTGTGACCGTCTTTATAGAAGTAGAAGGTGCGGGCGATTATTTTCCGGCTTATGCAGGGAATTTAGATATTATGACAGCAGCTTCGATGCGTGTTGGTGAGGATTTCGCTCGCGCGATGCTAACTAAAAAAGCGGCAGAAGTAGTGCTGTAATATGATTGGAAGGGGGTTTATTTAATGAATATACTTACGGATAAAGCAATCCAGCTAACAGAAGTTTGTTTGCGAGATGGGAGTCACGTCGTCGCACATCAATTTACTGAACAACAGGTGCGTAAGGTTTCACGTGCCCTCGATGACGCTGGTATGCACTATATTGAGGTGAGTCATGGTGATGGTTTAGGCGGATCGACCTTGCAGTATGGAAAATCTTTAGTTGATGAAATGACGTTAATTGAGGCCGCTGTTGATGAATGTAAAAACTCGAAAATAGCTGTTTTACTCATACCAGGAATTGGCACTGTCAACGAGTTAAAGCAAGCACGTGAATTAGGAGCTAGTTTAGTAAGAGTTGCCACGCATGCGACCGAAGCAAATGTATCCGCCCAACATCTTAGCAAAGCGAGGGAACTTGGTATGGAGGCATTAGGGTTTTTAATGATGGCTCATTCGGTTTCCGTTGAAAAATTAGTCGAGCAAGCTAAGTTGATGGAAAGCTACGGGGCAGAGGCTGTATATGTAACTGATTCAGCTGGCGCATTACTACCACATGAGGTAAGGGAACGAATTAAAGCATTAAGGACTTCATTGGATATTGAGGTAGGTTTTCATGCTCATAACAATTTATCACTTGCGGTCGCGAATACGCTTGTTGCCATTGAAGAAGGAGCTACACGAATTGATGGCAGTGTGCGTTGTTTAGGTGCTGGCGCTGGTAATACACAAACAGAGGTACTACTCGCTGTATTGGAACGACTGGGCATCGATGTTGGTATTGATTTATACAAAATGATGGATTTGGCTGAAGAGATTGTGGCTCCTCTTATTCCCGGCTCTCAAGAAATTGGGAAGGGCAGTCTTGTTCTGGGATATGCGGGGGTCTATTCTAGTTTTTTACTTCACGCTGAACGTGCTGGCGCAAGATTTGGGATTGATCCACGCGATATACTCATGGAGCTTGGGAAGATGAAAGTTGTTGGCGGGCAGGAAGATATGATTCTTGACGTTGCAGCTGAACTAGTAAAAAATCATAAAGTGAGGGTATAAAGAATGATACTTCTAACGAATCAAGAAAGCGCAATTATTGACTATTTATATACCGCGGAACGTGATGTACGTGAGGTTGTTAAAGTAACTGACGACTATCCAGAGCTTACGATAGGAGAAGCTTATCAGCTACAAGAGGGCTTACTGAATCGCAAACTATCGGAAAATGGTACCAAACAAGTCGGAGTGAAGCTCGGGTTAACAAGTAAGGCGAAGCAAGAAATGATGGGTGTCAATGAAGCCATTTATGGGTATTTACATGACGATATGCTCGCATTTGAGTGGGAACCCATAACGTTTTCTGAACTCATTCATCCAAAAGTAGAGCCGGAAATTGCTTTTTTATTGGCTGAGGATTTACAGGGGGAAAACATTACTGAAGAAGATGTTGTGAAGGCTACGAAGTATGTGGCACCTGCGCTAGAAATTATCGATAGTAGATATAAGGATTTCCGCTTCACTTTAGTGGATGTCATCGCTGATAATTGTTCGTCCGCTAAATTTGTGGTAGGAAGCAAATGGGTTTCACCGAATGCCGTTGATTTAGGGAATATTGGCATGGTAATGTCCAAAAATGGTGCAGTGGAACAAACTGGTTCGAGTGCAGCTGTATTGGGGCATCCAGCAAAAGCGATTGCGTGGGCTGTTAATGAGCTAGGGGCTTTAGGGAAAGGTCTTAAAAAAGGAGACATTGTACTAAGTGGAGCAATGTCTGAAGCGATATCTTTTAAGCCAGGAGACTCGGTTATTGCAGATTTTGATGGTTTAGGTAGTGTATCAATGTATTGTAAGTAAGTTGAGAAGTCGACATAGAATCTACCTAGAGTCGCGTTTTACATTATATTGTTCGAGGTGGATACTTTTATTTTTTTATTCATCGCACAATTTACCTAAAGTAGTTTTAAATCTTAGGTAAAGTACTTGAAACCCGTCACTTGGATTATATCAGTGACGGGTTTATTTATTTGGAGATGAAGTTGAAATTCTAGTAATTATTTGCTAATATCTATATTGACAGATATTTCTAATCATTGATACTATTTGTGTGTCTGAAATTTAATGGAGAAGCGGTTCATACTTTAAGTCTAGGTAAACTTGTAAAGGTGAGCTTTGAAAGGAGCAAAATAAATTGAAGATTATCGACTTGCATTGTGACGTATTGTTAAAATTGTACGAATCAAAGGGGGAAATGAGATTTCAAGATTCTTTGGAACTTGATACGAGTTATGAGAAATTAGTGCTGGGTGGAATAAAGGTACAAGCATTCGCTATATTCGTGTATCCGGAAATGAAGTCGGATCAGAAGTTTCAAGCCGCTTTAGATCAAATCCATTACTTTTATAAAGATGTGCTTGGGAATAATCCGAAAATGAAACTGATCACGGAATGGAGCGATTTTGATCAGTTAAAAGACGGAGAAATAGGAGCAATGTTGACACTTGAAGGTGTTGATGCAATCGGAAATGATCTGCAAAAGCTTTCTATTCTACACCAATTGGGTGTCCGTTCAATTGGACTTACTTGGAATAATGCCAATTTGGCAGCAGACGGTGCGGGGGAACCGCGTGGAGCGGGACTTACGTCGTTTGGCAAAGAGATCGTTCATTTCAATAATGAACATAAAATATTAACCGATGTCTCCCATTTATGTGAAAAGGCTTTTTGGGATGTCATGGAAGTAGCAAACTATCCGATTGCGAGCCATTCGAATGCTAGAGCGCTATGCAATCATGTTCGTAATCTGACGGATGATCAGGCAAAAGCGATGTTTGAAAAAAATGGGCTCGTCCATGTTGTCTACAATCCTCCGTTTGTAAAGGAACAAGGGGCAGCGACAATAACGGATTTAATCGAACATATTGACCATTTTTGTTCTTTAGGAGGAGAGAGACTAATTGGGTTAGGCTCAGACTTCGATGGCATTTCCTCGAAGATTGTTAAATTAGAAGATGCATCCATGCATCCGAATTTACTAAATGAGTTGCTGAAAAGATACAGTAAAGAGACGGTTAAAGGTTTTGCCTACCAAAACTTTATGGATCATCGTCCTACTTGAACGGCAATAATAGACCCAATTAAGCTAAGTGAAAAGTAGAAAGCACCAAGGGGTAAAATATAAGTTAGGATGGGGAAATTTTTGGAATAATTCGGGGCTTCCCCATTTTTACCCTCTACTTCCTGAATAACTTGTTCGCGTTTGCTAAGGGATGAATAGAAACGTCTTGAGTTGTTAATAAATCTAGTGAAAAATCCATCTTGGATAATCAGTAATACACTGCCGATTAGTAATAGGAAGATGCCGATATAAAAAAATAAATCAAGTAAGACAACGATATACTTTGGGGCTATAAATGCAGTGGAGAATAAAATAACAAAAGATGTGATACAAAAAGAAAGAAATAAGCTATTTTTTTTCATTCAGTTTTACAACTCCTACCATTTTTATGTGCAAACGAGTATATATCTATTAATTTAAAATATTATTGCTATTGCGATTCTAAGCACTTACAATTATATATAGTTACTAGAATAGTTCAAGGGGGGACTGGGAAATGAAGAAAAATACTTGGTTGGGCTTAATTTTATTAGCCATCTTTTCTTTGGTCGTTTCGGGTTGTAATTTCAGCTCATCAGGCAAAGATAAAGAAGACAAGGAAGAGGATGGGAAAGAAGGGGACGGCAAGGTAGCACAAGTACTTAATTTGAGTGCAACTGCCAATATTCCAACATTGGATTCAACAAAAGCGCATGACGGTATTGCATTTGACGTTTTGAATAACGTGAATGAGGGGCTATATCGTCAAGATGAAAATAACAAGTCAGTTCCCGCGCTTGCTGAGAAGCATGAGAAAAATGAAGATGGAAGCATCCATACTTTTACAATTAGAGATGCGAAATGGAGCAACGGAGATTCTGTAACAGCGGCCGATTTTGAATACGCATGGAAACGTGTTATGAAAGAGGCGGGTGCATATAATTACATGCTCGTTACTGCAGGCATCAAAAATTCTGAAGCAATCATGAATGAAGAAATGGATGCTGAAGAACTTGGTATAAAGGCAACCGGAGAAAAAACGCTTGAGGTCACACTTGAAAGCGCAAATCCATTGTTTGAAACCTTACTGGCTTTCCCGACATTCTTGCCACAGAATCAAAAATTTGTCGAAGAACTTGGAGACCAGTATGCACTCGAAGCTGAAAATATTTTAGCGAATGGGCCATTCAAACTGGTTAATTGGACACAAGAACAGAGCTGGAAACTTGTTAAGAACCCAGATTATTGGGATGCAGAATCAGTGAAAATTGAAGAGGTAAATGTATTTGTTGTCAAAGATCCGTCTACTGGGGCGAATTTATATGAGACGGAAAAAATTGATCGCGTTAAATTGACTTCTGCACTCATTGATCAATACGATGAGGATAAAAACTTTAAAGTTGAAAAAGACTCAGGAATTGTCTTCTTACGCTTTAATCACAACCATCCAGTACTAAAAAATTCGGAAATTCGTCGCGCGATTGGGATGGCGGTGGATCGTCAAGGCTTGACAGATGTCATTTTGAAAGACGGTTCTTCACCAATTTACGGTGTAGTTGGAGAAGGATTTTACTTCTCGCCTGATAACAAGGATTACCGCGAGTTAAATGGAGACTTCAATAAAGGGACTCCTGAGGAAGCAAAAGCAATTTGGGAAAAGGCTTTAGCTGAAGTTGGAGAAACAGAATTGACTGTGTCAATTAATATTGCTGACTCGGATGAGATGAAAAAAGTTGCCGAGTATTTACAAGCGCAGCTTGAAGATAATCTACCTGGATTTAAGCTTGAAATTAAAGCTGTACCATTCGCTCAGCGACTCGAAATTGAAAAAGCAGTCGACTATGATATCTCTCTTTCTACATGGGGACCAGACTACAGTGACCCGATGACCTACTTAGATATGTGGGTTGAAGGCGGTTCTTCTAACCGGATGGACTATAGCAATCCGAAATTAGATGCATTAGTGCAAGATGCACGTGGGGAGACGGATCTAAGCAAGCGTTACGAGATGTTGCTTGGTATTGAAAAGATTTTATTAGAAGAAGATGCTGCAGTTGCACCACTTTATCAACGAGGATCTGCAATTCTTGTACGCGATAAAATCAAAAATCTTGCTAAACATCCAACTGGTGCTGAATTCACTTACAAATGGGCTCACATCGAATAATATACGTTTAAAGCAACAGATGAGCGAAGGTGTATCCAACTGGAGCATCTTCGCTTTCTGTTTGTTGAATAAGTTGAACAAATGAATACCTATATAAACTGAGCGAAGGCGCCTTAAAAGGGGGAGCCGAAGCAAATTCAATGGGATATTTTATAACAACCTATATAGAAGTAAAATCAAGAGCTTTTTAAGGAATTGGGGTGTCCGATTTGAAGCGCTACATAGTAAAAAGATTTGGTTTTATGATTATTACATTGTTTATCATTATCACAGCAACTTTCTTCCTAATGCAATTCCTTCCGGGAACACCGTTTACAAATCCGGAAAAATTGTCTGAAAAACAACTTGTTATTTTAAATGCCAAGTATGGACTAGATCAACCAGCAGCAATCCAATACATTCGTTATTTAGGGAACTTAGTGCAAGGCGATTTAGGCTATTCGTTCCAATATGAAGGGCGAACCGTAAAAAGTATGATAGTTAATCGTATTGGTCCTTCAGCGCTTATTGGTTTACAAGCACTAGTATTTGGGACGATTGTGGGGCTAGTGCTCGGTATCGTTTCTGCATTACGTCATAATACACTTCTTGACTATAGTGCTGTGACACTTGCAGTACTTGGGATGTCTATCCCATCGTTCGTTTTTGCAGCATTGCTACAATACTTCATTGGGGTGAAGTTTGAGTGGTTACCTGTTGCTTTATGGGAAAGTTATGCGAGTACCATTTTACCGTCGTTTGCATTGTCAGTAACAGTTATCGCAACGGTCGCGCGTTTTATCCGAAGTGAAATGCTTGAAGTATTAGGGCAGGATTATGTGACGACGGCAAGAGCAAAAGGTTTGCACGAATCCACAGTCATGGCGAAGCATGTTATTCGAAATGCACTAATTCCAGTTGTGACGATGCTCGGTCCGTTAGCAGTTTCTATCATGACAGGTACATTAGTTATTGAAAAGATATTTTCTGTACCTGGACTTGGAGAACAATTCACGTTGTCGATTATGGTTCTCGATTACAGCGTTATTATGGGGATTACCTTATTTTATAGTGCATTGTTCATATTTGTTGTTTTTATTGTCGATATTATATATGGTCTTCTGGATCCCCGGATTGATTATAAACAGGGGGGACAGGCATGAACAAAATCGGGAAAGATTCGGTCAATAATAGCGAGTCTATGGTTAATTCAAATGAGAATAGAGATGGAATCACTGCAGATCTATTCTTCCCTGCACCGTTAGATCCAACAGCGCAGGAAGATCTCAACGCGCCATCAGTCTCATTTTGGCAAGAAGCATTCCACCGGTTATTTAAAAATAAGGGAGCAGTTATTTCCCTGGTTTTACTTATATTATTAATTATTGTGGCCCTGATAGGTCCTTTAATGAATGAGCATACGTACCGAAGCCAAAATTTAGTTCACTCAAATTTACCAGCAAAGGTCCCCGGACTTGAGTGGCTTGGTTTTGATGGAACAGATATAAAAGGTGTAGATGTTTATGAAGAAAGAAATATAGAAACAAATTACTGGTTCGGGACAGATGAATTTGGCCGTGATCTATGGACAAGGGTGTGGAAAGGAACACAAATTTCACTTTTCATTGCGCTTGTTGCTGCAACTTTAGATTTGATTATTGGCGTTGTTTATGGAGGTATTTCTTCCTTCTATGGAGGTAAAGTCGACAATGTTATGCAACGGATAATTGAAATTTTGATGGGGATTCCGAATTTGATTATCATTATCCTTTTCATTCTCATTCTCGAACCGGGTATTACTTCCATCATTTTAGCGATGGTTATAACCGGTTGGGTAGGAATGGCACGTGTTGTACGTGGACAAATCTTGCAGTTGAAAAGCCAAGAATTTGTCCTTGCTTCCCAAACGCTTGGTGCATCAAATTCAAGATTGATTTGGAGGCATTTGTTACCGAACGTAATGGGGCCGATTATCGTTACCATCATGTTTACAATTCCTACAGCCATATTCTTCGAAGCCTTTTTGAGTTTCATAGGCTTAGGATTACAAGCGCCACAAGCGTCTCTTGGTGTGTTAATTGAAGATGGCTATAAATCTATGAGGTATTTCGCATACAAGCTTCTTTTCCCTGCACTTGTAATAAGCACGATTATGATTTGCTTCAATCTACTCGCTGATGGATTACGTGATGCGTTAGATCCGAAAATGAGAAAATAGGGGGTGGGTCATTTATGAACGAAGAAATATTGTCAGTCGACAACTTACACATTTCCTTCCAGACCCGATCCGGTGCGGTTAAGGCGGTAAGAGGTGTAAATTTCAAGTTGAACAAAGGTGAAACGTTGGCAATTGTTGGTGAATCAGGCTCCGGGAAATCTGTTACCGCAAAATCAATTATGCGTCTTTTACCTAAGCATAATACCTTAATTCCACAGGGGGATATTACTTATGAAGGACGTGACCTCTTAAAACTATCGTTAAGTGAGATGCAGAAGGTAAGAGGTTCAGAAATATCAATGGTGTTTCAAGACCCAATGACTTCCTTGAATCCAACAATGAAAATCGGGAAACAAATCATGGAGGGCCTCATAAAACATCAGAAGATGACAAAGAAAGAGGCGAAACAAAGAGCATTACAAATGCTTAAAATGGTTGGTATACCAAATGCTGAAGAACGTCTAGATGGATATCCACATCAGTTTTCAGGTGGAATGAGGCAGCGCGTTGTCATTGCAATGGCGCTTGCTTGTAACCCGAAAGTGTTAATAGCTGACGAGCCGACAACAGCTCTTGATGTTACAATTCAAGCGCAAATCCTGCGGTTGATGAAGGACTTGCAAGAAAAAATGGATACGGCAATTGTTCTAATTACGCATGATCTTGGCGTTGTCGCAAACATGGCTAATCGAGTCGCGGTCATGTATGCGGGTGAAATCGTTGAGCAAGGGACACTAGATGAAATTTTTTATAAACCACAGCATCCATATACGTTAGGGCTCCTTCATTCCATGCCTAACTTAAATGCCAGTCGATCAGAACCACTTATTCCTATTCCGGGATCACCACCTGACTTAGCAACACTTGGTACAGGTTGTCCATTTGCTGCCCGTTGTCCGTATACGATGATGGTATGTCATGACTTCCATCCAGAAACAACACAGATTGGTGAAAGTCACTCTGTCTCATGTTGGTTGCAAGATGTGCGAACACCGGCTGATCATGTCCCGGAAAAAGTGAGGAGTGCAAAATAATGAACACGAATGAAGATTTATTAGTCGTTACAGAATTGAAGAAACACTTTAAGCTAAACAAGAATAGTACATTGAAAGCGGTTGATGGAATTAGTTTTACGATAAAAAAGGGGGAGACGCTCGGTCTTGTTGGTGAGTCGGGATGTGGGAAATCGACAGTTGGAAGAACCATTACTCAAATTTATGAGCCCTCAAGTGGTGAAATTCTTTTTGCTAATGAGGTAGTCCATTCAAAACGCAGCAAACAGGAGCAAAAAATGAAGAAGCGTAATATGCAAATGATTTTCCAAGATCCCTATTCTTCATTGAATCCTCGTATGACTGTTATGGAAATCATTTCAGAGGGGCTAGTCATTCATTCAGCCGAATTAGCATCGGAAGAACGGGAAGTGAAAGTGAATGAACTATTAGAGCTCGTCGGCTTGAACAAAAAACATTCGCAAAGGTATCCCCATGAATTTAGCGGAGGCCAAAGACAACGAATTGGTATTGCACGCGCATTGGCGGTTGAGCCGGAATTTATTGTAGCAGACGAGCCAATCGCCGCTCTTGATGTATCGATACAGGCCCAAATCGTCAACTTATTGAAGAAGCTCCAAAAAGAAAAAGGGCTTACTTTTCTATTTATAGCGCATGACTTATCGATGGTGAAATACATAAGTGACCGGATTGCAGTTATGTATTTAGGGAAAATTGTTGAGTTAACTGAAAGTGAAACGCTTTACGAGAAACCACTGCATCCTTATTCTGAGGCATTACTTTCAGCAATCCCATTGCCCGATCCGAACTTGGAACGCTCTAGAAAACAAATTATCCTGAAAGGCGACGTCCCTAGCCCAATCGACATTCCAAGTGGATGCAGATTCCGGACAAGATGTCCGAAAGCGATGAAAGTTTGTGCAGAAATCGAACCAGTTTTTATGGAAGTAGAGAAAGGTCACTTCGTTGCATGCCATTTGCATGATGAAAAAGTGATGTCCAGACAAGATGCAGTTCAAGTAGATATGGAGTTGTCCTGATAAGTTAGGGGCAACTTTTTTGTTTGATAAAGATCGCTAAAGGTAACGTTTTCAGCTAGCTTAATTCCTATTTATATGCTGATCAAATGAGTACTTATATAAACTAAGCGAAGGCAGCCCCTAGCGCCGCATCGGATTCAATGAAATTCACTATTTCAACCTATATAGTATGCTTATTTATAACACAATCATTTTAAGTAAAATAATACCTATCTGCTAAAAAAATCAATAGACTAATGAAAGGATTGTTGCAATTGATTCTGTGGGAACCATTTGAAAAGTTTATAGAAGAAGTAATGGAAAAAGAACAAATACCGGGTGTTGCAGTTGCACTTTCGAAAAACGGACAAACAATTTATGAGCGAGGGTTTGGAACCAGGAATGTTGAAACGAATGAGCCAGTCACTCCGCAAACGATTTTCGGAATCGCATCAATTACAAAATCTTTTACAGCACTTGCTATTATGAAACTGGTAGAAGAAGGGCTTATAAAAGTCGAGGACGCAGTTACCTTGCATCTTCCTGGATTTCAATTAGTCGATTACGCCAATATAGAGGATATAAAAATATGGCACCTTCTTTCTCACACAACAGGTCTTGCAACAATGGAGAGAAGGGAACAACTCACGAAATTTGATGAACATCTTCACTATTTAAACGAAAAAGCATGGGCTTGGTTAGGGAAGCCCGGGGAATATATGTGTTATAACAACGATATGTTTCTCTTACTTGGTGCCATTATTGAAAAAATAACAGGTGAAAATTATCAAACGTATATCAATAAACAAATAATAACCCCCTTACAAATGACGAGGACGACCTATAATATTCTAGAATTACAAAGTTTCGATAATGTCTCAACACCATATGTGCTGGAAAACGACAAGCCAGTATCATGTCCATGGCCGACGTTAGGGAATTATGCTGTCGGGGGCGGTATTCGGTCGACTGTAGTTGATTTGTTGAAATACGGAAACACATATGTGGATGTCCTTGAAAGAACTATTGTCACTAAAGCGTATACTGCGCAAATGGCGCAACCCGTTCATCAAACGGATAGAAAAAGTTTTTATGGATTTGCACTTCAAACGACTCCGGACTACTCGGGAGTGACATTAGTCGAACATGGCGGGGGACAACCAGGTGTATCCTCTAGATTTGGTTTCATTCCCGAAGAGGGGATTGTTGCCGTTGTTCTAACGAATATGAGCGGTGTAAGTGCCGATGCAATTTGGCTTGCTGCTATGAATACCGCATTAGGTATACCAATCGACCAAAAGAGGAGTACAGAGCCTCAATTTGAAATGAATGAAGAACAAAAACAGCGTGTACTTGGGACATATTTATCAGCTGAGGGGTCCCGAGTGGATATTTCCTTAGAAGATCAATCCGTCATGGCAACTATTGATAATATAACTTACACACTTCGAGCAAGTGACGAGACAACTCTTGTTATAATGCCACTTGAGAAGCCGATACGGTTCTTTATGGATGAAAAGAATGAAGCGTGGGCACTATTTATAAGGCTAAGAATGCTGGTGAAAAGTAGGTAAATAATCACGAGTATTTATAATTGGAGATTTCATTAAATCCGCTTCGGCTACCCCTAATAAGGCGCCTACGCTCAATTTATGCAGGTATATATATATTCAACATTAAGAGAAGTTATGAATTAACCAGTCAGAAAATAGATACAATCATTTACGCAAAATTGCTAGTATATAAACGAAGTACTAAAAATAGAAATACAAAAAAGACCGGGTCTGCAGAGACCCGGTCCATTTTTAATCATTGGTTATTTTATTTGCGGATTTTTTCGATTTCATCTGCAACAAACTGTACACTTGTTCCAACAATAACTTGGATACTTTGTGGACCCACCACATTTATCCCGGGTACACCTGTATCTTTAATTTTCTTTTGATTGACCGCATTCATATCTTTTACTTCTACGCGTAAGCGTGTTGCACAGTAGTCAACGGAAGTTATATTAGCGTCTCCGCCTAAACCTTCAAAAATCGAAGCTGCCATGCCTGAAAATTTATTACCTGTAGTGCTTGCTACTCCGTTTGCGTCTTCATCTGCTACATCCTCATCTTCTTCTCTACCTGGTGTTTTCAAGTTAAATTTGACGATTAAGAAACGGAATAGGAAGTAGTAAATAACAGCAAACACGAGTCCTTGAACGATTAACATATAGGGTTGGTTAGCAAGTGGTAATCTGAAACTCAAGACGAAATCGACAAAACCAGCGCTAAATCCAAATCCTGCCGTCCAGTGGAACGTAGCGGCGATAAACAAAGATAATCCTGTTAAAGCAGCATGCACAACATAAAGAGCTGGTGCTAGGAACATAAATGCAAATTCAAGTGGTTCAGTAACACCTGTAAAGAATGAAGCGAAACCTGCCGCCATCATCAGAGAGGCTGCTTGTTTTTTTCTTTTTGTTTTAGCTGTATGATACATTGCAAGTGCTGCGGCTGGTAAGCCAAACATCATAATTGGGAAGAAACCAGCTTGATACATACCGGTAATACCTTTCGTACCTGTACCAGCCCAGAAGTTACTTATGTCATTAATACCAGCAACGTCAAACCAGAATACGGAGTTCAATGCATGGTGTAGTCCAGTAGGGATCAATAGACGGTTAAAGAATCCGTATAATCCTGCACCAGTAGCACCTAATCCACTAATACCTTCACCAAAAGAAACTAATGCAGTAAAAATAACAGGCCAGATAAAGAATAATGCCGCTGAAGCAACTAGCATAGTAGCAGCTGTCATAATGGGTACTAAACGTTTTCCACTAAAGAACGCCAACGCAGTCGGTAATTGTACATGACTAAATCGATTGTACATCACTGCTGCGATGATACCTGAAATAATTCCAATAAATTGGTTTGCAATTTTTTCGAAAGCAGGGTTTACATTTGCAACATCAATACTTAGTAGCATAGCTACCGTATCGGTTGATAATAATGTTGTAACAATTAAGAAACCGACTAATCCACTTAGTGCAGCGGAGCCATCCTTATCTTTGGACATGCCTAACGCTACTCCGACGGCAAACAGTATAGACATATTATCAATAATCGAAGACCCAGCTTTGATTAAGAAAGCGGCTAATACGTTTCCTGAACCCCAACCCTCAGGATCAATCCAATACCCAATCCCCATTAAAATTGCCGCAGCAGGTAATACAGCTACAGGTAACATCAAAGAACGACCTAGCTTTTGAAGGTATTTCATCATGTAAAACTCACCCCTATTCATAGTTTTTTAGATAGTTTGTTCGGAAGAATATATATGATGACGATTCATGTTGTCTTTAATGCTTTCTTAATCGTTCAATATGAAGTGCGATATAGCCCAACTCTTGTTCATGCAGTTCGACAGCGTGTAATATAACTAATTCCTTTGCAACCTCGGTTGCACAATTATACGAAAGAGGAAACTTCTTTTTAATCATGACCAACATTTCCTCATCCATCGTGTGAAGCCCATACTGATTCATTCTTGTTAAGGCGGAGCGAAGATGCGTAATCAGGCGGTGATATGAAATGTCGTCCTCTTCAATCGTAATCATTAAGTGCTCCTTGATTGTTTGGACCATATCTCTTATAATCGCCGTTTGTCTCACCGTTTGATGTAAATCACCTCCTTGCGGTTTCATGGTATGGATATGAAGAGCGATATAAGCAGCTTCGTCTTCGGGCATTTCAACTTGACATTTTTCTTTTATATGTTGGATTGCCCAAAGCCCGATTTCAAATTCTCTTCTATATAGTATTTTAATTTCATGCAATAACTTATTATTTAAATGGATACCATCTCTTATTCTTTCAATTGCAAATGACAGATGATCAGTAAGGACGATGTGAATATGCTCATTTAACTTTGTGCCCATATACGCTTCTGCATAGGTAATGATTTCTTCGGAGATGGTAAAATGCTCTTCCGGAATTCGGCTCAAAAGTTGCTGTAGCTTGTCATTTTCCCTCATAACAAAAATCTTTTCTATTCTTTGGATATTCACGATATCATTTCTTTTTTTATTAAAAGCAATCCCGGCGCCAATAGCAATTTTCTCATGCTTGCCATCTAGTACGACTACAGCATTGTTATTGAGAATTTTTGTTATTTTCATCAAAAGTCACCGCCTTCTTTTCACTGGATATAACGGAGCATCACTTAGGCGAGACGGTCATTAACACTGTTTCTCCCATGATGCCTTCTTTTGTAACTTCACATTGTACATTTCGTTCCGCACTATTTGTAATCACAATGGGTGTTATAATGCTTTTGGCGTGTTCGCGAATATAATCCCAATCTACTTCAATGAGTGATTGGCCGACGGAAACTTTGTCGCCTGCTTTGACTAGTACTGTAAAGCCTTTTCCTTTTAATGAAACCGTTTCCAAACCGACGTGAATAAGGATTTCAGTTCCATCATTTGAACGAAGACCAATTGCATGTTTTGTATCAGATACTAAGACGATAGTTCCTTCTATAGGCGCATGGATATTTCCTTGCTCCGGCATAATAGCGATGCCTTCACCCAACATTTTTTGGCTAAAGACAGGGTCTGGAACTTGGTCAAGCGGGATGATTTCTCCGTTTACAGGTGCGTAGATTTGTAATTTACGTTTCTTAAATAAACTTGATAGCATGTCTGAGAACTCCTTTATTGTCTGCGATTTATAGCTCGTATACCTATTTATATTGCACAACCACAACGAGCAGAACAAGAAAAGGCATGGGGTAAAAGAGAAGATTTCGAAAAATCTTCTAAGTTTACCACCATGCCTGATCGTGTCAGTAACATGTGATGCATTATTAAACTTCTATTCGGATAATAACATTGAATCTATTGAAATGCAATAGAAAAATGAACTTTTTTTACAATGTTGAAAGCCTATCGGGATTTTTGTGAAAACTGAGCTGTGGATAAATCTTTTGTTGGTCTGTAAGACAATCGAGGTGTTAGAACACGTTTCGGTTTTTTAGCGAAAGTGGTAGAGGTTATCGGGGTATGCCTGCAGGCCTAAGAATTATGATGAACCTTTAGGTGTTGGTTTGGAATAAAGTTTGATTTAAAATATCCCCGAAATCCATAGTTCAAGTTAATTGATAAGAACTCGTTTTGAAAAATGATTGTTCAAAACGGGTTAATTCTTCGTGAAATACTATGCGATTTTTATAATAAAATTTGATCATTTTCTACCTAGTAATTCTAAAACAATCGCGCCCGATTGTGGTATAAATATTATATCTTGCTAAGACAGAGTTAATAAAATCGGTTTTTTTTTTTTGGATATTTGTGTTTATTAGGGGGCAAGATATTGATAGCTTACATTTCTTTCAGAGAAATCCTATTCTACCAATAATTCCGTTATTTTTCCATCTAGTTTTTTAATCGCCAACATCGAATTATCCTGAATGATTCCTGTATCTACGAAACCGAATGAAGCGTATAAAGTTTTAGCTATGACATTACTTGTTCGATAAAAGAGGGATACATATTCTGCTTCTCCATCTGGCGTAGTTTCAATATCCATCAACATTTTTTCAAAAGCAAGTTTGCCATATCCTTTCCCCTGGTAACTCTTTTCAATCATAATATGCCAAATAAAATAGCTCTTCTTCCCGTAAAAAACTTCATTTTCAAATGATTTATGATCCAACGTATCATAAATATACATCAAAAATCCAACCGCAACTTCATCGGCATAAATGGCGAAGGGAGTTGCTGGTATACCGTCTGCGTTCAACATATGTGCGTCTGCAAAGCTTCTGAGGTTAGTAGTTTCTATTAAGTCTTCCTGGTTTTCTTCAACTTCAAGTGCTATTACTTCATCTATGTTATCCCCAGTTATCTTTCTTAATTCAATCATTTTTTTTATCTCCTCTCCTAAGACAAACCACTTCCACACATGGCCAAAAACATTCCAAATATCATTTCCGTAATTCTCGAAATAGGGTACACAAAATATTCACCAATGCTAACTCTTTTTCCCCTGTGATTTCTAAACCTTGGTCCGCAAAATGGCCCGTTTGTTGAATTATCATAATCCATCTTGTCAATGCAATTGTATCAAACCTTTTTACAAATTATCGGACTTTATTACAAATAATCAATCTTTATTTTAAATCTACATTAGGCAGTATATGTACAGTTACTGTTGGTTGGTTTTGGACTGAACGCCTACCACACTTTTTTCGGTATTTCTTACTGCGTAGTTATTTCGATAATCGTACGGTGGTCGTTCGTCCGTAGCCTTTCCGTTATAGTAATGTAAGTAGACGACGGATAGATAGTCGCAACAGGATTACCGAGGAGGAATGAACTGCAATTACTCCCCAAAGTATGTGTCTGGAAGTGACGAAGTGTCTGAAAGGTAGTGCATTTCCCATCCATAAATTGAAAGCATCCACCCTTTGTTATGCGTGTCCCTCGCAGTAGTTTCTAAAGTGTATGTATGCTTTTCTTCTATATAATAGGGAAACACGTAAAGTTTAGGGATCAAAGTCGTTTTTTTAGGTAATTCTAGAATAATGACCCTGGCTAAAAGGTTATTGGTTGAAACAAACTATTTTGAAATTCATGGAATATATGATAAGCTAGAAATAAGTTAATATATTGGGTTTGAGTTAAAGAGAGACCCCAGGGAATTGTTGCCTAGCGCAACTTATTTCTTGGGGTCTCTTTTCACTTATTAAATTCCATAATTTAGAAGGAGACGAGATAAATGACAAACTTTTCATCACTAGAACGGGAAAAAGCATTCGACAAATTAGCGACAGAGGAATTTGATTTACTCATTATTGGAGGCGGAATTTCAGGAGCTGGAATTGCGCTAGACGCCACAGCACGTGGATTGAAAACAGCGCTTGTCGAGATGCAGGACTTTGCTTCTGGTACTTCAAGCCGTTCGACAAAACTTGTTCATGGCGGATTACGGTATTTAAAACAATTTCAAATCAAAGAAGTAGCAGACCTTGGAAAAGAGCGAGCAATCGTCTATGAAAACGGACCACATGTTACGACACCAGAATGGATGGTCCTTCCTTTTCATAAAGGAGGAACATTTGGTAAATATTCTACTTCCCTTGGTTTGAAAGTATATGACTTTCTTGCAGGCGTTAAGAAATCGGAAAGAAGAACGATGTTGACGAAAGAAGAAACACTTCAGAAAGCACCGCTTGTGAAACAAGAAGGATTATTAGGCGGCGGCATTTATGTCGAATACCGTACGGATGATGCTCGACTGACAATCGAAGTTATGAAAGCAGCCGCTGAAAAAGGGGCTACCCTCATAAACTACGCGAAGGCAGAGGACTTTATTTACAATCAAGAAAAAATTGCAGGTGTGCAAGTGGTAGATACATTAACAAATAAAAAAGTGGTTATTAAGGCGAAAAAAGTTGTTAATGCTGCAGGACCATGGGTAGACGATGTGAAGGGGATTGAAGGCAAGACAAAAGGAAAACACTTAATTTTATCAAAAGGCGTGCATCTTGTATTCGACCAAAAAGACTTCCCGTTGCACCAAGCAGTTTATTTCGACACGCCCGATAAACGCATGATTTTTGCGGTACCTCGTGATGGAAAAGCTTATGTGGGAACAACGGATACATTCTACGAAGGAGATCCGAAAGTAATGCAGATTACGGAAGAGGATCGCTCTTATATCTTAAATGCCATTCAATACATGTTCCCAAGTCTTAAATTGACAGCAGAAAACGTCGAGTCGAGTTGGGCAGGTGTCAGACCACTCATCCATGAAGAAGGTAAAAGCCCATCTGAAGTTTCAAGAAAAGATGAAATTTGGGAATCAGAGAAGGGTCTCATTACAATTGCAGGTGGGAAATTGACAGGGTATCGTAAAATGGCGGAAACTGTAGTGGATAAAATTGTTGCTCAGCTTAGTCAAGCAGAAATACGTCATTTTAATGAGTGTGTGACGAAGAATTTACCAATCTCAGGTGGTGATATTGGTGGTTCATCCAACATGAATCGTTTTATGACTCAGGCAATTGAAAAAGGTGTATTAGCTGGATTTACAGAACGACAAAGCCGTCACTTGGCAACTCTTTATGGTACAAATGTGGACCAAGTATTTGCGATTCCATTTGAAGCACACACAGCAATTCCACGTATTCTCTATGTGAAATTACGCTACGCAATCGAATCTGAAATGGTTGCAAAACCAAACGATTTCTTTGTCCGTAGAACTGGGGATATGTTCTTCAATATTGACAACGTGAAAGCTGGGAAAAAAGATGTGCTAGATGAAATGGCATTCATTTTGGGATGGACAGATGTAGAGCGTCAACAATACGAAAAAGAATTGGTAGATGAGATAACAATCGCAACAACTGTGCTATAACATGCTATATTGGAGTCATTACGCATGAAAGGAGGGGGGCAAATGATGCCTTTTCACGATCAAAAGATTTTACCTGCCGCGCGAAGCTTAAAGCAGTTTGAACAATTGCTAAAAAGTCCATTTGAATATATTGTCCTTTTGGAAGTGCATGTGGGTAATCTTAAAACGCTCAAAACAGAAGCAGAGAAATATGGAAAAAAAGTTATCATTCATGCTGATTTGATTCAAGGGTTGAAAACGGATAATTTTGCTGCCGATTTTCTATGCAATGACATTAGACCAGCGGGTATTATTTCGACGAGGTCCAATATGATCATGAAAGCGAAAGCCAAAGGGATTATCGCTATTCAACGCATGTTTCTTTTAGATACAATCGCTTTGGAGAAAAGTTACTCCTTGATTGATCAGACAGTACCTGATTATATTGAGATGTTGCCGGGGGTAATACCAGAACTCATTAGCGAAGTATTTGAAAGAACTGGCATTCCAATTATTAATGGAGGCTTGATTCGAACGAAAAAACATGTTCAAGACGCATTGGATGCTGGTGCCGTCGCAGTCACGACCTCGGATCATGAATTGTGGGAGTCATTCACAAAAGGTTGATAGTGTTGACAGTCATTTTTTATAGGAATATACTAATAGCAAGTAAATAATAGTGGTTGAGCTAAGGAGTCCACGTTTGAACCCTGCGTAAAGTAGGGGTTTAAATGTGGACTTTTTCATGTTCAGATTCAACCTCGAAAAATAGAAATGAAGGTGGATTATAAATGACGCCCTTTATTGGAGAACTTGTTGGAACAATGATTTTAATTGTTTTCGGAGCTGGAGTCGTTGGTGGTGTGTTGATGAAAAAGTCGAAAGCACAAGACTCTGGATGGATTGTAATTACAGTTGGGTGGGGACTTGCGGTTGCGATGGGTGTCTACGCAGTTGGTGGTGCCAGTGGTGCACATTTGAATCCCGCGGTGACACTCGGAATGGCTTCCATTGGCAAATTTCCATGGGCAGACGTCCCTATGTATATGCTGGCACAAGTGCTTGGTGCGATTATTGGAGCTATAATTGTTTATTTCCATTACTTGCCTCACTGGAAGGAAACTGAAGACGAAGCGGCAAAGTTATCCGTATTTGCCACAATTCCTGCAATACGTCACCCACTCTCCAATTTAACAAGTGAAATAATTGGTACATTCGTTTTACTGCTTGGTTTACTATCAATCGGTGCAAATGAGTTTACGGAAGGCTTGAATCCATTAATTGTGGGAGCATTGATTGTTGCCATTGGTCTATCACTAGGCGGAACAACGGGCTATGCCATTAACCCGGCTCGTGATCTAGGACCGCGTATTGCCCATTTCTTTTTGCCGATTCCTGGGAAAGGGAAGTCGGATTGGAGCTACGCATGGATACCAATCGTAGGTCCGTTACTGGGCGGAACGTTTGGTGCACTGTTTTACCAACAAGTATTTGAAGGTGTTACAAGCATTGCATTTTGGATTGTAGGTGGTATTGTGTTAGCGGTATTGTTAGGTGCACAGTATTCACTAAGTAAAGAGTCGGTAAAAGACGCAAAATAAAGAGTTAGAGAATAACAAAGTAGCTACATACACTGTGTAATGAAAAAAATCACTATATGGGGGAATAAATAATGACTAAAAAATATATAATGTCTCTTGACCAAGGTACAACAAGTTCGCGAGCGATACTTTTCGATAAAAGCGGTAAAATATTTCACTCAGCTCAGCAAGAGTTTACACAATACTTTCCTGAATCTGGATGGGTCGAACATAATGCAGACGAAATTTGGAGCTCCATTTTAGCGGTTATAGCAGGCGTGTTGTCAGAAAAAAGTATTACAGCGGAACAAATCGAAGGAATTGGAATAACCAATCAGCGCGAAACAACAGTCGTGTGGGATAAACACACAGGGAAACCGATTTACAATGCAATCGTTTGGCAATCACGTCAAACTGCTGGAATTTGTCGAGAGTTGAAAGAAAGCGGTTACAGCGATCTGTTCCGAGATAAAACTGGTTTACTTATTGACGCCTATTTTTCAGGTACAAAAGTAAAATGGATTTTGGATAATGTAAAAGGAGCTAGAGAAAAAGCGGAACGTGGAGATCTTCTATTTGGAACAATTGATACATGGATTGTATGGAAACTATCTGGTGGGAAAAGGCATGTAACCGATTATTCCAATGCTTCGAGAACACTTATGTACAATATTCACGACTTAAGATGGGATGAGGAATTGCTCTCTATCTTAGGAGTACCTACGTCAATGCTGCCAGAAGTGCGCCCATCTTCTGAAGTTTATGCACATACGGAAAAAAGTCACTTCTTTGGTCATGCTGCTCCGATTGCTGGAATCGCTGGTGATCAACAAGCTGCATTGTTCGGACAAGCTTGTTTTGAAAGTGGCATGGTAAAAAACACATACGGCACTGGCTGCTTTATGTTGATGAATACAGGAGATAAAGCAGTAAAGTCTGAACATGGTCTATTGACAACCATTGCGTGGGGAATCGACGGGAAAGTAGAGTATGCACTCGAAGGTAGTATTTTCGTTGCAGGATCTGCAATTCAGTGGTTACGTGATGGACTTAGAATGTTCCGTAATTCATCTGAAAGTGAAGAATATGCTAAACGTGTCGAGTCAACAGAAGGGGTTTACGTTGTACCAGCATTTGTTGGTTTAGGCACACCTTACTGGGATAGCGATGTAAGAGGTGCTATTTTCGGATTGACACGTGGTACAGAGAAGGAACATCTTATTCGTGCAACACTGGAATCGCTTGCTTATCAAACTAAAGATGTACTTGATGCAATGGAAGCAGATTCTGAAATCTCTTTAAAAAAGTTACGTGTAGACGGTGGCGCAGTTGGAAATGATTTCCTTATGCAATTTCAAGCAGATTTATTAAATGTACCTGTAGAGCGTCCACTGGTTAGTGAAACAACCGCACTCGGGGCAGCTTACTTAGCAGGACTTGCTGTAGGGTTTTGGACTGATCGCTCAGAAATCTCGGCTCATTGGAATCTAGACCGACCTTTTGAACCGAAAATGGAGCAGCAACAACGAGAAGACTTATACGCTGGATGGCAAAAAGCGGTCAAAGCTGCGATTGCTTTTAAGTAAGAATTTCTGCTAATACGCATTGGCATGCATACGACCTTGTAACAATCGAAAGAAAATAATAATAGAATACAACTAAGGAAATAGATGGATGATGAATTAATCCGCTACTATTAGTTAGGAGTGTGTCTATGCCAGCGATTACAGGAAACGACTATATTGGCCGGATTGATCAGCTGCAAACGAATGTATGGATAGACGGTAATCTTGTGACAGGCAATATTTCTGAGCATCCAGCATTCAAAGGTGTCATGAAAAGTCAGGCAGCACTATATGATTTGCAGCATGATGCACTAGTAAAAGATAGTGTGACCTATCAATCGCCGTCAACTGGAGATCCAGTAGGTATGTCTTATTTACAGCCTACAACAAAAGATGATTTAGCTCAAAGGCGAGCAATGGTTCAGCAGTGGGCTAAATCGAATAATGGAATGATGGGAAGAAGTCCAGACTATATGAATACCGTATTAATGGCGCTTGCATCATCTGTAGGATTAATGAAAGGAAAAGAAAATTGTTTTCCAGAGAATATACTTGCGTTTTATGAATATGCACGTGAAAACGATTTGTCCATGACCCATACATTTATTGACCCACAAGTAAATCGAGCACAATTCTATTTTGAAGATTCAGATGAGCCGATTGCTGCGAAAGTGATGGAGAGAAATGAAGAGGGTATCATTATAAAAGGTGCACGGTTGCTGGCAACACAGGGTGGAATAACGGATGAAATCATGGTGATTGCTGCGGGCGGAGTTGATGAGAAAGAGCATGGATTTGCTTTTTCTATCCCTAGTAATAGTCAAGGTCTAAAGTTTGTCTGTAGAGAATCATTTGTCGGAGGCGACTCGACATTTAACTACCCATTAAGTTCGCGGTATGAGGAAATGGATACGATTGTTGTTTTCGACAATGTGTTGGTACCTTGGCAGCGTGTTTTTTACTATGACAACATAGAAGTAGCGAACAGTTTTGTGGCTTCTAGTTCTTTCTTGCCATTTACACTGCATCAAGTTGTTTCTAGACAAATTGTCAAAACGGAATTTGTTTTGGGAATAGTTCAGTCTATCATCGAAACCATTAATATTGGGGAATATCAGCATGTTCAAGAGAAGGCTTCTGAAATTATTGTCGCTTTAGAAACGATGAAAGCATTGGTCATGAAATCAGAAATTGAAGCGGAAATCGATGAATGGGGATTTATGCAACCCAATCGAACAACACTGCAAATCGCGATTAATATATTTCCACGGACTTATCCGAAATTTACTGAGATCATTCAGCTTTTGGGTGCAAGTGGATTGATGTCTATCCCTACAGAAAATGCATTTCAATCAAGTATTAGAAAAGATTTAGATCAATACTTACAAGCCAAATCCAAAAATGCCGAGGATCGTGTCAAAATTTTTCGTTTAGCATGGGATTTAACGATGAGCTCTTTTGGTACACGCGAAACGTTATATGAACGGTTTTTCTTCGGCGATCCAATTAAACTTTCCAGTCAATTGTATCGTTCCTATGATAAGGAACCGTATGTTAAGCGGGTGAAGGATATATTAGGGTAGTATCAGATGAAAATTGATTGTCTCTTTTTAGGAGACAATCAATTTTTTTATGGAGAAATAGGGTGTGGCGGTCATAACTTCATTCATGTCGAGCATAAGTCCTCTTAAGACGATCATAAAGTCAATCATGCCGAGCATAAGTCCTCTTAAGGCGAGCATAACTCCACCTAAGACGGTCATAATCCAGTTTTTTCTTTCGTTGTCCTTGTAAATGTTGGTAGTATTTTTACACCTTCTTTTGTGAATGCTGTTTATGAAGCAATTTAGAAGGAGGAAAAATAATGTTAAAATTACAAACTGAGCTTGAAGGGCAAAAGGCTTCTTTTGGTGTAGTGAGCGATTGTATTCGAGGGCTCGGTTATCATTTAGGTGGAAATTGGGATTATCATAAAGGATGTTTTGACCATATTTTATGTCGCGAAGGCGGGGAAACCATTTATGTGCGAATTCCTTTTTTCGTAACTGAAGGTGAACTTGATGAATATAACGCTTCAATTGAATTTGAAACATCTTATATCATTAAGCATGTCGTTCATGTCGGACTAGATAGTGATGAAAGTTCATTACTAAATGCAACTGGTTTTAACCAATTCCAGGCACCGATTGATCCGGACGGGAAGATCATTGATAAAAACAGGTGGATTCATGCAGGAGAAGTCGCCGTAAAAGAACTGTTAGATTGTTTGCAGGAACATGAGCACCTAAAATCAAGTTAAGAAAATGACATGACAAACTAGAAAAAAGATTTGAAAATGGGTAGCAGAGGCATATATAGGCTCCAAATTTATTGAATACCCTCAGGATTACGCGGTTTAGATTGCCAATTTGATGAAGGGAATTGGATTAGTTATGTTGTTGCACAATAGGAAAGGAGTAGTCAGCTGATATAGGCATAGTTGTAAGACCAATTCCCTCTACATCATTCGTGAAGTAGAGGTTTTTTTCTGTTTTCTGCGCTATTGAGTACTTGGTTCTTGTCTATGAAATGCTAGTAAACGTTACTAGGCCAGTGCATCAAAATAATCTACGAACACCTTCAAACGTTTGTTTAATCTTCAAAAGGGGAAGATAGGGAAAAGGTTTTATTTATCTTAAGGGGTGATTATAGTGAATCGATTATTTGCCATCCTTGTTAGTACCGGTGTCCCACTCGTGATTGCCGGTGCATTTCTAAACTGGTCGGACATTATGATGTTCATCCTTTGCTGTATAAGCATCATCGGGCTTTCAGGATACATAGGCCGGGCAACAGAAAGCCTCGCCATCGTTAGTGGACCGAGGATTGGTGGTTTATTGAATGCGACATTTGGCAACGCAGTCGAACTCATCATTTCAATTTTTACATTGAAGGCAGGAATGGTTGGTATCGTCTTGGCTTCACTCACGGGCTCTGTACTTGGGAATCTGTTACTTGTGCTCGGACTCTCCTTTTTCGCAGGGGGCATCAAATTCAAACGTCAGAATTTCAGTCTCCATGATGCACAATATAATTCGGGATTGCTGATTTTCGCTGTCATTGTGGCATTTGTCATTCCTGAAATTTTCTCTATGTCTATGAATACACAAACGACATTAAACTTGAGTATTGGCATCGCGGTTGTACTAATTGTCCTTTATCTTGCAGGACTGTTCTTTAAACTCGTTACGCACCGTGGCATCTTTGCCTCTTCTGATAAGGTAGTGGAGGAGCAGGAAACGCCGGAGTGGACGAAGCGCAAATCGATCCTTGTATTATTGTTTGCAACATTAACGGTTGCTTTCGTATCAGAGCAGTTGGTTCATACATTTAAAATGCTTGGTGAAAAGTTTGGTTGGACCGAGCTGTTCATTGGTGTCATTATTGTCGCGATTGTTGGAAATGCGGCTGAGCACGTTTCCGCAATTACAATGGCGGTCAAGGATAAGATGGATGTAGCTGTCGAAATAGCTGTCGGTTCCACGTTGCAGGTTGCTATGTTTGTTGCGCCAGTCCTTGTACTCATCTCATTATTGATGCCGAAACCAATGGCACTTGTTTTCACTGTTCCAGAGTTGGTAGCGATGGTATCTGCAACATTCCTTGTCATTACTCTGTCCAATGACGGTGAATCAAATTGGTTCGAGGGTCTTATCCTGTTTGCAGCTTATCTAATTATGGGAATCGGCTTTTATTTACTCTAATGTCTGCTAATGGTTGAAAAAGATAGCTCTAAAAAGAACAACAGTCCAATATGTCTTTAGTCACTATACTATCGGAATTTTCTTTTAAGAATTCAAAATCATAAAAGAACTCTCTAAGGGTATACTTTGAGTATTATTTCAAAGTGGGAGGCTATTAAATTTGACTAAGACTGAGAATAAATTATCGGTTTTTGCACTAGGTGGTATTAATGAAATCGGTAAAAATATGTATGTTCTACAATATGAAGATGATATTGTCGTAATCGATTGTGGTGCCAAGTTTCCGGACGAAAGTCTTTTAGGAATTGATTTGATTATCCAGGATATTTCATACTTACAGGAGAACAAGGATAAGATTCGGGCATTAGTTGTTACCCATGGACATGAAGATCATATTGGAGGCATTCCATACTTATTAAAACGATTAAATATGCCGGTATATGCCACAGCATTAACGCTAGGTCTAATTCAACTTAAGTTAAAAGAACATGGGCTCTTAAGGCATACCGAACTAGTTTTGATAAACGCTGATTCCGAGCTGGAGTTTGGAACGGTGGGCTTGACGTTTTTCAAAACAAACCACAGTATTCCTGATTGTCTAGGCGTTGTATTCCATACACCTGAGGGGGCGGTCGTGCATACCGGTGATTTCAAGTTCGATTTAACCCCACTCGGCGACGAATATCCAGATATTCATAAAATGGCTAAAATAGGCAGTGACGGTGTGTTGCTTCTGTTATCGGAAAGCACCAATGCGGAACGTCCTGGTTTTAATCCATCAGAACGACTAATAGGCGGGCATATTGAAGAAGCATTCCGTAAAGCTCGTCGGAAAGTATTTATCTCTACTTTCGCTTCTAACGTTCATCGTGTACAACAAGTAGTGGATGCCGCGCAAAAAACAAACCGTAAGCTTGCATTACTTGGTAGAAGCATGGTGAATGTAGTAGCGGTTGCTTCGGAACTCGGCTATTTGAATATCCCAGAAGGCATGTTAATCGACAAAAATGAAGTTAGGGGAATGGACCCAGAAAAGGTAGCAATTCTTTGCACGGGAAGCCAAGGAGAACCCATGGCAGCATTGTCTCGCTTGTCTAGTTCAAATTTCCGAGAGGTAGAGATCCATCCTGAAGATACGGTTATTTTTGCTTCCTCACCCATCCCTGGGAATGAAAAAAGTGTCTCACGTATCATTGATAATTTGTATCTTTTAGGAGCCAAAGTGATCTATGGATCAGGGACTGTAACTGGCATGCATGTTTCAGGACATGCCTGTCAGGAAGAATTGAAACTAATGTTAACGCTAATGAAGCCGAAATACTTCATTCCGATTCACGGTGAGTTTAGAATGCTTTATCAGCACCGCTTATTGGCAGAATCCGTAGGCGTGGAAAGAAAAAATATTTTCATTATTAACAATGGCGATGTTGTCGATATTAATAACGGCGTTGCCCGACAAACACGAAAAGTACAATCGGGGAATGTTTTCGTAGATGGATTGGGCATTGGTGATGTTGGAAACATCGTGTTACGTGACCGAAGACTATTGTCTGAAGAGGGCATGCTAGTTATTGTTATTACCTTAAGTAAAACTGATGGCAAGCTAATTTCTGATCCCGATACAATTTCGCGTGGATTCGTCTATGGGAGTGATTCGGGAGCATTGTTGAATGAAGTGAATCAGGTAGTTATTAGGACTATTGACAAATCGCAAGGAGCTATTGGAAATCAAAGAATTAATTTGAAACAGCATATAAAAAAATCGGTTGAAACACTTTTATATACGCGGACAAAAAGAAGGCCGATGATTCTTCCAATAGTTATTGAAATTTAACTTGAGTCACAGAAGGCACTTACATTTACTGAATAGGGATCTCAGACTTAAATCGCTGGCGTCCTGCGGCAACATCTGTGTAACCAACATCCTCTTGGCCCAAGCCTTCAGCGGGTCGTTGGTGAATTAGAAAGAGCGAATCCCTTTAAGTATAGGGAATTCGCTCTTTTTCAGCTCAAATAATTGGAGTCTCCATATGAATGGTTTCCCCAAGTTTCATAACAGCTAACTTATTATCATCTAGCTTTCTTTTTGTCCATTCAGCAAGTAATCGATCAAGTGCTTCTTTAGGTGTATCATCAGCCAACCGGTAAGCACCGTAATGCATAGGAATCATCACTTTCGATCGCGTATTGATGAAAGCTTTGACAGCATCTTCTGGACTAACATGTTGGGCAGCCATGAACCACTCCGGCTCATATGCACCAATCGGCATCAGGCAATAATCAATTGAGTACTTATCCCCGATTTCACGAAAGCCTTCAAAATATCCACTGTCACCTGCAAAGTATAGTGTTTGATTTGAATCCTGGACAATCCATCCCCCCCAATGTGAGTGATTTGTATCCGTTAGCGTTCTTTTTGCCCAGTGCTGAGCTGGAACAAAGGCAATCGTTAATTCCCCTATTTGATGCTCATCCCACCAGTTGGATTCCACAATCTTGCTGAATCCTTTTCTTTTAAACCAATTACCGAGTCCTATTGGTACAAAAAAGGTTGGATTTCCTTTCAGTCTTTTAATAGAAGAATAGCTCAGGTGATCGTAATGGCTATGTGAAATCAGGACAATATCGATTGGAGGCAATTCACCTATCGGAAGTCCAGGGGGAGAGAGTCGTTTATCCGTGCCAAGACGATTTGCCCAAACTGGATCTGTTAGGATGTTTAGTCCATTTAGTTGAATTAAAAAGGTGGAATGGCCAATCCATGTGATTGTGGGAATCGTACGATTTGATTGTAGGAACGCTTCTTCTGTTTTATCTACCATTGGCACTTGAAACGATAAATCAATTTGCTTACCTTTTCTTTCTTTTCGCCACTTTAGTAAATCTTTAAACGTGGCTAGTGTTGCACTTTTGTCCGTGTTTTCATAGCGTGTTTTTTTCATAGGTATACACCTCAAATGATTTTTTGTTATTTTTAGTTTACTTCATGAGAAGGAAAACAAGCTTAGAATTAAGTTTAGTATACACTACAATCATTATTATTTTACTAGGCTGTCCCTGAAGATTGTTTTTAAGCGTTGATTTACAAATTCTGAATTAACAGATATAGTTAAAGTTATGTGGAATAAAATTACATAATTGTGCGATGGGAATTTTTTGTCTTGTATTAATGTTATTAGACTGAAAGCGAAAGACTTTTGAAACGATACATCTAACCAGTTATAAGTGGGAACAAAAATATATGAAACAGATACACCAATCTATATTGTTATTGTTGATAATAAGTAGATTAAATTATGGTGTTATAGTAACCTATTGCGCAAAAATAGTTCATCAATATAATTCCGTTGCTTGTTCTTTTTTCTTATTGTAATAAATGGGTTAGGGAAGTCCGTTAAATAATATTGGAGGAATGAAGAATGGATAAATTAACTTATGGGAAATTATTAGAAGAATTTGTTTTATTTGCACAGGAAGACGAAAATATTCGAGCAGTGTTAATTGTAGGTTCTAGAGCAAGAAAGGAAATGCCGGCAGATAAATGGTCAGATCTAGATCTAGTTATTTTTGCGAATAATCCTCAATCTTTACTTGTTGATGAAAAGTGGTTACTAAAAATTGCAAAGGTCCACATCACATTCCTTGAAAATACTGCAGTTGGTGGAGGTACTGAAAGGAGGGTTTTATTTGAAGAAGGACTCGATGTAGATTTTGCGATTTTTTCTGTATCCTCTTTATCTGTATTGGAAAGAAAAAGCGAAGTAATAAGAGTCTTGTCAAAAGGAGTAAGAGTTTTAATTGATAAAGATAGTCTTACCACATCTATTTTACAGAAATCTAAAGATGAAAATAACATAGATCCTGGTTTAGAGGCAGCAGAGGTCAATAATTTAATCAATGATTTTTGGTATCATGCCGTTCTAGCTTCGAAAAAAATCCGACGTGGCGAACTTTTAGACGGTAAATCAATTTGTGATTCTTATATGAAAAACCTACTCATATTATTAGTTAAAACACAAACAAAATTAAAAAAAGGCGCTGATTTTGATACTTGGCATGGGTTTCGTTTTTTGAAAAATGGGCAGATCCTAACATTGTTCAAGCATTTATAGGTTTGTACTCTCACTATGAAGAAAATGAGATATGGGATGCTTTAGAAAATACAATGAACGTTTTCAGAAATATAGCTATTGATGTGAGTGAGCTATTAAATATCAAATATCCTTATGAGGCAGATGAATTTGCGACTAATCTAGTTGAGTCGTTTTATAGTGAAAATGAAATGGCTAGAAAAGGTACTACATAAAAGAGGTATGAAACCCTTAACGAACAAACAAATTTGATAATTGAACATGCGGTAGGCGGCTTAAGTTGGAATTTCTCTTTTCCGCTAAACTAGGAAAATTGTGGTATAAAGAGGGGTTTTCTTCAAGATACCGAATTTCATTTTTAAGCACAAAAAAAATTATATTGTGGAGGTAATTATGGGCTATATTGAGGATTTACGAAAAGTTGTTGGAAATCAACCGTTAATTTTGACGGGTGTAGCGGTAGCTGTAATTAATGAAGCTGGTGAATTCTTGTTTCAGAAACGTAGAGATGGGCTTTGGGGAGTCCCTGGCGGATTTATAGAATTAGGGGAGTCTACTGAGGAAGCTGGAAGAAGGGAAGTATTAGAGGAGACAGGAATTGAAATTGGAAAACTTGATTTGATTGGTGTTTTTTCAGGGAAACAACACTTTGTTAAATTACCAAACGGTGACGAATTCTATCCTGTTACAATTGCCTATGTTTCAAAAGAAATTAAGGGTGGGATATTAAAAGCAGACGGTATAGAAACAACTGAAGCGAAGTTTTTTAAAGTGAGTGAATTACCAGAAGAACTTAATCCCTTAATTAAAAATCTTATTAATCAATATTCCTACTCCTTATCATAAAAAAAGTTTAAGCTCTTAAAACTTGAACTACTGAGTGTGAGTTTCGAATAATGGTCACTTATATCCGGAACAATATACGCAAGAATCTGCTTATTGACCTAATGGAGTTTATGGCGAAATCATAAATCCAAAATGGGGGTGCAGAATGAGAAGAACTTTAAAGATCATTAAAATCCTTTTTTAGTCCTTACCAGAAACCCATAACGGCTTGTCCCTTTAAAATTTTACGTATCTTATTTTCATATCTAAAAAAATTATTGATATTGCAACGATCAATTAAACAAAATCCTAAAATTCACGAGTTTGAAAGAGAGTGCCCATTTATACGCCGTGATTTTTCCTGGAAAAAAACTGCGTTTTGCATAGGTTTCCTGCAGGGGCTAAAATAAAAAAGTCAACGGCAACAATCACCTTTTTCACTCAACAATTGTGCGCAGTGGTAGATGAAAGTCAAAAAAAAATTGCAGCTGCTTCACACATCGAAGAAAAATGGATAGGTTACACTTAATCGGACAATTAAATTAAGGGCATGTAGAATAATACACAAGAAGTGAGGAGATCTACTATGTCCGTAAAAAGAAGAACGTTTTCAACAGATTTCAAAAAACAAGTGGTAGCCCTATACGAAAACGGAAAAAGCCGACAAGATATTGTCCAAGAATATGAATTAACAGCATCTGCTCTTGATAGGTGGATTACACAATTCAGGCAGTCTGGTTCTTTTAAAGAGAAAGATAATCGACCTTCAGAAGAACAAGAATTGATTGCCCTGCGTAAAAGAAATAAGCAACTAGAAATGGAAGTAGATATTCTAAAGCAAGCAGCGCTGATCATGGGACGAAAATAGATGTGATTCAACAAAACCGCCACAAATATTCGGTATCAGCAATGTGTAAAGTCCTGAAAATAGCGCGTAGCACCTTCTATTATGACACTGAAGTATCCGCTCAAAAAGAACAAGAAAAGCGGGAAGAAGAACGCGTATTGAAAGAAAAGATCGCTGAGGTTTTCAATAAAAACCGACACGTTTATGGAACTCGGAAACTAAAGATAGAACTAGACAAAGAGACGAAAGGCTTTACAATCTCTAGACGTCGAATTGGAAGATTGATGGGCGAACTTGGCCTCCAATCAAAATACGCCAAACCTTCTTATAAACCAATGGCGACAAGACCAAATGAAGAATCTGTTAGAAACGTTCTAAATCGAGAATTTGAAGTGGACAAAGAGATGTCCGTGTTAGTAAGCGACTTAACTTACGTGAAAGTAGGATACCGATGGAGTTACGTTTGTTTCTTAATCGATTTATACAACCGTAAAATTGTCGGGTGGAGCGTCGGAGCACAAAAAGACGCAGCCCTAGTTCAGCGTGCCTTCGATTCTGTTAAATCCCCATTAGGGAATGTGAACTTATTTCATACAGACCGTGGTTCTGAATTTAAAAACGTCGGGATTGATGAATTATTAAGTGGTTACAAGATCAAAAGATCACTCAGTCATAAAGGGAATCCTTATGATAATGCGGTGGCAGAGGCAACATTTAAGATTTTAAAAACCGAATTAATCAACGGAACGCACTATCAAACCCTTGAACAGCTGTCTCTTGAACTTTTTGATTATGTCAATTGGTACAATAATATCCGTTCGCATAGTACATTAGGCTACCTAAGTCCGGTTGCTTATAAAAAATTAGCCCTTAATAATAGTGTTTGATTTAGTGTTGACATACCAAAAAAAGTCGTGGTGGCAAAGGTTGTTCAAAAAAGAAAAGTAGATTTGAAAATAATTTTTAAAGACGCTTGTCATAAAGGGGTCCTACCAACAAAAAGCGTAAAACATACGCTAAGGGATTGTACAGAAAATAAGGAGTTACTGACCACCTCATAGTTAAGGGGGTTATAGGGGACTTTTTTATTTTTTTAATGTTCAATAACTCATCCCTTTCATAAAGGCAACAGTCAAGAAGGAAAGGTGGCTTTTTTGATATTTGAGAAAGAAAAATGTAACAATTTCTTTAAACAACTCGTCGTATGTTTAAAGGGGGAAAGGGACATTGGGAAATAAAATGTAAGTTTGTGAGTTTACTATAAACGAAGGAAGGGAACAATAATGAAAAAACTGTTTATTTTATTCGGCTTACTGTTGCTAGTTGGATGTAATAATAAAGAAAAGGAGGAAGATACGTTTAAATTTAGAGACGAAATTCAAGCAATTATTGCAATAGACCAAGGACCAGAGCCAACGGACCCACAAGAAATTAAAAATGCCGATGAGATCAATATTTTTGTAGACGCCATGCAAAATGCGGATAGATATCAAGGTCCTGTGTCAGATGTCGGGTCTAGATATAAGCTTGAGGTGACTTACAAAAATGATGCAACAGAAACAATAGATTTATGGCTTTTTTCCAGTATTACAGGACGCTTTGAGGTAGACGATGTAAAATATTCTTTGAATGAAAAAGCCATTCCAAAGTTAATTAACTTTTTGGGTAAGTAAATGTTAAAAACGCACACGCAGTATTCCGTGTTATTAGTTAATTTGTCATGACACCAACATAATACTCTTAAAGGAGTGGGACAATTTGAAAAAAATAGCATTTATTGCGACCTTTCTCTTTAGTGTCGTCATCTTACTGTTTAGTTTTGAAAGTCAAACACTTGCTACACAGCAAAAAATAACCGAAACCACTATCCAGAACCAAGACAAACAATTAGAGGCATTTAATAACATAACAAAAAAATGAATACATTGGCTGGTAACATTGGATCTAGCGGAGATTTATACTTTGATGAAGATGATGTACTGCATTTTAGATATAAGGAGAGTGAATATACCTCCAATAAAGCCGTGAGAGAATTAATCAATAGTCTTGAAAAAAGTGGTATAAAAACAGAAGTAACTAAATACACGTATGATGATTTATTTAAACAGCAAATGATAATTTATGAAGAAGTAAAAAACTATTACGGAGATGAATCAAAGTTACCTAAATTTGAATTAGTTTCTGATATATACGAAGGAAAAGTTAAGTTTTCGGCTGAATCCTTAGATAATAATTTATTAGAAAAACTTATGGAAAATCATTCCAATGTATTGGAATTTAAACTAGAGAAATTTAATAGTACAGGTGTATCAGAGAAGTCTGTAATGTCTAACTGGAATAAACTAGGGGCAGGTCTTGGTATTCTACCACCTGGCGGTTCTTGTTCGGTAGCAGGGATAGCATATAAAAATGGTCAATACTTTTTTTGACTGCTGCTCACTGTTTTAACTCTGGAACTACAGCTAGTAACGGTACAGGCAGTCTTGTACAACAATGGAGTTCTAACGTGGGTCGCCAGCATACTTCTGCAGGCCATGTGAACTTAGACGCCGCTTAAGTGAAAATAATGGATAATGGATTGTCAGGTGGACGCTATGCTACTAATGGAATTAAAGTGGTTTCAGACGGTAGTACATCAGAAGTGTTTGATAATCATTTCATAAATGCCGCATCAACAAGTCCTGCATTTAGTCAAGTAATTTGTCGTGTTGGTATAAGTACACCTAAAGCCTGCGGCAGAGTTATCCAAAAAGGTTTTGTATCTAATAATTGGGAGAAACCTCCATTCACTAGAATAGTATCTGTAGTAGTTCCGGATGACTCGGCTAATTATTCCGCCGGAGGGGATAGTGGAGGAGCCATTTATCGTCCAAGTTCAAATGGTAACGTTTTAACCGGAATTCATGTAGGTAAGTTGGGTAATGGTAATCCAGTTTTTACAGACATAATAGATGTATTTAATCATTATGATTTGTTTCTTTATACAAGTAGTACACCGCTGAAAGTTGCTAATTAACTCACAAGTGTATGCGTGATCATAGATATTGAAAATATCGGTTCTGAGGCATAAGAAACAAATAAAAAAAGAGTGGCGAATCGCCTCTCTTTTTTTTTATTTGTTTTGGTATAGGGTATCACCAACATTTCGCGGAAAACATACGTCAAGCAAACTCCGGCATGGGAAAACTACATTTTCTATACGCTACTCTTCTGGTTATTCTTATTGGAATAGTAATTGTACCGATAGCATCAATCCAAGTAAATAAATATATCTACAAAAATAGAGTAACTACTTACCTCATTGAAGAGAAAGGGTATAAAAAAGAGGATTTTGAATCTATTGAGGGGAAATGGGGATTTAAGTTTCCAGCATACTATGCAATTGTAACTTTCAAAAATGAAACAAATGTTGAGTATATCTATTTTGCCCATGACAACGATGTATTTAAATTTAATTATAAAATTACTGATGAAGGACAGAATGCAGGCATGAAAAGGAAGACTTAAAGAATTATGATCCACGTTATTAATAAACATAAAATGAACCTCGAATTAGCATATTTATTCGAGGTTCATTTTATTAGCTCTCTACTGATTTTTCGGCATACCAATTCGTTTATCTGCATAATTTATTTATACAAAATCCCAAAACTCTTCTAAGAGTTTTGGATTATTATCATTTTGTGATTATATTTCTTCTTGGAAATAGATTTTATAAAACTTTCGATTGGTTGCTTCATCATAGCCGACTTCAATCAGTTCATCAATTTGCTCGATATCGCGGACGTTAACTTGAATTTCAATATTAGAATCAAGTTTAATTTTTCGTTTAAAATTTTTTTCTGCCTTGAAGATTGCACTTTCGGAAATGACCGTTTCGTATGGTTTTGCTGAATTGACGATTATATCTTTTTTGACAGGATCGGTTCCCTCAAAGACGGTTTCAATATAGTCATCTACTTGAAATTCTTCTTCATTTCTAAAGTACTCGAGCGTTTTGTTTAATAACCCCAATTTCTTGGTATTCGTAAAACTCTCTTCTTTTATAATGAATTTTTTGCATTCTGTTAATGCTAAATTGGTTTTATGATACTGTTCATCCGCTACTTTAATTTTTAAAAAACGCTCTTGCCAGTAAACAACATCTTCTTTTTTCTTCGTTTTCATAAAGACAGCGGGTGCTACGTCTGGCCCCATATCCACGATTACGGCCATATTATTGATTTTCTTCACATTAATACCGTCGATGCCACTTACGATTACTTTGTTTTGATCGTTTTGTACATCTAAAAACATTTCTTTTTCATCAATTTTTACAATGGCAATTACCTTTTTTACCTCTGACTGCCATAAGCAATTATCGAATAATCCAATAAACAATTCACCGCTTTTAATATTAGGGTGCTGGGATACACTTTGTAAGTGAGTGGCGATATGCTTAGATTGTTTAAGGAAATTGCTCTCCTGATCAAAAATTGAATTCACATATGAATATACTTCATTTAATCCAATATCCGTTTCGTGAAAAAAATCATATTGCTGCTCAAAATCAACTTTGTTAAACGCTAATTGTGTAAAAGCCGCTTCAAGCATGACCTCTGGTTGAGAGAATACCTCATCTCCCCAAACAAGCGTATCGCTTACATAATGAACGACATACTGTGCTAATTTACTTTCAGTTACTTCTAGCATGTACTTCACCTTCTAATCATTAGTTATAGATAATTTACCATATCATACTACGAACAATATTTTCATGTATTTTACATAAAGTCATAATAATTTTCAGGTGTAGGCTTAATACTGATTCCGCTTTAGATCGAACAATGAACAGGAGAGTGGCATGGCGACTGAGATACCAGCATAAGACAAAAGGAAAAGTATTTCCAATTATTAAGGTGAGTCTAATAATTGGAGTGCAGTTCACAGTGGGAACGAGCTTTTTAAATGTCGATTTAAAGAGGATTTTATCGACTTGATAACGAAATAGAATTATGCAACAACTTTTTCACTTACACAAAATGGGGGCGATTATTATGAACAATAAATTGAAGAGTAGCTTGCGGAACAGGATAAATTAAATGAAAAGGGGTTTTTCAATTGAAACAAGCATTGCTAGTCATAGATGCCCAACAAGAATTAATTGATGGTAATCAGAATGAAAAAAGTGTATTTAATAATGAAAAGTTAGTGAGTAATATCAATATAGTTATTAATAAAGCATTAGAATCGGATTCTTTAATAGTTTTTGTGAGAGATAAAGATGTCGCTGAAGGCAAAGGTAAAGGGTTTCAAATACATGAGGATATTAAAGTTCCTACTAAGTCAAAAGTATATGATAAAAAAGCAACAAATTCGTTTTATGGAACTCCATTATTGGGCTTTTTAAAGGATAACAAGATCGAACACCTTGTTATAATGGGATGTAAAACAGAACACTGTATTGACACAGCGGTTAGAACTGCAACAGTCAATTATTTTGATGTTACTTTAGTTGGAGATGGACATTCGACGACAGATTCTTCAATCTTATCTGCCGAAAAGATAATAAGTCATCACAATGAAACACTTCATGGTCATTACAATGTTGATCATTTTTCCGTTGTTCGGACTACTCAAGAAGATTTGTTTCAACCAACCCACGACAATTACCGATAAATAGAATATCGATGCTCACAAAGCCTCCGAATGATTGCATATCAAAAAAGTTTTTCTTCAATTATTGCGTGATTAGTTGGAAAAACAGCTGCATTTATATGCAGCCTTTTTTTATTGAATTAAACGTGCCTATATATATAATTTTCACCACTACTGTTGATTAACCATATATTTGCATGAAATAGTGGTGATAAGGGCTTGATAACCTCTATTTTCACTGGACTATTTTGTGACCGCTTTCGGGTAACTATTCATGACAGAATTAAGGAGGAATTGCAATTCATTCCTCCCTAGAGGGGGTAAAGTGTGGCAAGAAGTGACGGAGTCACTTCTTGCCACACTTTTTTCATTAATCCTGTTGTGAATAGTTGCCTGTCGCGTTCCTACAATATTAAAGTGAAAAATGTGGTTGTTTTTGAAGAAGAAAATAGATGACATTCTATGGAGAGTGTAAGTTCCCGAAGATGCAATTTCGGGAACTATAGTACTTTGTACAACGTGCTCCTTGCTTACTTTTAGTAAAGATTATGCATCTAAGCTTGTGTTGCCTAATAGAAAGCGACACTTAATTAAAAACCGTAGAGAAAGCATCAGCCGTCAAAATTGCATCTTTGGCGGCTCTTCTCCAGGTTAGAAGTCGGCTATTCTTTCGTCCCAAAAATCTTCAGCACTTTGTGTACTTATGCATTTGGAGCGCGACGGATGAAGGACAACCATACGATTACCTAGGGATACGACTTTGTCGCATCCCTTCATTTCCAGACATCTTGGGAATCGTACTAGAAGTCATTCAATCTAAAGCGATCCCAAAATGCAACTATACAAGTGCGGTCGGGGGGAAGTTATTTACTGGTTATTGTTGGTTAATAAACAGACATGGATTTTTAAAATAAAAAATGCGTAATTATATGTTAGATTGGAGTGTGAAGGTTTGACGAGTGATAATAATTTTATCCTTAAAGAATAAATGTTTTACCATTTTGATTATCTTCATAATATCCGGCTCGCTTAAATGGATACGTCAAATTGGAGAACTAAGAGGTGTGAAAGCAATGTTAGAAGATCTTCTTACCGCACTAATACCAAATGGTACCAATTCTTTGGATACGCAAAAAATTGACAAGAATATTGAAATGTTAATGCAGCATTCTTGGTTTAAGAATATTTATGATGATGAAAGATATCGTAGGTTATTCTTCGGAAATAGAAAAGTTAGAAAGTATTTACAAAATACATATCGTGTGAAAAGGATTATTAAGAAGGAAAAGGTTAGACAAAAATTTATATTGCTTCTGAATGAACAGTAATAACAAGAGATTCTTGACCAAGGGTGCTTTATTATAACAAAAGTGATGTATGCTAATTATTCATGGGTCCTAAGAAGCGATATGGTTGTTTCATGATTGTCGACTCATTAGGGCGATTCATTCAGGTGTACCACAAATGACGAGACTGAACGACGAACAGCCTCATCCGCAGGCTCGGATGGGGCGTTGTATTATTTTTCATTTTCACAGAAAGTACCACGTTTCTATGATTAGTAGTATAGTCATTAGTGATAGAATATACACTTGGATTATAATAGATACTATGCTTAAAAAGGCACGCTTATGGTAGTCGGAGGGAAAAAGATGAAAGCAACAATCGCTACGTTGGGTGATACAGCCATTACAAAAGTAAATCAATTACATACCAGTAAAAGTAGATACCTCATCTTGACAATGATGGGGGGATTTTTCGTTGGATTTGGAATCATTCTTATCTTTACAATTGGTGGTTTGCTTGGACCTACAGGCTTTGCAGGAACGAAAATTATTATGGGCGTTACATTTGGAATCGCATTAAGCTTGGTCTTAATGGCTGGATCCGACCTATTTACAAGTAATAACATGATCATGACCATTGGTACGTTGACTAAGAAAACGACTTGGTATGAAACCATTCAAATCTGGACATTTAGCTATGTTGGCAACTTTGCAGGCTCTATTCTCGTTGCAGCTCTTTTTTTCTATTCGGGCTTGGCATCCGGAGATACAGCGGACTATATTAATACAGCAGCAAGCGCAAAGATGAATACGCCATTTATAGAGTTGCTTATGCGTGGGATTCTGTGTAATATTCTCGTCTGCCTGGCTGTTTGGTGCGCATTTAAACTTAAAGAAGAAACCGCAAAAATGATTATGATTTTTTGGTGCTTATTCGCATTTATCACCTCGGGGTTCGAGCATAGTATTGCAAACATGACCTTGCTTTCCCTCTCGTTGATGGTCCCTCACCCCGACACTGTTTCATTGGCCGGGTTGGCGGCAAACTTAGTGCCAGTAACAATCGGCAATATCATTGGTGGAGCCGTGTTCATTGGAGCTGCATACTGGTTCGCAAATTCTGGAAAAAACCAAGGAATTTCCAGTAAGTGACTGTAAAAACGAATTAAAAAGTACCCTCAGCTAAAATGACTTGAAATTGTTTTAAGCGGGGTTGTTTTTTTTTTGAAAAACCACTTGCGAAAAAGAAGAAAAACTTCTATTGTAGGTAAGGAAACAAAAAGTAAACTAAATCAATACACTAGCAAATGGACTTGCACACGAAAACTATAAACTGAAATTTCATGTGTAACAGACTACCTACAAACGCAAAACAACGGAAAAGATTTTGAGGTTATCAAAGGAGATATCTAAATGATTTTAGAAAAAAACACAGTCATCCGAAAAGAGCTATTTAAATCAATTGAAGGATTAACAGATGAACAGTTCAATAAAATACCTTCAAATGGTGGATGGTCTCCAAAACAAATATTTGAACATCTTGTACGGATGGAGACAGTGATTGCGACAAATATAGCCAAAGAGCTAAAAAATCCTGATAGCCCGAAATCTATGAATAAACCAATTGCACTTTCGACGATTCGCTTAGTAAAAGTGGATGCCCCAGGGTATACTGAACCTACTGAAGAGTACAAATCAAAAATAGAGATGAAAAACGAACTGTATGATTCGCGCATCTTCTTATTAGATGTGTATGAATCAAGCACAAAAGAAGAACTTAGAGAAAAATCATTCAAACATCCGATTTTTGGGCAAGTTCCTTTGATTCAATGGTTTCCATTTGTCGGATTGCATGAAAAACGTCACTTGAAACAATTGAAGAAAACAATTGAAATGAAGTGAAAGTAAGGGCTACCTTAGTGAAAAACGGGAATTTTGATAGGCAGTAGTGTATATGAGTTGAAGTAATGATTCAATTGAATGGTGCTTTGACTACCTGGCGCTAGTTGCTGATGCCATTTTAGCCCTTTAAATCATGGAAGAAGCTGACACGGAATTCGAAGCTAGCATTTTTGAGTTATATATCCGGAACAAACTGTTAACTACTGCTTTATATATATGGTTATTATATTAATTGATATAAACACTAATTCACTGCTAATTCGAACAGGCTCTATTGAACGAATGAAGCTATAACTAGATAAGAGCCAATAATACAGACGGGATTCCCTTGTCTATATTATTGGCTCTTTTTTGAAGTGAAAAATTTTCCTTAAAAGCGTATACTTCAGGTAGAACTAACTTTAGTGTAGAAAACGAACGGTTAATCGGAAAAATAGAGAGTGGAGGTAGTAGAAAATGAAACAAACGTTGAATGTGAAGCAACATTTATTCTATATAAACGGTGAATGGGTTGGACAAAATTTGGAAGAATTAAATGTTGTAAATCCAGCTAATGGCCAAATCGTAGGTAGTGTGCCAATTGGGGGAGAAGAAGACGCAAACAAGGCTATTGAAGCTGCTCATGATGCGTTTCAATCATGGTCACAAACGACAGCTTATGAGCGTGCAGTTTATTTGAAAAGGCTATATGAGCTTATGATAGAACATCGGGATGAATTAGCTCAAATAATGACGATGGAAATGGGCAAACCAATTAATGAATCCATAGGAGAAGTGACAAGTGCCGCTGCTTATCTGGAATGGTTCGCTGAAGAAGGAAAACGCGTTTATGGAGAAATCTTGCCAACTCACACGACGAGTAAACGCTTGCAAGTTTGGAAAAAACCAGTTGGAGTGGTAGCAGCTATCACTCCTTGGAATTTCCCAGCTGCCATGTTAACGAGAAAAATGGGGCCGGCATTAGCCGCGGGTTGTACCATTGTTATTAAACCATCTAGTGAAAGCCCGCTGACAGCTATAAAAATGATAGAGTTATGTGAAAAAGCAGGGTTTCCTAAAGGTGTCATTAACTTGGTGACGGGATCTTCAAGTAAAATCGGAAAAGCAATAATGAAAAATGAAAAGATCCGAAAAATCACCTTTACCGGATCTACCGAAGTTGGGAAAGTATTAATAGAACAAAGTGCACATCAAGTAAAACGATTATCACTTGAACTTGGTGGACATGCACCTTTGATTGTATTAAACGATGCCAATTTGGATCTAGCTGTGAAAGGTGCGGTTGCCTCCGCATTTAGAAATACCGGTCAAACGTGCGTTTGTGCCAATCGTATTTATGTACAGTCAGGTATTCACGACGAGTTTGTAGAAAAGTTCTCTGAAGTAGTTAATAAGTTGAAAGTAGGAAATGGTGCAGATACAAATGTAGATATTGGACCATTAATAAATCGAGCAAGTCTCGATAAGGTGATACATCATGTTGAGGATGCACTATCTAAAGGAGCTACACTTATGACTGGAGGCAAGTTAATTACACAAGATGGGGGAACTTTCTATGCCCCTACAGTCATTAGCAACGCGGATCCGTCCATGGTCATCATGAAAGAAGAAACATTTGGACCTGTAGCTCCTATTCAAAAAGTGGAAACAGTAGAAGAAGCAATCGCCCTAGCGAATGACACACCATATGGTTTGGCTGCCTATGTGTTCACTGATAGCGTAGCTATAGGTACACGATTAATCGAACAGCTTAACTTTGGTATTGTGGGTTGGAATGATGGAACTCCCACGGCAGTGCAGGCCCCTTTCGGAGGGATGAAAGAGAGTGGAGTTGGAAGGGAAGGCGGACGTGAAGGAATTGAAGCGTACCTGGAGACACAGTATGTTTCAATTGCGATTAGTTAACGTATATAGAAACAAGTATTGCTTATTATCATGAACGTGAGCCATTCGGTAAAGAAATCCGCAAACATCAACTTTTTTCAACAGTTGATAGCAAATATGTGGTTTTGCCAATAAAGCTGCGGATGATGCTGTTCAGATCCACGGTGCATACGGTTATTCAGATGAGTATCCAGTCGAACGCTATTTGCGGAATTCCAAGGAACACGTGAGATCCATACAGTTGTGCAGGCTGAATACGTATTAGGTTACCGTGAAGATGAAATGTTACCTGCATGGAAGGAAGAGAAAACGAGTGTGAAATCTCTTGTATAAGTGAATATACTTTCCTTATCACTACTATTTACCTCGTCTTGTAACTAATGCTGGAATCATGAAGTCATCGCTATTCCGAACCAAGGAGAACTGCTTAACACTACAGTTTCAAATAAGGACAAAGCCTTCCATTAGCTCGAGTTACAGTTATTGTCGGGCGGTAGAGCGATTCCTATAATGTATCCTTTTATTGATAATAGGGCTAACAAAACATTCATCAGAATAAATCGATGCCAAGTGCGAACGCAATTTTAAAGGTTCTTTGTCAAATGACGTTGGTGAAGAATAGTAGCCAACCATAATTTAGTTATTGTCGGGCTATCCAAGAAGTCAGTAAAGCTGATTTTTAGGATAGTCCTTTTTCATATAGTCTTCCATGTATCCCGTTGTTTTCCGTTCCAGATGGACGCTTTCCGCGGGCACGGCTTCAGCCTCCTCGTCGCAAAAAGCACGCTCCTGTGGGGTCTTCAGCTCGCGCTGTTCCCGCTGGAGTCGCCATCTTGCACTACAAACAACTAGTATTGCACTTATAAGTCACATAAAAATAGACAAAAGAATTCCAAGCCTATTTAATCCTCAAAAATGTTACGCAACATCAACATGGGATTGTTCTTGTTCCTTCTGCTTAACCGATGGTTTTAACTTGAAGTGTAACAGAATTCGCTTTCTATAGTTCTGGAAGATTCTATACCCGTAGGCGACACGATTCAATGCCTTAATCTTATTGTTGTTCCCTTCAATTCTTCCGTTATTGTAGGGGTAAATAAAACTGTTTTCTATAAATGGAAGATGTTTTCTCAACGTTTTTAAGCTTGTTCTCATATATTTTGAAATTGCAGATGGAACAGGATTTATTAAACATGACGATAATGCTCCGAAATCCTTATCTGAAATGGATTCCATTAATTCTTGATAAAGTTCATAGTTCTCTTTTAGGGCAGGATCATAATATAACATCTCTTCTATAATACTTTGCCCTGTACGTTGACCGAACAATGAATAATACTTATATTCTACGCTGGATAGATCTGAATGTTTTTTTAATAATAGCTTCCAATAACACTTAAGGCGACGGTATTTCTTCATATCGTCCCCATGGGACATTTTTAGCTGATTCATGACCTGAATACGACATTTATTCATAGAGCGATTAATCAGTTGAACCAGATGGAATCGGTCATTGATAATTTTCGCCCGTGGAAATAACTCTTTAATCACACTTACATAACCCGCATTCATATCAATTGGTACGGTTTCCACATGTTGACGGTCAGTCAAACTGTAGTTCACAATAAAGTGATTCTTAATCCTACGATTATTTCGTCTGTCTAGGATATCCAATATGTCTCCTGATTCCGCATTTATATATTCGAAGGCCATTTCACCTTTTACGTATTTGAACTCATCAAAAGAAAGATGCTTAGGTAGTGTTTTTTAGTGCGGGATAAATTGTTTTGCGGCTTGGTAAATTTGACGTTGAACGGGTTGGTGGTGATACTGAACAATCCCTTGCGATAGACGTAAGTGACTGTGCTTCGGCAGACTTTAAAATGACCTGCGCTTTTACATTTTGTGAAATAAAACAATTCCTTTGAACAATAGGTGTTTTGGCAGTAAAACTGCATTGACAGGTCTGGCACATGAAACGTTGTTTCTTTAGAAGTAGGTAGGTTGGATTTATACCCGTCATGGGTAAGGTAATTCTGGATAATTGTGTCCCGTTTTTATAGACTGTAAAGTCGGTGTTTTTCACACCGCATTTCACGCAATGTGTGGGAATATAGCTTAACTTCCCGGAAATGTATTTACACCTTTTTCCTTTGTAGGTTCCTTCTTTTACACAATTTTCGTCAACAATAATGTTCACGTCTTGAATATCAAGCAAAGATTTTATACTAGTAGAACATGACAAGTGAATTCCCTCCTGGATGATGGTTTTGGTCGACTTTTATTCGACAGAGAATCTCACTTGTTTTCTATTTATATTGAACTTATGACCCCTACACTTTCTAGCTGATTGGAGTGCAGAGCGGCGACTCCTGCGGGAACAGCGCGAGCCGAAGACCCCACAGGAGCGCGATCTTCGCGACGAGGAGGCTGAGGCCGTGCCCGCGGAAAGCGTCCGCTCGGAACGGAAATCAGCGGGTAGCAGGATTACTTGGTCCCATATATTTATAAAAAATGACGTTAGTGAAGATTCTCCTCATTTCCTAAAAAAGGGATGGGGATTTTCTTTCATCAACGTCATTTATTGTACAACCATATTAAATTGTGTTCGCACTTGGCATTTTTGAATCTTTTACTTCCCGTTCCTTTGAGTGGTGAAATCACTCCTTAAAATGAAAAAAAGCATTGAGCAAGAATAGTATGAGGTGTTGATTAACGTGAAAAAAGAACAACGGAAAAATTTCGCCAATATTCTTTTAGTTTTTGGGATTTTTGCATTTAATTCGGATAAGAATCGGGAGGGAAAATGCTCGTGTGAAAAAAGAATATTCAGATACAATTGTTGACTTTTAGGTTTCTTGCAATTAATCTATAATTATATTACCGAAATTAGATTAGTCGTTTTAAGATTGTTACATTATATTCTTATTGTTTATTTCAAACTGAATAAGTTTTTGAATACGGTGTATAACCTGAGCGCAGGACCCTTACACATGATTGCTAGAGCAGATTTAATGTGAAGATTGGGGGGAAGTCGATTGTATAATCCACAGGTCGAAACGATGAAACATGATGAAATGGAAAGTCTCCAACTTGACCGTTTGCGAAATACGGTTGGAGCCGTTTATGAGCATGTTGAATTTTATCGTAAAAAATTTGAAGAGTCGGGAATTGTCCCAGCGGATATTAAAGGTTTGAATGATATCGCGAAATTGCCATTTACGAATAAACAGGACTTCCGAGATCATTATCCATTCGGTTTATTCGCAGTGCCGCAAGAGGAGATTGTCCGAATACACGGGTCTTCTGGAACAAGTGGGAAACCGACAGTTGTTGGCTATACATTAGATGATATAAAAGTGTGGACCGAAGTCGTTGCGCGTTCAATTGTGGCAGCAGGTGGTGAAAAGTCGGATACTTTCCATAATTCCTATGGTTACGGTTTATTTACAGGGGGAATCGGGCTTCATTATGGTGCGGAAGCTCTTGGGATGGCTGTTGTACCAATGTCAGGTGGGAACACGGATAGGCAGATAATGATGATTGAAGATCTTAAACCGAGGGGGATATGCGGTACTCCTTCATACATGTTGAATATTGCAGAAAAAATGAAAGAAGCAGGCATAGATCCAAGGCAATCGTCAATGGAGTACGGAATTTTCGGAGCTGAATCTTGGTCGGAAGAAATGCGGATAAAGATAGAGCAAACATTCAATCTGAAAGCGGTTGATATTTATGGATTGAGCGAAATTATCGGGCCTGGTGTCTCGGTTGAATGCCACGAAGCGCAAGATGGTTTACATGTACAGGAAGATCACTTCTATGTTGAAGTTATTAATCCTGAAACGCTTCAACAGGTTGCTGAAGGGGAAGAAGGGGAACTAGTATTTACTAGTTTAACGAAGAGAGCGCTTCCAGTAATCAGATATCGTACTGGTGATATCTCTTCAATCTCACGTGAAATATGCAAATGTGGCCGAACCACCACAAGAATGTCGAGAGTGAAAGGCCGTATAGACGACATGATGATTATTCGCGGCGTAAACGTCTTCCCTTCAGAGGTAGAACGAGTGCTTTTGAAAGTGGAAAGTCTTGTACCTCATTATCAAATTCGTTTAGTGAGAACTGAAGCGATGGATAACGTGGAGTTGCATGTTGAAGTTGACACTAATCTTTATGAAACGATTGCTGAAGATTTGACTGATACACGAGCAATTCAACTGAAAATAGAAATTCAAAGATCGATAAAATCAGCTTGTTTGATATCAATGGATGTCGTTTTGAACAGCCCTAAAACCTTACCCAGATCAGTAGGAAAAGCAATTCGAATTGTAGATTTAAGAAACAAAAATGTAGTCGGCGTGTAAGTCAATATTGAAAGGAAAGTTGATTGTCAATCGTTTTTGAGAAGAACTGTTTAGAGACAAGGCATACGTAATTATCAGATTCGTATGCCTATAAACATAACTCAGTTGACTACTTACGTTGTGAAGTTGTTATATAAGGTGGCGAAAACACATACCTTAAATTAGGGGGCTATGAGATGACAGGTTTGCACAATTCCGATGAAGATAAATTAGCGCACTTTATGCAACGTATTGAAGCAGGCGACAAAATAGAAGCAGATGATTGGATGCCTGAAGAGTATAGAGTGACATTGATTAAATTGATTTCAATGCATGGCATTAGCGAAATAATGGGAGCACTACCAGAGAAAGAATGGGTACCGAAAGCTCCGACCCTTAGTAGAAAGCTTGGCATTATGGCAAAGGTACAGGACGAAATGGGCCATGGTCAGCTACTACTTCGAGTTACGGAAGATTTACTACTGCCTTATGGAAAAAATCGTGGAGATATAATGCAAGACTTATTCAATGGGGATTTGAAATTTCATAATGTATTTCACATGGAAACAAAAACATGGGCGGATGCGGGCATCATAGGCTGGCTTGTTGATGGAGCAGCTATCATTACACAAACGGATATGCTTAAGGCTTCATATGGACCTTATGGAAGAGCACTGCAACGCATTTGTGCTGAAGAAGTATTTCATGCACAGCATGGAGAGTCCATCATTATGGCATTAGCAGAAGGCACAGATGATCAAAAAGCAATGATTCAGGAAGCGTTAGATCGTTGGTGGGAAGCACTACTAATGTTCTTTGGACCGGCAAGCAAAGAAACGACGGGTTCATCGAAGCAAGACTTGACGATTAAATATAAAATCCGTACGAAAACAAATGAAGATTTCAGGCAATTATTTTTCGATAAATACATTCCGCGAATCTTATCCCTAGGATTAACAATTCCAGATACGACTTTCCACTACGATAAAGAAAGCAAGTTATGGTCATACGAGCAACCAAATTGGGAAGAGTTTAAGAGAATCATTAAAAATAAAGGGCCACGTTCTCAAGCACGTCTGAACTTGCGCCGGTCTTCTTATGAAAATAACGCATGGGTGCGTGATGCACTAAGTGTGACAGTTAATTAATGAGGGGAGTCAGAAGGAAATGGCACAAGAGAAAATGTTTTATCAAGAGTATGAAGTTTTTAGCAAGCGGACACCAAGCTCTGCATTCCAGCATCAATTCAGCTTACTGGCTCCAAACGAACAAATGGCATTCATTTTGGCACAGGAAAATTTCATGCGTCGGGAACCGGTTGCTGACATTTGGATAGTGAATCGAAAGCATATTAGAAAGATGGATACAGAAGAAAAAATGACACTTGGCAGACTTGACAATAAAGATTATCGTACGACAAAAGGATACGGCTACTTAAAGAAAAAGTGGCGTCATTACGAACAAGAAATGTTGGATGAAAAAGAAATCTTGTCATGGGGAGGAGATCGGAAATGAGCACCATCGAAAATAGTCTGACCGCGGAAAACAAAGAAGCGATAACGAGCTTGTTATTCCAGTTGGCGGATGATGATTTATTGTACTCCTACCGTGGATCTGAATGGCTTGGACTCGCTCCCCATATTGAGGAAGATGTCGCTTCTTCTTCAATTAGCCAAGATAGTATGGGGCATGCGGCAATGTACTACAAACTCCTCGAAGATTTAGGGATGGGAAAAGCGGATGATCTCGCCCATTTGAGACAGGCACATGAAAGAAGAAACAGTATAGTAACTGAGCGGGTGAACGGGGAAGGCTATTATATGGAAACGCCACAATACGATTGGGCATATCAAGTTGTTAGAAGTTATTTTTTCACCCAGGCAAAAAAAGTGAAAGTCGATTCGCTATGCGGAAGTTCGTACAGACCTCTGGCTGAAGTGGCTATAAAAGTGAAAATGGAACTTTATTATCATAGATTGCACTGGGAAACCTGGTTTAAACAATTAATGAATTCAACAGATATCGCAAAAAACAAAATGAATGATGCAATCATTCTTGTTATGGCGGACTTTGGAGATGTGTTTTCGTATGGAAATCAGAAACAAGAGATTGAAAACAGTAACTTAATAGATAGCGAGGAAGAAATGAAGAAGAAATGGACAGCTAGCATTAGCTCTGTATTCGCAGCTCTGAAAATGGAAGTGCCGGCCATTTCGATTCACACCTTTAAAAACGGACGTAACGGCGAGCATACAAAAGATTTGGATGAGGCGCTTCTCACACTTTCCGAAGTTTATAAGCTTGACCCGGTAGCTGTCTGGTAAACGGAACAAGGAAAGAGGTGAATAGTATGACTACGTTTAAAGATGTTACAACAGAACGCATTTTTGAAGTACTTATGAATGTTAAAGATCCTGAAATTGATTCAGTGAGCATTATGGACCTCGGTATGGTAGGCGAGGTCACAGTCGAAGGAAATAACGTGAAGATCACTCTACTTCCGACCTTTTTGGGATGTCCGGCACTCGAATTTATTAAAAATAATACGATAAATGCAGTGGGGGAAATTCCGGAAGTTGAGACTATTGAAGTGGAATTCGTCTTTCATCCACCGTGGACGTCAGACCGCATAACAGAACAAGGGCATGTGAATTTGAGAGCGTTTGGAATAGCTCCACCACCCCGTAATTTTGAAGAGGATGGCTCGTGGCATGTAGACTGCGCTTATTGTGGATCTACATATGTGACAATGGAAAATGTTTTTGGACCGACTGCATGCAGAAGTATTTTGTATTGTAAGAGCTGTAAAAATGTATTTGAGGCAATGAAACCAGTTTCAACACTAATGTAAATGGAGGAGAAGAAAAAATGGCTAAATTAATCGCATTATACAAACACCCTGAAAACAAAGAGGAATTTGATGATCATTACTTTAATGTTCATGGACCCCTTACAGCTAAAATCCCTGGACTACGCGAAATGAAAGTGACTAAAATCACGGGGTCTCCAATGGGGGGGGGAGGGAAATACTACCTCACATGTGAAATGCAGTATGACAATTTAGAAGCGTTGCAGGCAGGTTTACGCTCACCGGAAGGGAAGGCATCCGGTAAGGATTTAATGGGGTTTGCAGGTAATCTTGTCACATTAATGATTGGTGAAGATGCGTAATGAACGGCTATGAATTCATAGAAACGATAGTAATGGGAAATATCGTGGTGATTGAATTGAATCGTCCACGCCAGTTAAATTCATTGAATCGAAAAATGGTTGGTGAAATCGTCGCAGCAATGGAGCGATTTGACCGTGAAGAAGACATTCGCGTTATTGTACTCACTGGAAAAGGACGCACATTTTCAGCTGGAGCTGACATTGATGAAATGACAAATGATAATCCAATTAGCCTCGAACTCCTGAACCAATTTGCTGATTGGGATCGTTTTGCTCTTATTAAAAAGCCGATCATTGGAGCAGTAAAAGGCCTTGTTTTTGGTGGAGGATTTGAGCTTGCACTGTGCTGTGATCTTTTAATTGCCGCAAGTGGTACAGAATTTTCATTCCCCGAAGTTGGCCTTGGTGTCATGCCAGGTGCAGGAGGTACACAGCGGCTGACGAAACTTGCGGGCCGTACGAAAGCATTGGAATGGCTATGGACAGGGGAGAGGATTTCCGTAGAAACAGCTCTGAAACACGGAGTCATCAACAAAATTGTTGCCCCTGAACTATTAATGGAAGAAACGATGAAATTCGCAAATCGACTTGCCAAACAGCCACCACTATCGCTGCGCCTCATTAAAGATTCGGTTAATAAAGCAGTGGACTATCCGTTATATGAAGGAATGCAATATGAACGAAAAAATTTCTACCTACTTTTCGCTTCACAAGATCAAAAAGAAGGTATGAACGCATTTGTTGAGAAAAGAAAACCGGATTATCACGGAAAGTAAGGGGTGTGTAAATGTTTGAGACGATTCGTTACGCTGTCAGAGATGGAGTTGCATGGCTCATCTTAAATAGACCTGACAAACTGAATGCATTTATTGCACAGATGAACCGAGAGGTGAAGAATGCAGTCAAAGCCGCCTCCAATGATGACGAAGTTCGTTGTATTGTCATTACTGGCGAAGGACGGGCGTTTTGTTCAGGACAGGATTTGTCGGAAGTTGATGAACTAATGGATCATGGTCAAGTGTTAAGAGACCATTATGGTCCGATGATTAAGCAAATTAGACAATGTGAAAAACCGATTATTGCTGCAGTAAATGGGATAGCTGCTGGAGCGGGATTTAGCCTTGCACTTGCTTGTGACTTCAGGCTTGTTTCTGAACGTGCTAGTTTTTTGAATGCGTTCATCCATGTCGGCCTTATTCCAGATTCAGGTAATTTATATTATTTAACGCAATTAGTTGGCCAAGCCAAAGCGGCGGAACTAGCTATTTTAGGTGAAAAAGTACCTGCTGCAGATGCAGTGGCAATGGGTCTTGCAAAACAACTGATTTTATCAGAAACATGGGATGCTGACGTTACCGCATTTGCCGCACGTCTTGTAGCTCTGCCGACAAAAGCAATCGGTTTGATTAAACGTTCATTGAAAGCGGTTAATGATCTTTCATTTGAAGATTATCTTGAGCAAGAAGCACAAGGGCAGCGAATAGCTGGTTTAACGAGCGATCATCGCGAAGGTATCGATGCATTTATGCACAAAAGAAAACCTGTTTATTCAGGACAATAGGAGGAATAAACCAATGACCACAATTCAAGAAGGAACATTACAGCAAGAATCAATGAAGCGAGACTTTTACAAGCTTTTCATTAACGGTGAACAAGTGGAAAGCAGCAGTGGCGAGCGCACAAAGATTTATAATCCTGCGACTGGTGAACTACTCGCTGAAGTAGCAAAAGCAACGAAAGAAGACGCTGAAAAAGCTGTTCAAGCTGCTAGAGATTCATTCGATAATGGGAAATGGAAAATAACTCCTGCTGGACGTCGTGCACGTGTACTAAACAAAATTGCAGCTATTATGGGCTCACGCTTTAATGAGCTTGTAGAGCTTGAAATTTTGAATACAGGTAAATCACTTGCGGCTGCTAAAGGGCAGATTTCACAAGCAATTGAAGACTTTGAATTTTACGCTGGCGCTATCGTTGGACACGGTGGAACTGTAAACAACGTACCTGGTCAATTCCATAACTACACTGAAAAAGAACCACTTGGTGTATGTGCGCAAATTATTCCATGGAACTATCCACTTATGATGGCTGCTTGGAAGATTGCTCCGGCTATAGCAGCAGGTTGCTCGGTCGTTATTAAGCCAGCGTCGCTAACGCCACTTACAGCTATTATTCTTGGAGAAATTTGTTGCGAAGCAGGCGTTCCGGCAGGCGTGGTTAACATTTTGCCAGGCTCTGGTTCAGAAATTGGTAACTACTTAGTAGAGCACGATCTAGTGAATAAAGTTGCATTCACAGGTTCTACACCAATTGGAAAAGATATTATGGCAAGAGCAGCAGGAACAGTAAAACGGGTAACACTAGAACTTGGTGGGAAATCTCCAAGCCTTATTTTTGAAGATGCAGATATTGAGGCAGCAGTTGATGGTTCACTCTACGGCGCTTTCAATAACACAGGTCAATCTTGTGATGCACGAACACGTATCTATATTCATGAAAATGTGTACGATGAGTTCGTTAAGAAATTCATTGCTAAAACTGAAAAACTCGCAATTGGAGATCCATTTGATAAAGCAACACATATGGGTGCAATTATCGATCAAGGCCAGTTGAACACAGTGAAAATGTATGTTCAATCTGCAATCGATGAAGGTGCTGAAATTCTTTCTGGTGGTAAAGAATTGAAACCAGAAGGCTTTGAAAACGGATTTTGGTATGCGCCGACAATAATCGGAAACGTAACACAAGACATGAAAGTCGTACGTGAAGAAATCTTTGGACCAGTTGTCGTTGTATCGAAATTTAAAAACGAAAAAGAGGCAATTGCATTAGCGAATGACTCAGATTTTGGTCTAGCTTCTTCTATCTGGTCAACAAATACTGCAACTACAACACGCGTTGCCAACCAAATTCAAGCGGGAATTGTTATGATCAACACGCCATTCTCTGCATTCCCAGGTACACCATTCGGTGGCTATAAACAATCCGGGTTTGGCCGTGAGTTATCAATCGGATCGCTTGATCTTTACACTGAAACGAAAAGTATCATGTCGTACTTTGGCAGTCGCCCAGTAAATCCATTTGGGCTTTAAGAAAAGCGCCAAGGAACCCGCTAGACGCGACAGGCATAAGCTGGATTGCTTATGACCTGAGGGGCTGGCGCCTGGAGCTAGACACTGTACCATATTAAAAACTTAAACTTATCTTTTAAATAATAACGGGCAGGGATATATGATCTCCTGTCCGTATTCTTTCATCATAAAAAGGAGGAATACTTATGATTAACCATATTGTTGTAGTCGGTTCCGGTGTGATGGGCAGAGGAATCGCCTATGTCGGAGCGATTGGTGGATATACAGTTACAATTGTCGACATTCATGAATCCGCATTGGAAAATGCAAAAAAAGATATTGATAGCATCTTTGAAAAAGGACTCGCACGCGGAAAGATTTCGGCAGATCAGGCTGAACAAGCGCATCACAATTTAAGCTATGAAAGTGACTTGGCTAAAGCAGCAAAGACCGCGGATTTAATTATTGAAGCTGTTCCTGAAAAGGCTGCAATTAAGAAGCAAGTATTTGAAACAATTGAAGAGCATGCCTCTGCGGATTGTTATTTTGCAACGAATACATCAACGATGAGTCCGACTGAAATTGCTTCATTCGGTAATCGTCCAGAAAAAACAATCGCTATGCACTTTTTTAATCCTGTACATAAAATGCCTCTAATCGAAATTGTTAGGGGATTTGAAACGAGTGGTGAGACAGTAGAAACGATTAAACGGGTAGCCATGAATATGGGAAAAGAAACGGTTGTTATTAATGAATTTCCAGGGTTCGTCACAAGCCGTATCAGTGCACTTGTTGGCAACGAAGCGTTTTACATGTTGCAAGAAGGGCTTGCAACGCCTGAAGAAATTGACAAAGCGATTAAGCTTGGTCTGAATTACCCCATGGGTCCATTTGAACTGGTAGATTTAGTGGGTCTTGACGCACGTTTGAATAACTTGAAATATTTACACGAAAAACTTGGTGAGAAGTACCGCCCAGCGCCTCTTTTGGAGCAGTATGTAAAAGCGGGCCGCCTTGGTCGGAAAAGCGGTAAAGGCGTATACGACTATACACTTGGGGAAGAGTTGGTGACGAAGTGAGAGAAGTAGTCATTGTAGATGCTGTCCGTACACCTATCGGAAGATATAATGGTGCGTTAAAAGATGTACGCCCGGATGATTTAGGTGCAGTTGTTATTAAGGCACTTGTCGAACGGAACCCCAACCTAACTGTAGAGAAAATCGAGGAAGTTATATTTGGAAATGCAAATCAAGCTGGGGAAGATAACCGTAATGTGGCTCGAATGTCCGCCTTGTTGGCGGGACTTCCTGTCGAAGTGGCAGGCACGACGATTAACCGTCTTTGCGGTTCAGGGCTTGATGCTGTTATTTACGCTGCAAGAGCAATAGCTGTTGGAGATGGCGAAATTTACATTGCAGGTGGAACAGAAAGCATGACGCGTGCACCCCTTGTCATGGCGAAGCCTGATAAAACCTTTCCACGTGGCAATATGGAATTACAAGATACAACAATCGGTTGGCGCTTTACGAATAGGAAGTTAAAGGAAATGTATGGAGCAGACACAATGCCACAGACAGCCGAAAACGTCGCTCAGCGGTATATGATAACACGTGAAAAACAAGATTTATTTGCTTATGAAAGCCAGCGACGCGCAAAATTAGCAATGGAAGAAAATCGTTTTGCGGAAGAAATCGTCTCAGTCGTATATAAAGACCGAAAAGGTAACAACATCACTGTAAATCAGGATGAGCATCCACGTCTAGATACAACGCTTGAAAAGCTAGGTAAGCTTAAGCCGTTATTTGAAGGTGGTACTGTTACAGCAGGAAATGCATCGGGGGTTAATGATGGTGCGTCTGCCTTGCTTATTATGAGTGCTGAGAAAGCGAAAGAGCTAAACCTCAAGCCATTAGCGAGATATGTTATCGGGGCAACGGCAGGACTTGAACCTGCTGTAATGGGATTAGGTCCAATTTATGCATCAAGGAAAGCATTGGAACGAGCAGGATTGACTACAAATGACATTGGACTTGTCGAATTGAATGAAGCCTTTGCTTCTCAATCACTTGAGTGTATACGTCAGTTAGAGTTAGACGACAAAAAAGTAAACGTCAATGGTGGAGCAATCGCTTTTGGACATCCATTAGGTGCTAGCGGGGCCAGAATTTTAACAACACTTCTTTATGAAATGAAAAAACAAGACGTTAAATATGGTCTTGCCACGATGTGCATTGGGGTAGGCCAGGGGATTGCAGTAATTGTTGAGAATGTAGCAGAATAATTAGTTGAATATGGCTGTCCTTCAATGGCCTAAATTCTTCCGGAAAAAGAATCTATAGCCTATGATTTAATAATTCCACCCGAAGATTGGATGGAAGCACTGCACGCATTCAGGGAAAAAGAAGTCCGATATGTATGGGGAAATAACTATCATGGACTCTATTTTGGATGAGTGAATGATTCAACTGAATACCGCTTCGGTGTATAAGCTAGTTAATGTAACGTATTCGAGACTTCAACATCTATATAACAATATAATGAAAGAAGTGTCGAATCATGATATATTGAAAATGGACGATAAAAAGAAAGAGTGAGTATTATAGCAAATACACAATCAATGATATTTACAATTTATGGTGATTATATCCGCCATTATGGCAATAAAATCTGGATTGGCAGCCTGATTCGGTTATTGAAGGAATTTGGTCATAATGAACAATCGGTTCGAGTAGCTGTCTCAAGAATGATGAAACAAGGATGGATTCAATCCGAAAAGCAAGGCAATAAGAGCTATTATTTCTTGACGGCACGTGGGGAAGCACGGATTGAAGAAGCGGCAATCCGTATTTTTAAATTGAATCCAAATGAATGGGACAGAAAATGGCGTATGCTTATGTATACGATTCCGGAAGAAAAAAGACAAATTCGTGATGAACTTCGTAAAGAGTTATTATGGAGTGGATTCGGAAGCTTTTCCAATGGATGCTGGATTTCGCCAAATAATCTCGAAAAAGAAGTGAATCTTCTTATTGAAAAATATGAGATTCAATCTTACGTGGATTTCTTTGTATGTGACTATAAAGGACCGCAAGCGGACAAGATGCTCGTTAAAAAAAGCTGGCCCCTTCAAGAAATTGAAGGGAAATATCAAGAATTCATAGCGACGTACAGCAAAAAATACATTGTCCATCAAAGTATAATAAACGAAGGTAAAATGACGGATGCAGAGTGTTTCGTAGAGCGTACCAACCTTGTACACGAATACCGAAAGTTTCTCTTTACAGATCCAGGTCTCCCAAAAGTGCTTCTACCTGAAGTGTGGAGTGGTAATCATGCCACTCTACTATTTGAGCAATATTATAAATTGCTGGCACAACCAGCAAGCAGGTTTTTCGAAGGTGTATTCCAAGAAGACAATGACATGCGCCGGAAAGACAAAACGTATGACGCAGATGATCATCCGCTTATTAGTGACTAATTAACAATTGAACAGTAATAGGTTCCGTTCGAATATAAAAAGATCATTAAACATACCAAACGTTGTCCTTATCAGCACCCTTTAGAACACCAATTAGCATCGCATTTAGCGGTGCTTTTCTTTTTGGCTAATTTTAATTGGTTGGTGCTAAATGATATATATATCCTTGTTATTGTATTCTCTAAGTTGTGGTAGTTCGATTGTTGACAGACAGTCAAAATGAATGAAAAACATGGGGATAAAAAATGAAATATTCATACATATCGATTGGGCGAAATGTATAATAGATAAGAAACGGGGGAGATAACGATGTTGAAAACAAATACAGAAAGCGTTAAGGGATATAAAGAAATGAATATACCCTATACTTTATTGAGGGCTGAAGAAAACTCGAAAAATTTATCCATCTTTCTTCCCGGTGCAGGATATACCGTTCGGAGTCCTCTTTTTCATTACTCAGGAGATATATTCTTAAATAATGGCTTTGATGTATTACAAGTTAATTATCAATACAATGATAAAGCCTATGCCGAATTTAGTATGGAAGAAATAAGCGAAGCAATTAAGTTTGATGTAAGAACAGTGCTTGATATTTTTTTAAAGGATACTTCTTATGAAAACTTTTATATAATCGGCAAATCGCTTGGGACAATCGCTATGAGTTCTGAGTTATGTAGGGATATCTTTAGAGAAGCTAAAGCAGTATGGCTAACGCCGTTGATCCAAAGGGATGATGTTTTTGATGCAATGGTTAGCAGTAATAATAGGGGATTATGTTTCATCGGAGATAATGACAGTTATTATATCGAGAAAAGATTTAATCAAATAGCAATCAACCCGGAAATTGTCTCGAGACTCATTCCCAACGTCAACCATAGCTTGGAATACGAGAATAACACAATCGAATCAATCGAGGTTTTAAAAAGTGTAATAGAAGACATTAGAAACTTTTAAAAGCATAGCTGATTTTCAAATTTATGCAAAATGAAACTGAGCCCATGACAAAAATAGTAGAGCATCTTAATCATAGGTAGTACTTAAATCATATTGAACTAAAATACTAGATTATTACACTAAGGAGCAAAGTAAATGAAAAATTTTGCAGACATAGTAATTGAGCATAGCATTAGAAAAAACACGGCTTTGGTTGTAGGACTAGACCCTGATATAACGTTTTTCCCTGATTTTTTGTTAAACCAAAATACGCCCACAATAGAAGAAATATGTAATGCTATAGTAGAATTTAACAAGTTAGTAATAGATGAAGTTTGTAATCACGTGGTAGCGGTGAAGCCTCAACTTGCCTATTACGAGATATATGGAAGCTTGGGTATCCAAGCTTTAGAACAAACATTAGAATATGCTCGGTTTAAAAATCTACTAGTGATTAATGATGCGAAAAGAGGAGACATTGGTCCAACTTCAAAAGCGTATGCAAAAGCATTTTTAACAAATGGACCTATATCGGGTGATATGGTCACTGTAAATCCCTTTTTAGGAAGTGACGGGTACAATCCTTTTATTGAGGCTGCTCAAGTAAATCAAAAAGGGGTATTTTTGTTGCTAAAAACATCAAACCCTTCATCTGGTGAAGTACAAGATTTAATTTTACAAAATGGTGAAATCTTATACATGCATTTGGCTAAAGAAATAAATGCAGCGGCTGTAGCGACTAAAGGTGATAATAATTACTCATTTATTGGGGCTGTCGTCGGAGCAACCTACCCAGAGGATGCAAAAAAGGTCAGAGAATTGTTGCCGTATTCTATATTTTTAGTTCCTGGGTTAGGTGTACAAGGTGGAAATGCTGAAGATCTAGCTGCGTTTTTCGATGAAAAAGGGCTCGGGGCAGTGATTTCTTCATCAAGAGGTATTACATATAGCTATTTTTATAATGAAAAAGATGAAAAATGGAGAAGTATATCGAAAGAACAAATGTCTAAATCCATTGCTGATTCAGCTATTAAAGCTAAAAAACAAATCAATGAAGTTCGATTTAACACAAATTCCTTAAAGTATGGACTGCCAGAGAAAGTGTAAAGAGAATTAAGAAACACCAGTTTCTAAACTAGTGTTACTGAAATACATTCAAAACGTTGAGTCGGAATAGTTCAGCGTTTTTTTGTCGTATACAAATAAGTGTCACTCTAGGAATAAAGTTTTCGATCTGTGTTACTACAACCTACACTATGGAGGATAATAGTATGTCAAAGGGTGAACCAATTGAAAATCTTACATTAGTTAATATATCCCTGCTAATCCGTTAAGATATCAAAAGAAATAGGGAGCCAAAATCATTTTGGTTTGTAGCCCCCCATGAAATGAGTTAGCTAATGGTTTGTACCTTTGTACAGAATCCTTCATGTAGTCCACTCAATTATTGTTCCTCGCTTTTAAAAATCTCCCGATAGTCGTAGCCTTTTTGGACATATGAATCAATCGACAATTGAATAATTTCAAAGTCTTTGGCGTTCAATTCCCTTACTACTTTCCCTGGTGAACCGACAACTAGTGAGCGAGGAGGAATTTTCTTCCCAGGTGGAATCAATGTGTTGGCTCCTATAATACATTCTTCACCAATTTCCACATGGTCAAGAATTGTAGAACCCATTCCAATAATCGAACGTTTTCCGACTCTGCAACCATGCAGAATGACATTATGTCCAACGGTAACTTCATCTTCGATAATAACAGGAGAATCTTCATATAAATGGATAGTTGAATTGTCTTGGATGCTACATCTATTTCCAATCGTAATAGGGCCTTCATCTCCTCGGAGGACCGTATTAAACCAAATAGTAGATTCTACACCAACTTGAACTTCCCCGATAATTTTAGCGCCCGGCGCGACGAAAACCGTCGGATCGAGAACAGGACTTTTCCCTTTAAATGTGATTATCAAAAAAATAACCCCCAATTATTAAATTTTTCTCAATTGTCTTTTAACTAAATTTAGTATAACATAATAACACGGGGGTGGGAGGGAAATGATATACGTTTGTGAGGAGCTTCAAATTGTTTATCCAATTATTCAAGGTGGAATGGGGAATATTAGTAATGCACAGCTAACTGCAGCAGTTTCAGAAGCGGGGGGTCTTGGCACTATTGGGTGTGGAACGATGAGTCCGGATGAAGTAGAAAAAATAATAGTGGAAACAAAAAAACTAACGAATAAGAAATTCGCAATCAATATCGCGATCAGTATTTCACCATATGCATTGGATTTGATCAACCTTGCAATCAAGCATAATATTTCTGTTGTTTCACTATCAGCAGGAAACCCGGTACCTTACATAGCTCTCCTACACGAACATGGTGTGAAAGTCATTGCGCTTGTAGCTTCGGTGAAACACGCACTTAAAGCGGAAGCTGCAGGGGCAGATATTCTCGTGGCAGAAGGGTTTGAAGCAGCTGGCATTAACTCTAACCTGGAATTGACGACATTCACGCTAATACCGCAAATAGTGAGGAATGTAAAAGTGCCGGTAATTGCTGCGGGGGGAATTGGTGACGGCAAAGGATTGGCAGCTGCGCTTATGTTAGGCGCAAGTGGTGTGCAAATTGGTACCCGTCTAATTGCGACGAAGGAAGCGCCATTTCATGACACGTATAAGCAGAACCTTGTAGCAGCAAGTGATACGGCAACGTTATTACTTGGACGTAGTGTAGGACGTCTAAGACGGATATTAAAAACGCCTTATGCTATGAAACTAAATGACTTAGAAAAATCTGGAATGACATTGGAACAGTATGATGAAATGACGTCGGAAATACAACATGTCAAAGGAGCAATCGAAGGCGATATGGAGAATGGATTTATCAATAGTGGTCAAATTGCAGGATTGATTGAAAACATCCCGACTGTGAAGGATTTACTTGAAGGCATGATGAAAGAAGCAGAAAATCGAATGAATAAATCGATAGGCGAGTTCAATAAAATACTAAAAAACTAATATAATGGAATGGCCAATAGAGGGGGGACTCATTCCAATAATTATATTGAATCTGGTGCCAATAACTATCATAATTCAAAGGATTCGAATTGTGATAGTTATTGGCACGGGATACGTAGCCGAAGCGGTATTCAATGGAATCATTTATTCAACTTAATGGGTAATAATATGTAGAATAACAACGATATTAATTCCGATTTTTAAATGCTTCCAGTGTAAGTAGTTTATGTTTACGTGCATAGTCTTCGATTTCCGAGCTAGCTGCATGTTCTTTCAACAATTTTATGAGGATAGAATGCTCTTCGATAGATTGTGGTGTACGTTTTGGATAGAAGGTGAAGCCTGCATGTCTAACAATATCTAATCGACTCCAGGTTTCTTGAATATTTTTTATTAATAAGTTATTTGGACAAAAAGAATAGATATGGAAGTGAAATTTCCTATTTAACACTCCTAATTTATCTAACTCATAGCTTTCTAGCATCTCTTTCATCTCTTTATTAATATTATCCAGTTTCTTTAGTCCGTCTGATGTAATAAACGGAGCACTAAGTGCGGTTGCATGTCCTTCTAATAAAGCTAAAACATGAAGGGTTTCCATGTAAAGATTATTATCAATTCCTCGAACGATTGCTCCGATATTTGGTTTAAATTCAATTAGTTGATCGGACTCTAATTGATGAATGGCTTCTCTTACAGGTATATGACTAGAGCCGACCTCCTTAGCAATTTGGTCGATTATAATCCTTTGGCCAGGGGCGTAAGTACCGTCTACGATTCTTGTACGAATCACTTTATAAGCATATTGGCGTTTATTCATTTTATTTTCCATAATAACGGAATTATATATTGATTCATATATGATTGCAATGGTTTACTCCCAATGACGCTAAATTTTCTGTAAATAGTTTTTTGTTATTAGTATTCAGACTACTATAATACTTCTGGAAACAACTTGAGTTCATATACAATATGATATATGATAAGTGTAATTAAGAGTTTCCAATTTAAGGTTTATGTAGCTTCCGTGTGGATGATTTTCATAAATGCTCTCCTCCTTCAGTTAACTAGTAGTGGTCTGGTACTTAACCCTACCATATAAAAGGTTAGTTGAAATTTCGATAATGTAAACAGAGAGCAATAAAAAGAGGAAAAATAACATGGTTTTGTAAGCGGTTACAAAAGTTGGTTTGAAAATAAAAAAAGGAGCCTAATAGAAAATGATTTTAATTTCTTATTTATTTTCAGCATTATAACGAGTCACCTAAACTATAACTTAAGTAGGGGATCGATGATGAAGCGGGGATTAAATGTAGGTAGAGAAGAAAGAATTGAGATAATTGTGACAGAGGATATGTTTGCTTCATTTGAGGGGAAAGTTGTGCACCCTGTCTATTCAACGGTAGCAATGACATATCATATGGAGTGGGTTTCTCGAAAAATCATTCTTCCATTTTTGGAAGACCATGAAGAAGGAATGGGTGCGTCAGTTCAGCTGAAGCATCTTGCGGCATCTCCACTTGGATCTACTGTTACTTTGACAGCCAGTTTAATTGAGCTCAGTGGCAATAGGGTTGTGACAAAAGTCACTGCAGAAAATCATTTAGGGCTTATCGGAAAAGGTGAAGTGATGCAAGTCATATTGCCAAAGGAAAAGATAGCAGAAAAGTTAAAAGAAATTTATTCCTAAAAAGAGAACCAGGATTACCAATCCTAAAGGGGAGAATCGCATGATGCTGGCTGAGAGAACGTCAATAACAAAGGAATTTGAACTCTTCGATCGAATGAGTGAACATGAACAAGTCGTTTTTTGTAATGATCCTTCAACAGGCTTACGTGCAATTATTGCAATCCATGATACAACGCTTGGACCAGCACTGGGTGGGTGTCGTATGCAACCTTATGGCAGTGTGGAAGAAGCATTAGAAGATGTTCTTCGCCTTTCAAGAGGAATGACATATAAATGCGCGGCAGCCGATGTCGACTTCGGAGGTGGAAAAGCCGTTATTATCGGTGATCCCAAAACAGATAAATCACCGGAATTATTTCGCGCGTTCGGTCAATTTGTGAACTCACTCGGCGGTCGTTTTTATACGGGAACGGATATGGGAACAACGATGGAAGATTTCGTTCACGCAATGAAAGAAACCAATTTCGTCAACGGTCTTCCTGAAGTATATGGAGGCGGTGGTGATTCGGCTATTCCGACAGCAGCGGGTGTTTTGTATGGTATTAGAGCGACCAATCAGATGCTCTTTGGAAGTGACGAATTAGGCCAACATATTTATGCGATTCAGGGTCTTGGAAAAGTAGGATTCAAAGTAGCGAGCGGATTGCTTGAAGCGGGAGCTCACATTTTTGTAACAGATATTAATGAAGAAAGTCTGCGGTCAATTGAAGAAGTTGCTGCAAAAACAACTGGCAATGTACAAATTGTTGCTAATGAAGCAATTTATTCGCAGGAAGCGGATCTATTCGTTCCGTGTGCATTCGGTGGGATTATTAACGACGCTACAATTCCTCAGTTTAAAGTAAAAGCGATTGTAGGTTCGGCTAATAATCAGTTATTAGATGATAGACACGGTAAATTGTTGCGAGATAAAGGGATTTTATATGCACCCGATTATATCGTCAATTCTGGTGGACTTATTCAAGTGGCAGATGAATTGTATGGCATTAATCATGATCGGGTACTTGCAAAAACAAAACATATATACGATGCGATTTTGGAAGTGTATAAGGAAGCTGCGAGTAGTGGCAAAACAACAGAGGAATCAGCGAATGCAATGTGTGAGAAAAGAATAGCCGATCGTGGAAAACGGAATAACTTTTACTCAGCACCAGCGAAACCAAAGTGGGCAATTCGCAATCATTCTTGATTGGAGGAAGATTAAGTGGAACATAATTATCCAATAAAAAGAATAGTAGACGATAAAGGCTACTTTGTAGACGCGGATTTTGAAAAGCAGATAGATGAGCAATTGGTTAAAAAGTTGTATTATCACATGTTACGCATTCGTACATTTGATAGAAAAGCGATTAATTTGCAACGACAGGGGCGCCTCGGGACTTACGCGCCTTTTGAAGGACAGGAAGCTGCTCAAGTTGGTAGTGCGCTCGCATTAAATGCGGACGATTGGGTTTTCCCGACGTATCGTGATCATGGCGCAACGATAACATTTGGTAAAAGTATGGCTACGACATTCTTGTATTGGAATGGAAGAGTAGAAGGTTGTGTAGCCCCGGCAGATAGAAATATTTTCCCACCAGCTGTTCCAATTGCGACTCAGCTACCCCATGCCGCGGGTGCTGCTTGGGCTGAAAAGAGAAGGGGAACACAAAATGCAGCAATTGCCTATTTCGGAGACGGTGCTACTTCTGAAGGAGATTTTCATGAAGGATTGAATTTTGCGAGCGTATTCAAAGTGCCAGTCGTCTTTTTTAATCAAAATAATGGGTATGCGATTTCGGTTCCAATTGAAAAACAAATGAATTCTGCGACAATAGCACAAAAATCAGTTGCTTATGGTATGCCAGGATTCCGGATTGACGGTAATGATTGTTTTGCAGTTTACTTTGAGACGAAAAAGGCCTTTGACAATGCTCGGAATGGAAATGGACCGACGTTGATAGAAGCAGTTACATGGCGAAAAGGTGCCCATACGACTGCTGATGATCCGTCTAAATACCGTCCTGAAAAACAAGGGGAAAACTATGTTGACCCCCTTATACGATTAGAGTTATTTATGAAAAATTATGGCTACTGGAATGATGAATGGATTCAAACTACTAAAGAAAAAACAACTAGAGAAGTTGAAGAAGCTGTAGAAGAAATGGAAAAGTTCCCACCGCCGAATGTAGCTGACGTTTTCGATAATGTATATGCTGAAATGCCAGCTCACCTCGCTGAACAAAAAGCAGCTTATCTTGCACATTTAGGGAGGCAGTGATTGATGACCCAGTTGAAAGAGTTGGATCAAAAAAAAGAAACGACAAAACAGATGACGTTAATTCAAGCGATTAATGATGGTATGCGCCTGATGTTAGAAGAGGATGATCGGACCATTATACTGGGAGAAGATATAGGTAAGAACGGGGGAGTTTTTCGTGCGACAGAAGGACTCCAGGAACAGTTTGGTGATGACAGGGTTGTTGACACCCCACTCTCAGAGGCAGGAATTATCGGTACGTCAATTGGTCTTGCAGTTAATGGTTTTCGACCAGTTGCAGAAATCCAGTTCCTTGGGTTTATCTACCCTGCTTACGAACAGATTATGACACATGTTTCACGGATTCGAATGCGTTCGATGTCTCGTTTTACTGTGCCTATGGTCATTCGTGCACCTTATGGGGCAGGAATTCGTGCACCTGAAATACATTCTGACAGTGTAGAAATTTTATTCACACATATGCCTGGCATCAAGGTCGTTTGTCCATCGAATCCATACGATGCAAAAGGGTTATTGATTGCAGCAATGGAAGATCCTGATCCGGTGCTTGTTTTGGAGCCTATGAAAAACTATCGTTCGAAGAGAGAAGAAGTACCTGTTGGAAAATATACTGTAGAAATTGGTAAAGGGAAAATTGTACGTGAAGGTGCGGATGTCACGCTTATAGCTTGGGGAGCTATGATTTCAATAGCGGAGAAGGCAGCTGAACAGGCCGAGAAAAAAGGGATTAGTTGTGAGATTATCGATCTGCGAACATTGTATCCTATTGATCGTGACATTATTGCTGAGTCTGTGCAAAAGACAACGAGGGCGGTCATCATTCATGAAGCACATAATACTGGGGGACTCGGCAACGATATCGTATCGATTATAAATGATACAGCTTTCCTTTATCTACGAGCGCCGATTGAACGCGTTACTGGATTTGATGTACCGGTTCCATTCTTTACATTAGAAGAACATTATCTTCCAACACCGGCACGCGTCGTTGAAGGAATAGAAAAAGTGCTTCATTTTTGAGGAGGAAATGGAATGCTCGAAGTAAAGTTGCATGATATTGGGGAAGGAATGACTGAAGGAGAAGTGATCCATTACTTAGTCAAAGTTGGAGATTCTGTAAGGTTGGATCAGCCGCTAGTCGAAGTACAAACAGACAAAATGGTGGCTGAACTTACTTCTCCCTGCTCAGGTATCGTGAAAGAAATTCGTATCGAAGTAGGTGAAATCGTTCAGGTCGGAACAAGTCTACTTTCCATTGAAGTAGAAGAAGCCATTCGGACTGAACCAAAATCACAAGTAGAGACGAAACAAACTGTCGAAAGGAAAGTAATCCCAACAACAAATGTAGAGGGGAAATCGCTGCCCATTCCTTTTAACCGAGTACTTGCTGCACCATACACACGTAAAATTGCACGCGACAATAACATAAATATTGAGGATGTTCATGCTAGTGATCCCTCTGGAAGAATAACCGAAGAAGATGTTTTCCGTTTTTTAAAAGAACAACAAACTGATTCGGAACCAGTGAAGGATGTTAAGCAGGCAAAGGTTGTTCAAGAGACTCCCGATGAAATTCCGTTTAGAGGGATTCGAAAAAAAATTGCTGAAAAGATGACAAAATCACTCTTTACAATTCCGCATGTTACTCATTTTGACGAAGTTAATATGACGAATTTATTCCATATGAGACAGCAGTTGAAAGTAACTGGTGAATCAGTCAGTGTTCCTGCATTTCTTATTAAAGCACTTGTTATTTCACTGAAGGATTTCCCTATATTCAATGCCGAACTTGACGAAGAAAATAATCGGATATTACTTAAGAAAAACTATCATATTGGTTTCGCTACAAACACAGAAAGCGGACTAATTGTCCCAGTTATCCATGATGTCGATAAGAAATCAATTAAAGAAATTAACAAAGATATAAAAGGATTAACGGAAAGAGCAATCGCTGGGAAATTACAACCGTTTGAAATGCAAAATAGCACATTTACAGTGAGTAATGTTGGGCCCCTTGGTAGTACAGGGGCAACACCAATTATCAATTACCCGGAAACGGCACTTATTGCTTTCCACAAAACAAAAAAACAACCGATCGTCAATATTCATGATGAAATCGTTATCGGTCATATCATGACACTATCCATGGCATTTGACCACCGTGTTGCTGATGGCGCGACAGCCGTTGCATTTACGAACCGCTTTGCAAGCCTAATTGAACAGCCACACAAACTGATGATGGAGATGATTTAAAATGGTTGTTGGGGAAATCAGTCAGGAAAGAAATCTCATTATTATTGGAGGGGGGCCAGGCGGCTACTCTGCTGCCATTCGCGGTGCACAGCTTGGTCTCTCAGTCACGTTAATTGAACAAGCTGATATGGGCGGTGTTTGTCTGAATGAAGGGTGTATCCCATCTAAAATCTTTACACATGCAGCAGCTAAATACTCAGAAATAGCTCATTTTCAGGATATGGGAATTGGAAGTTCTGATAACCTATTCGATATAAAAAAGCTCCTTTCTTATAAAGAAAAAGTTATCAATCAGCTTAGATCTGGTGTAGAGAATCTATGTAATGCAAACAAAATTGAAATAATTCGTGGGAAAGTTACATTCCTTACGATAGACAGAATCGGTGTAGAAAATGGACATCAATTTGATATTTTTGAATTTGATCAAGTCATTATCGCTACAGGAAGTAACCCAATTATGCCATCTAGCATACAAGAAAAAGGGGAAAGAATTCTATTGCCACATGAACTATATAAATTGGAAGAGTTACCAAAACACTTGATAGTAAAAGGTCAAGATTACATTGCACTTGAAGTCGCTTCTAGCTTTGCGGCTTTAGGTTCACAAGTCAGTATTGTTATTGATGACAAAGTAGGCTTTCCTTTCGATGAATCCATCAATAAAGAATTAAATCGTTTATTAAAAAAGCGTAAAATAAAAGTGTATAAAGAACTTGAATTCATATCAACAAATCAGACTGAATACGGAATTACACTAACGTTTCAAACGGATAAAAATATAGAAGAGACCATAAGTGGATCGCATCTATATGTATCCGGTACAAGGAAACCCAATTTGGAAACGCTAGGTATATACCGTTTCGGAATTGAACAAACAAGTAAAGGATTCATAAAGGTAAACGGAAATATGCAATCATCGATCCCTTCTGTCTATGCAATCGGTGATGTAACGGAAGGTCCAATGCTCGCAGTGAAAGCAATCAAACAAGGAAAAGCCGCTGTAGCATCGATTGCAGGGGAACAAACGGAAGTGGATCTTACATTTATGCCAATTGTTGCACATACAATTCCGCCAGTTGTTTCCGTGGGACTTACGGAACAAACTGCGCGCGAAATTGACTTGGCAATTCGTGTCAGTCAATATGCTCTAGGTGGAAACGGGTATGCAACAATCACTGGGAAAAAGGATGGGTTTATTAAAGTGATTTCTGATTCAACAACGGAAATCATCCAGGGCATTCATATGATTGGAGAAGGAGCTGTTGAAATGTCAGGTTCCTTTGTCCAGTTGCTTGAAATGGCTGCGAAAGAAGAAGATATTAAATTCCCACACTATGCACATCCCGGATTTAATGAAGGACTACTTGAAGCGGTAGAGGGGTTAATCGGACAAGCAATTCATGCAGCACCGATTAAAAAGAAAGACTTGTTAACGATCTGATTGAAGAAAGTCCTATCTATGTTACTAGCAGAATTGTATACTAAACGAATAAGGAGACTGAATATTGTGATGATGAAGTTGATTTAGTTTTTCTTCGACACATCATTACACACTTTAATTCCTTTGATCCACATTAATACTAACTAATACAGTGTAAAGAGGGGGAATTGTTATGAAGAACGGCTGGAGAAAAATGTTGGCTGTAATTTTTAGTACCACATTACTACTTGCAGCATGTGGTGATGGTGGGGAAGGTCAGGAAAAGGAAACGACCTCGAAAAAATATAAAATAGGTGTCAGCCAAATTGTAGAACACCCATCACTTAATGCAGCTTACGATGGTTTTAAAAAGGCCTTAGAAGACGGAGGAATTAACGCAGAATATGATGTTCAAATTGCCCAAGGTGATAATAGTGCGAATACGACGATTGCTACTAATCTTGTCAGCGCAGATGTCGATCTAATATTCGCAAACTCAACTCCTAGTGCCCAGGCAGCTGCTAGCGCTACATCAGAAATTCCAATTATTTTCACATCTGTAACAGATGCAATTGGAGCAGAACTTGTTGACTCAATGGAAAGCCCAGGGGGTAATGTAACAGGTACAATCGACGCTCATCCTGAAGCGATTTCCGATACAATGAAGTTCCTTAAGGAAGAATTAGGTGCAAAAAATGTAGGAATGGTGTTTAACTCTGGAGAGCAGAACTCTCGTGCTCAAGTAGATGCCGTAAAAGAAATACTAAAAGGTCTGGATATGACTGTAGTTGAAGCATCTGTTGCGACTTCTGCAGATGTGAAACAAGCGACAGAATCATTGCTTGGTAAAGTAGATTCTATGTACATTATCACTGATAACACGGTTGTTTCTGCGCTCGAATCGGTCATTTCAGTTGCTAATGACAATAAAATTCCAATGATGGTCGGTGAATTTGACTCTGTAAAACGAGGCGGCTTAGCAGCATATGGGTTTGAATACTTTGACATCGGTTATGAAGCAGGACAAATGGCTGTGAAAATCTTAAAAGGTGAAAGTAAACCGGCTGATTTACCTGTTCAAATTCCTCAGAAGTTAAAATTGATTATGAATAAAGACACTGCAACCACTGTAGGAATTGACATAAAAGACGAATGGAAAGCTGAATTCAGCGAATAAAATTGGAGGTGATTCTACATGTTTTCAGCTGTTTTTGGCTCTGTAGAGCAAGGAATCATCTATGCAATTATGGCACTTGGCGTGTACATTTCATTCCGAGTGTTGGATTTTCCGGATTTAACAGTTGACGGAAGTTTTGTAACTGGAGCTGGAGTTGCGGCCACGATGATCATCTTCGGATATCATCCGGTGGCTGCTACGGCGGTTGCTATCGTAATCGGTTTTCTTGCAGGATGTGTGACTGGCCTCCTACATACAAAAGGGAAGATCAATGCGCTTCTATCGGGAATACTAATGATGATTGCTTTGTATTCAATAAATTTACGCATAATGGGGCTGACCTCTCCAAATTCAATTGGTCGTCCGAATATACCTTTATTAAATGCTGAAACACTATTCATTCAGTTTAAAACGTTCTGGAGTTCTTTAGGTATCGACTCTTCCATTACAAATTTTTTCAGTATGCTAGGGTTTCAGCACTTACCTTCAAGTTGGGGTACATTGTTCATCATGATCATTATCGTGTTGATCATTAAATTTGTTGTCGATTGGTTTTTGAAAACTGAAGTGGGTCTTGCGATAAGAGCTACTGGTGATAATAAGAAAATGATTCGAAGTTTGTCCGCTAATACAGATACACTCGTTATTGTTGGTCTTGGCTTTTCAAATGCGCTTGTTGCATTTTCTGGTGCATTGATCGCTCAGTATTCCAAATTCGCTGATATTGGAATGGGAATTGGAATGATTATCATTGGATTAGCTTCCGTAATTATCGGTGAGGCAATATTTGGTACGAAGACGATTATGCGAACAACATTTGCTGTAATTGCAGGAGCCATTATTTATAGAATCGTACTAGGTCTTGCACTTAGAGTGGACTTTCTCGATACGGGAGATATGAAATTAATTACTGCTGTAATTGTAATTGGCGCGTTGATCTTACCTCAGTTCTTTGAAAAGAAGCGAGAGAAAAATAGAAAAGCCAAACGCCATGCTGAACGTTTAGAAGAGCATCAAAATTTGCTTATGAAGGGGGGCAAATCCGTTGCTAAAACTTAGTCAAATTAATAAATTATTTAATGAAGCAACACCTGATGAAAAAATTGCTTTGGATCAAATTAATCTGAAATTAAACCCAGGGGATTTTATGACTGTGATTGGAAGCAACGGTGCTGGAAAATCGACTATGTTGAATATGATTTCCGGTGCTCTTTCTCCTGATTTCGGTGTTATTGAAATTGCTAATAAAGACGTTACAAAATTGCCGGAATATAAGCGCTCACAAATGATTGGAAGGGTATTTCAAGATCCGATGGCAGGAACAGCTCCTACGATGACAATTGAGGAAAACCTTGCTATGGCCTATTCACGAAACAAAAAGCGACTATTAAAAAAAGGCGTTGACAAGAAGCGTCGTGAATTGTTCCGCGAATCTCTTGAAACGCTCCATTTAAACCTTGAAAACCGTCTGAATGCAAAAGTAGGAATGCTTTCTGGTGGAGAGAGGCAAGCACTTTCACTGTTGATGGCTACCTTTACACAACCATCTATTTTGCTTCTTGATGAACACACTGCTGCACTAGATCCAGCACGAGCCGAACTAATTACAAAATTAACTAAGCAACTTGTTGAAAAGGATCAGCTTACAACACTGATGATTACTCACAATATGCAACAAGCACTCGACTTAGGGAACAGGCTAATTATGATGGATAAGGGGCAAATTATTTTAGAAATAGAAGCAGATGAAAAGAAAGAATTAACAATTCCAAAGCTGATGGATGAATTCCAACGCATTCGTGGCGAAAAATTAACGAGTGACAAAGCATTGTTGTCGGTGTAATAAGTTGTTTTAAAACGCTTGGGCGTCTCTTCTATTAGTTTGTGGTTTGAAAACTTCAATCTACAGGAAGGGCGCCTTTTTGTGCAAACAGAATAGTATTTCTCAGGAAATATAGTTATATGCGCTATGGAAAAATAGCCTACTAACTAAAGGAGTGGAACGTATGAACTTGGCAAGGATGAAAGTGATAGGGACACGAGAATTAGTTTCAGTGGATGTAAATACAGAAACGAATACAGTCAGGTTAGAAGACAGGGTGTTAAGTACTGATGATATACAGCTCGATATCCCTATTACAGGAACGGTTTTTGGTACATTGCTGAACTATAAGGGAGTACTTGCAAGACTTGGCGATGCTGTAAATGACAAACCGTATAGTTCACCGCCGATTGCCCCGGTTCTTTATATTAAACCGGCAAATACTTTCAATCGTTATGGTGGGGAAATTCCTATGCCAGCTGGAGTATCGAAGCTTGAAATAGGGGCGGCACTTGGAGTAGTAATTGGTAAAAAAGCTCTCGCTGTGGACGAAGCGATTGCGCTGTCTTATGTGGCAGGTTATACGATTGTGAATGATGTCAGCGTGCCACATGATAGCGTATACCGTCCTGCTGTTCAACATAATGCACGTGATGGTTTTTGTCCAATTGGTCCATGGATTATTGCTCGTCATGAAGTGGATAACCCTGATGATTTAGCTATTCGTGTATTCATCAATGATACTCTTCATCAGGAAAATTCCACATCGAATTTGATTCGTTCAGTCTCACGTTTACTTGCAGATGTAACTGAGTTCATGACTTTAAGTCCGGGTGATGTATTACTCGTAGGGGTTCCTGAAGAGGCACCACAAGCTGTGATAGGAGATAAAATTCGAATCGAAATAGAGGGTATTGGCAGTTTGGTTAACGTTATTGTTGACGAAAAAGAATCCAAATGGAGGGGGACGATATGAGAAAAGCGCGAATAGCATATGGGGGGGCCATCCATGAAGCAATTGAATGGGAAGGGCAACTCAAATTAGATGATGGTCGAATTGTAGAAGAACACGAAGTAACTTGGCTTACGCCGATAGAACCTCGAACAGTATTTGCATTAGGGCTCAACTATGCGGATCATGCAGCAGAACTTGCTTTTGCCGCGCCAACAGAACCACTCGTCTTTTTAAAAGGACCGAATACGTTTATTGGGCACCTAGCGTATACGCGTCGTCCCTCAGATGTAACCTATATGCACTATGAATGCGAATTGGCGGTCATCATCGGTAAAACAGCCCGCAATGTTAAAAAAGAAGACGCCTATAAATATGTTAAAGGGTACAGTGTCGCTAATGATTATGCAATAAGAGATTATTTGGAAAACTATTATCGTCCCAATTTGCGCGTGAAAAATCGTGATACTGGTACGCCATTTGGCCCTTGGATTGTTGATGCGATAGATGTTACCGATCCGATGAATTTAAAATTGACGACATATATCAATAACGAACTCGTTCAAGATGGAACGACTGCGGATATGATTTTTGATATTCCAGCCCTTATTGCGTACTTAAGTAGCTTTATGACGTTAAGTGAAAATGACGTCATTCTCACAGGTACTCCTAAGGGGTCTGTCGATACAGTCGCTGGAGATGTTGTTGTCACAGAAGTGGAGGGAATCGGACGCTTGGTAAATACCATTATCGGGGACGAATCCTTTACAAATCGATAGTGTGAAAAGGAGGGAATCTACTTGCCACATTTTATTGTAGAGTACACGGATAATATTAAAGATCAAGTGAATATTGAAAAACTATTTGAAGAGATTCATAAGGTCTTGATTGCACGAGACACTATATTTCCGATAGGAGGAATTCGGTCGAGGGCGATTGAGCTTAAAGAGTACCGTGTGGCAGATGGTACTGAGGATGATGCCTTTGTCCATGCCGTATTGAAAATAGGGGCTGGACGCTCAGAAGAAATAATGAAAGACGTTTGTGATGCGCTATTTGAAGTGATGAAAGACCATTTCTCACTAGTAATGTCCGAGCGCTATTTAGCATTGTCAATGGAATTAATCGAATTTAGTGAAGCAGGTACGTATAAACAAAATAATATTCACTCTAGATTTAAGTGAAAGTGAAAACAACTGGTTAAGTAACCTATTAAATTCAGCAGGAAATAACTGTTAAATATTTCTTGTAATCATATATGATTTAGTATATCATCATAGATAAAGAGTTCTGAAGATTAAAATTACTGAAAACTTTTTCAGTGGCCAGAAGAAATCAATAAGTAGAAGTAGTAGAGATGGCTTGAATTTGAATGGGAAATGTATACGAAATAAGGAGGGAATAGAATGGGCGCACGAACGGGGAAAGAATATATTGAAGGTATTAAAGAACGGAATACGGAAGTATGGATTCACGGTGAGAAAGTAGAAGATGTTACCATACATCCAGCATTTAAAAATGTAGTGGAAAGTGTTGCGGGTCTTTATGATTTACAACACGAGAAGCCAGAAAAAATGCTGTATACATCACCGACCTCTGGAAAAAAGGTTGGCCTTTCTTTTATTGCACCTAAAACGAAAGAAGATTTGTTTAAAAGACGTGAAATGCATACTGAATGGGCGACTTTTTCCGGCGGTATGATGGGACGTTCCCCAGACTATTTGAATACAAGTATTATGGCATTTGGTACAGCTAGTCAGTTTTTTGCACAAGAAGGCGGCGGAAGCGACCAATTTGCAAAAAACGCAGCTAATTACTATGAATATGCACGTGAAAATGATATTAGCTTAACACATACATTAATTCATCCACAGGTAAACAGGTCGATGCTCACACAAGCAGAGCAAAAAGATCCATTTCTCTCCGCACGTATTACGAAAAAGACTTCAGACGGAATTATTGTGAATGGTTGTCGTCTCTTGGCAACACTAGGCGGTATTACTGATGAGCTCGTTGTATTCCCCTCTACTATAAACAGAACGCCAGGAACTACAGATGATCCATTCGCATTTGCGTTTGCAATCCCAAATAATACAAAGGGCTTAAAATTCCTATCCCGTGAATCATTCGACTATGGCAAAAGCAAATGGGATCATCCATTAGGTGCTAGGTTTGATGAGAGTGATGCAATCATTTCATTTGAAGATGTATTTGTTCCATGGGAAAGAGTTTTTGTAAGTGAAAGTACAGATATATGTAATCGTACGTATACCGAGACAAATGCGGTTATACATATGACGCATCAAGTTATCTCTAAAAACGTCGTTAAAACCGAGTTCATTCTAGGTGTTGTCATCAGTATGATGGAGGCAATTGGAATTGATAAATTCATGCATGTTAAAGAAAAAGCAAGTGAAATCATGGTTATTTTAGAAGTGATGCGTTCTCATTTATTCAAATCTGAGCATAATGCTAAGATCGATCAATACGGCAATATGACGCCAGATTTTGAACCACTAAACGCAGCGCGCAATTGGTTCCCGAAAATGTATCAACGTATGAATGAAATCATTAAAATTCTAGGGGCTTCCGGATTGATGGCACTTCCAACTGAAGCAGACTTTAGCAATACAGATGTCGGCCCCTTAGTTCATCGTTACACACAAGGTGCAAATATTAACGGCGAGGAAAAAGTACAGTTATTCCGTTTAGCATGGGATATTTCTATTAGTGCATTCGGTAACCGACAAGCTCTCTATGAATATTATTTCTTTGGAGACCCAGTGAGAATGTCAAATGCCTATTATGATGGATTTGATAAGCAACCTTATAAAGATATGGTTACAAACTTTTTAAATAAATCGAAAAAAGAAGCGGGCATAGTATTTTTAAAATAAATCAACGTCTTATATGAGTTGGAAAGGAGAATGAATGATGCTGCAAGTAGAGTACGAGATTGATGATCGGTTATTCCGAAATGCTATGGGCAGTTTTGCAACAGGCGTAACGGTTATTACAACAGAAATTGAAGAAGAGGTACATGGCATGACAGCGAATGCGTTTATGTCTATTTCTCTAAACCCGAAGTTGGTTGCAATTAGTATTGGAGAAAATGCGAAAATGCATCAGCATATTAAAAATGCTAATCAGTTCGCGATTAACATATTATCATCTGACCAACAAAATGTGTCGAAGCGATTTTCAGGTCAGCTTAATATAGATTCTGAAATTACATTTGATTCTTATAAAGGATTGCCAATCCTAGAAGATGCGTTAGCCGTTGTTACGTGTGAATTGTATAGCGAATATGTTGTAGGCGACCATACGATTTTTATCGGTCATGTTACTGGAGTTAAAATCGAAGAAAAAGAGCCATTAATGTTTTGCAACGGTAAATATCGTGAATTAAAAGAACTTGAAGGATAGAAATTTTACTATGTAAACAGGGATTTAATAACGTTGAAGGAGTGAATTATATTGGCATATGAAGAAGCTAAAAAAAAGTTAAGAGGTTCAATTTGTCCTGTAATTACACCCTTTACTGAGAGTGGTGCGATTGACGAAAAAGTATTTACTGAGTTGATCAATTGGCAAATTGAAAGCGGAAGTCATGGGATTTCTGTTACAGGAACGAGTGGTGAACCGAGTTCTTTAACAATTGCTGAAAGAAAAAGAGTTATGGAACTAGCAAAAGAAACGATTGCAGGACGCGTGTTTTTTGCACCTGGTACAGGGTCGACAAACCATGATGAAACAATGGAGTTAACGAAATATGCAGAAGAACTAGGTGCAGATGCCGCAATGGTTATCGTACCTTACTACAATAAACCGAACCAGGAAGCACTCTATCAGCACTTTAAAACGGTAGCAGATTCAGTTACAACGCCAATTATTATTTACAATATACCAGGCAGGTCCGCTGTCAATATGGAAGTTAGTACGATGAAACGCTTAGTCCAGGATTGCCCGAATATTATCGGTGTAAAAGAAGCAAATAAAGATTTTGAACACGTCAATCGTGTATTACTAAACTGTGGAAGAGATTTCCTATTGTTCTCAGGAATCGAACTGCTTTGCTACCCGATGCTTGCAATTGGCGGTGCTGGATTTATTAGCGCTACAGCAAATGTAGAGCCAACAAAAGTAGCAGAACTTTACAATGCATGGGTTGCCGGAGATGTTGCGAGAGCACAAGATCTTCACTTCGAATTAATGCCGTTAAATGACGTACTCTTCAAAGATACAAATCCATCACCAGTTAAAGTAGCACTTGGCATGATGGGGAAAATCACTCCGAAACTTCGCTTACCTTTAGGCTTACCTTCTGCAGAAATACAACAAGAAGTTCGTGAATCACTTATTGAACTGGAAATCTTACCCAAGGAAGTTGCTGCGAAATGAATAAAAAATAATATATTTGTTGAAAAAATGAATGCCTAAATAAACTGAGCGAAGGCGCCTTACAAGGGGTAGCCGAAGCCCTAAGACTGGCGGCAAAGCTGCTTGGCTTAGGGCGGGAGGCATTCCCTAGCGTCGTAGCGAATTCGATGGGATTCATTATTTCTACAGATATAATAAGAAAACGGGTGATAAGTATGGTGTCAGTCCATGGTTTAGCTTCTTATAAACATGAAACACAAAAGAATATTTTACTCTATATAAATGGAGAATTCACTCCCGCTTTAAGTGGGAAGACTATCAAAAATATCAATCCGTTTACCAATGAACAAATTAATGAAGTGGCTGAAGGACAATCTGCTGATGTAAATAAAGCGGTAGCAGCTGCGCGGGAAGCTTTTGATCATGGTCCTTGGAAAACAATGAAGCTTAATAAAAGAATGGCATACATTTACCGTATTGCGGATTTGATTGACGAAGAAATAGAGAAAATCGCTTACTTGGAATCACTTGATACAGGACTTCCAATTAGCCAAACACGAAATATGGTAAGCCGAGCTTCAGAAAATTTTAGATTTTATGCTCGTATGGTGGAAAGTCGTCTTGTTGGAGATGCCTATCAAGTAGATGATGAATTTATCAACTACACAATACATGCGCCTGTAGGAGTGGCAGGATTAATCACGCCATGGAATGCCCCTTTCATGTTAGAAACATGGAAAGTTGCACCGGCACTTGCAACAGGAAATACAGTTGTTTTGAAGCCGGCAGAACTATCTCCACTTTCAGCTAATCTATTAGCTGAAGTGATTCATAAAGCCGATCTTCCTAAAGGTGTTTTCAACGTTGTTCATGGCTACGGTGAGACAGCAGGGGATTCACTGGTAAAACATCCTGATGTCCAGCTGATTTCATTCACAGGGGAAACAACGACGGGTTCAACAATTATAAAAAATAGTGCCGATACACTGAAAAGTTGCTCGATGGAACTTGGTGGGAAATCACCAATTATCATCTTTGAAGACGCTGATTTCGATCGTGCTCTAGATGCTTGTGTCTGGGGGATTTATTCTTTTAACGGTGAACGATGTACTGCTAACTCTCGCTTGTTTGTACAAGAAGGGATCAAAGATAAATTTATTGAGGCTTTAAAAATTCGTGTAGAAAATATTAAAGTCGGTGATCCACTTGACGAAAATACTGAAGTGGGGCCACTAATCGATAAAGGGCATTATAGTAAGGTGAAAAAATACTTGGAAATAGCAAAAGAAGAAGGCACCGAAGTGATTACTGGAGACATACCGATAGAATTCGCTAGAGGAAACTTTGTAGCACCGACGCTACTATTAAAAGCTGAAAATAATATGCGCGTTGCACAAGAAGAAATCTTTGGTCCAGTTCTAACAGTGATGACATTTAAAGATGAAGAAGAAGTCATTAAGTTGGCAAACGCTATCGATTACGGACTTGCTGGTTATGTATGGACGAACGATATTAAACGAGGACATCGCGTTGCGCATAAAGTTGAAGCAGGGATGCTTTGGGTGAATGCTCAGAACGTTCGTGATTTAAGAACACCTTTTGGGGGCTCAAAATCCTCTGGAATTGGACGTGAAGGTGGACATTACGGCTTCAATTTTTATACTGAACAGAAAATTATTCATGTTTCAATTGCTGAACATCGTATTCAGCAGTTCGGGAAAAAATAGAGAGAGGTATGGTGAATACGTTGGACTTCTCAATCATTCGAATCGCGAGAACTGTTCTTCATGTACTGGATTTGCAGGTGTCACGTAAGTTCTATGTTGATGGATTAGGCATGATTGAAACAGAAAGTGATGAAAACCATATTTACTTAAGAGGTTTAGAAGAACATTCGCATCATAGTTTACTATTGAAAAAGGCAGACAAAGTAGCTGTAGAAGTACTTAGTTATAAGGTGGAAAAAGAACAGGATCTCGATGAAATTGAAAAGCTATTCATCTCACAGGGCCTAAAAACAAAATGGATAGCGAAAGGTCAACAACATGCCATTGGAAGAACCCTTCGAGCCCATGATATCTCAGGTATACCATTAGAATTTTTTGCGGAAATGCACACTGTCGACCGGATGTTACAGCGCTATGATCTTTATCGTGGAGCGAAAATTCAACGGATTGACCATGTAAACTGTGCAGTACCTGATGTTCAAAAAGCTTATAATTTCTATGTCGATCACCTAGGATTCTCGTGTTCAGAGTATACGGATACTGAAGATGGAGACTTATGGGCAGCATGGCTTTATCGAAAGCCAACTGTTCATGACCAAGCATTCATGAGTGGACCTGGGCCAAAATTGCATCATTTTGCTTATTCACTGACAGATCGGCTTAGTGTGCTCGATTGTTGTGATGTTTTGGCAAGTATGGGGTATGCAAATTCGATTGAACGTGGACCTGGTCGTCATGGATTATCCAATGCTTTCTTCCTCTATTTGAGAGATCCAGATGGCCATCGAATTGAACTCTACACGGGTGATTATTTAACAAGTGATCCAGACTTAAAGCCGAAACGCTGGGATTTAAATGACCCACTTCGCCAAACTTTCTGGGGACATAAAGCACCAGATTGCTGGTTTAATGAAACAAGTACGTTCCTGGATATTGAAACGGGTGAAGAAATAGAATGTACAGAACCATTATTGGAACAAAGACAACCGAAAATAATGGCTTGATGTAATGAGTCTATTTAATACCGTTTCGATACTTAGTGGCTGCCTAGTACCCCATTGCCGGTTAGTGACTCCATGTGTGTGTCTTTAAATTGTGATAGCAGCTGCCATCAGATTCATTAGAAAAATATGAAACACCTACGAAAAAGTACTTGGTAACATTTTTGTAGGTGTTTTTTGCATGGATAAGAGTTGACGATTGCAAAATAAATGGGCGACTTAGAAATTGGACATGCTAGGGACTGTCCGATTTGAATAGCTCGAACGAGATAACTTAATATTTAGAGATGTCCGAAACCTTATTGACTATTAATAACAGTCAGTGTAGCATTATGAAAAATTATCATTAGGAATCAAATTTTCACAAAATATGTAGGTTTAATTAAATAAGGGGGAAAAAGAATGAAGAACTATTGGAGAAAAATGGCGGTTGTAGTTTTTAGTGCTGCATTGCTTCTATCGGCGTGTGGTGGCGAAGAGAAGAAGGGATCGTCCGAAAAAAATGAGGAGACAAAGAAATATAAAATAGGTGTCACGCAGATTGTAGAACACCCATCTTTGAATGCTGCTTTTGAAGGATTTAAAAAAGCGATTGAAGATGCAGGGCTTGACGTGGAATATCTAGTGCAGAACGCACAAAATGATAACAGTGCTAATACAACGATTGCTACAAACCTTGTTAATTCTAATGTAGACTTGATCTTTGCAAATTCGACACCTAGTGCACAGGCAGTGGCGAGTGCGACTCAAGAAATTCCGATTGTCTTCACGTCAGTTACAGATGCTGTAGGTGCTGAGTTGGTGAAATCATTAGAAAGTCCTGGAGGGAATGTAACAGGTACAATTGATTTACATCCTGATGTAATTCCGCAGACACTGACGTTCCTGAAAGAACAATTAGGAGCGAAAAATGTAGGCATGATTTTTAATTCAGGAGAACAAAATGCACGAGCTCAAATGGACAAGGTTCATGAAGTAATAAAGGATATGGATTTGAATGTTGTTGAAGCACCTGTTGCGACATCAGCAGATGTAAAACAAGCTGTCGATTCATTGATTGGTAAAGTAGACTCTTTGTATATTATTAAGGACAACACGGTTGTTTCTGCGCTTGAATCGGTAACTTCAGTTGCATATGACAATAAACTACCAATGATGGTCGGTGAGCTAGATTCCGTTAAACGAGGTGGATTAGCAGCATACGGTTTTAATTATCATGATCTTGGTTATGAAACAGGTCAAATGGCTGTGAAGATATTAAAAGGGGAAAGTAAAGCATCCGAATTACCTGTACAAGTTCCGAAAAATTTAAAATTTGTAATCAATGAAGAGACAGCATCTAAAATTGGTCTTGAAATTAAAGAAGAGTGGAAAGCTGAACTTAGTGAATAAATAGAAAATGTTGCCTTAATTTCTTAGAGTTTTGATCCGGTTGAACTAGTAAACATGAATTTCATGTGACAGTATCACTCGCAATTCGTTTTAGACTTAGCGCAGGAGGGTATGCTAGTAAAGAATCAAAACTTAAGGAGGTTAATTAAATTATGTCATTAAGCAAAGAAATTCAAACCTTAAAAAACTTTCAATGTGAAGATCGTTGTGTATTGAGTGTATATTTAAACACCAATCCGGGTGATCCAGAGCAATTAAATGGTGCGTGGAGAATTCATTTGAAGAGTGGTTTAAAGCGAATTGATGAGTATTTGAAAGCTTCTGATGACGAAAAAGAAATAAAGGCTTTTAATGCCGTTAAGACAAAAATCGAAAAAGAGGTCGAGGATAATAAGAATGATCTAAGTAAAGGTGTTGTCATTTTTGCATCAGCAGACCCAGAATTATGGTCAGTTCATTATGTTCAAGTCCCTGTGAAGACTAGCTTCCACTGGGAAAACCACCCAGTAACTCAAGAAATGGAATATATGTATAAAGCATATCCGGAAGCGGGTATTATCTTACCAAGCTTCGGGGAAGTACGCATTTTAGATACAGCAATGGGAGCTGTCATTGGCGAAGTTACGTACGAATTCGACCCGAATCTGGAAGGATGGGGAGAACGGAGTAAAGCTTCGGCAGCGCATAATGTTGGAATGGGAAGTTCAAAAGGTGACGCAATTGAACCTCGCCTGAGAGAAAATCTACAAAGGTTTTATAAAGGAATGGGTGAAATCGTTGCGAAATTGAAGAAAGAGCGCGGTTGGGCAGAAATCCATGTGTCTGGAGAAGCTGATTTGGCAAATGCATTCGCCGAAACTTTGCGTGAAAAGCCAGCAAGCTGTATTTACAAAAACCTAAATAACAGCAAACCGAGTGATGTGCTTCACCAAGTTTTTGAAAAATAAATAAGCAAAATTGGAACAACGAACCGCTCTTTTTTAGAGCAGTTCGTTTTTTTAGTTCTATGTATTAGAATCGTCCAATGAACAAGACCTTTATTTAGAACATAACGCCCACTAGACGAATAACATAGGTATGGATAGGAAGGTGGGACTCAGGTCACACACGTACCCCAGTTGCTAGTTACTGGAACCGGATTCAACAGATATTGTTATTATGAAGGGATGTGTTATCAATGCAACTTTTTTATGTAGTTCGGCCTGGTGATACATTAATTCGCATAGCTAAGCGGTGGGAACTTCCAGTGAAATCACTTATTGCCGCAAATAATTTAACGTCTCCGTATACAATCTCTGTAGGGCAACAGCTATCAATTCCGCCTGGTGTCAATAAGTACCGTGTGAAGTCGGGTGATTCTGTGGATCGAATTTCCCAAACGTTTGGTGTTCCTGCTTCTTTGATAGCTGAAACAAATAGGCTTAGTCCACCTTATGTCTTAGCGGTTGGTCAGTTACTCCAGATACCGCCTGGTGTTTCTTATTACGTCGCCCAACCTGGGGACACATTGAGTAAAATTGCTAATCGTTTCAACGTAACGACAGATGGTCAAATTAACCCCGGGTATCTACAGAAGGTCAATGAACTCCCGTCCACGGGGATTAATCCAGGAATGAAGTTAGTCGTTCCTTACGCTCCTACGGGTTACCCAGGATTTCTTGCATATACATCCAATCGTGGAGGGCAGTACGATATTTGGGTTTATAATCCGCGAACTGGGGAAAATAAACTGCTTACAAATGGTTTAGGTGATGTATTCTCAAAGCCAGTTTGGTCGCCAGATAGCAATCGAATTGCATTTGTCGGGAAGGATAGAATTATCTATATTATTTACGCTGAAACGGGTTTAATTGCCGGTATTGATCAGTTGGAAGTAGGAGTAGATTTTAGTCTCGATTGGTCTCCGGATAGTTCCAGTTTGGCTTATGTAGCTCGAGGAATGATCTTGTTGTATAACGCCACGCTTCATGAAGCGGAGACAATTATGCAATCCGGCGCATCAGATGTTAGTTGGTTTCCGAGTGGCACGGAGTTACTGTTTCAAGCGCCTGATAGTTCTGGTATAAGTCAGCTTTTCCGAAGTAATACGTACGGAACGGCTAAAAAGCAAATTACTAGAAATACAAACGGTCCTCTTCATGATACACATTTATCGCCTGATGGTACTTTTGCTTTCTATACAACACCAGGAGCAAGTGTTTCAATCATTTACACCGTGGAAATTGCTACAGGTGCTGTACATGAAGTGAAGGGTGGACCAAACGGCAAAAACTACTTCCCAGAATGGTCTCCGGATTCTTTACGGATTGCCTATAGTGCAACCGCATTTGAGGATAGAGGCTACTTTGCGCAAATTAGAACTGTGGACCGTCAAGGGAGCGAGGATCGGATATGGGCGATTTCGAATTGTTTTTCTACTCCGGTCACATGGTCACCAGATGGAAGAAGAATTGCTTACCTTTCTGGATGTAAAGAGCAGGAATTTGCTACTGAGATGTGGGTGATCGATTTAGGTCATCCCGTCCCAATACGACTTATTGAAGGGGTAAATATCGTGTCAGTGCAATGGTCACCAACGTCGATTCTAGATTTGTTGAAAAAGGAATTTACGAGTGAAAAATTTGGTGTTAACTTTCAATATCCTGCAAGTTGGCAGAGGGTGAATGATGAAAGGTACGAAGGTGATGATGGCTTTTTTCAAATTTCAGCTCTTGTAGGATCGAATTCAATTGACAGGGTATGTCATGACGTAGCTTATCAGAAATCAATGCCCTATGGCTCGGCGCCACAAATAATCAAAACACAAAATTCATATGAACAGTCCTGCACAATTTTACCTTCTGCTGACCAACCAATTGAAATGAAAGGGCAGGCAGCTTTTATCACAGAATATCCAAGTCCACAAACGATTGATGGGGTGTCCTATAATTACTTTATATTATGGGCAGATAAGGAACATATTAACGAGATTTCAACAACTATCATGTTTTTACCGTAACGCAATCCAAAAAATAACCACTAGGATTGTACTCCTAGTGGTTATCAACTGCCTCTTTAGTTAATTTCATATTCAGTTATTTGTAGGTCTTTTCCGATTCACTCTTTTTTCGGTCATTTGTAGTCATCGGTTCATGCAGCGGATTCAGGTTTCCGAGTTCAGCTAACTCCAGAGAAATTTCTTCTTTCATAGTGCTCGACTTTGTTTTTTGTCGTTTTGATGTAGGTGGTGCAGAAGCTGCCTTGTTTACAGTTCCTTTTTGATTATCTTTTCCCATAAAAAACCCTCCATTTCAACAAATATGTTCCTTTTTAATATGGCTTAAAAAACGATTTTAATCCGTATTTTTGCAAATCATTAATTGTGAGGAAACATTCAAGACGAAATAAGCATGATATATGATTAACTATGCTTTTTACTTTTCCTTGTGAATGAGGTGCAAGCGGAAAAATTATTGCTTATTCAATTACACAAACTGTTATTATTGACGATTGTTAAATACTGACGGTCGACACAGCCAATTGCACTTGAAAAATGTAATGCGTCGTTATTAACCTGTATCGCTCTGGTAGTGACTGATTGTATTCTAGGTATTCCAACGAATTTGAAGTGAAATTGTTCTGTGAAAGGTTATAAAATTTAGCTAACTCTAATTAAAAGCGTATTGGAATCCACAAGAATCAAGAGTTTCGACTTATATTCCTGCGATTTATGACAAATTTGTGAATTAGTATAATTTTCCCTTAATACGACATTTTTCTCGAACAGAATGTTGTACGATGTAATAGTTGCTTCTGTACTTACTAGATGAAGGCCACATAAATGGAAGCTGAATATATCATATGGAGGAAGATTTGTGAAAAGGCTATGGGATGAAAAAGCGTTGTTGCTTCAAATTGGAATTAAGAGAAAAGTTATGTATAGACGGGCAAAAACTTTCGGATTTACGCATCCTTTGGTAGTGGAATGTAGTCAAGAATTAGATAGATTAATCAATGAATATCATGAAAAAGTTTCGTAATCAACAGAAAAGCTGCCAATTGTAAATAAGGGTTTATCCTATTAGTGAGAATAAGAAAACGATCAACTCCTGAAACCGAGGTTGGTCGTTTTTTTGTTTAAAATGGTGCTAAATGACAATTTAGATACTATGTGTTTAGTAACGAAATTTAATTGTTAGGATTTAGGGGAATAAATATGTAATTCTGAAATTGTAAGCGCTTTAATGTTTAGAATAATTAAAATTCCGTTGACTAACATTTACAAACAGTGTATTGTTACGAATAATTATCGTCGCAAAAGTGTTTCTATAGAGAAGGCGATAATGAAAAAAGGGGGAATAGAAATGAAAAGTAATTTGGTAATGTATGCAGTAGCAATATTCAGCGTTATGTTCATACTTGCGGCATGTGGAGGAGAAAAAGCTGATAATGCAACCAAACTGTCAAATAACGAAAAAGGAACAGAACCTAATGAAGAAACGACGAAATATAAAATTGGTGTGACACAAATTGTTGAGCATCCATCTTTGAATGCTGCTTTTGATGGTTTTAAAAAGGCCATTGAAGATGCAGGTCTTGAAGTAGAATATGATGTGCAAAATGCACAGAACGATAACAGTGCGAATACAACGATAGCGAATAACCTTGTGAGCACAGGCGTTGATTTGATTTTCGCGAATTCAACACCTAGTGCACAGGCTGCAGCTAGTGTAACGCAAGAAATTCCAATTATTTTTACGTCAGTTACTGATGCTGTAAGCGCTGAACTGGTAGCAACGCATGAAAATCCAGGTGGAAATGTCACAGGTACTATTGACAATCATCCTGACGCGATACCAAGTACGATGAAGTTTCTAAAAGAAGAGCTTGGAGCAAAAAATGTTGGAATGGTATTTAACTCTGGTGAGCAGAACTCTCGTTCTCAAGTTGATGCAGTTAAAGAATTGTTAAAAGGTATGGATATGAATGTAGTGGAGGCATCAGTGGCAACTTCAGCTGACGTTAAACAGGCTGCAGAATCATTAATTGGTAAAGTAGATGCGTTCTATATCATTACAGACAACACAGTTGTCTCTGCACTTGAGTCTGTCGTATCAGTCGCAAATGACAATAAGATTCCAATGATGGTTGCAGAATTCGACTCTGTAAAACGTGGCGGCTTAGCGGCATATGGATTCGAGTATTATGATATCGGCTATGAAGCAGGTCAAATGGCCGTTAAAGTTCTAAAAGGTGAAAGCCAACCAGCTACTTTACCTGTGCAAATTCCACAAAACTTGAAACTTATCATGAACGAAGACGCAGCTACTGCAATCGAACTTGATATTAAGGACGAATGGAAAGCAAAATTTAGCGAATGAGTTAGGGGATGATTCTATATGTTTAGTGCTATTTTTGGCTCTGTGGAGCAAGGGATCATCTATGCAATTATGGCGCTTGGAGTGTACATCACATTCCGAGTGTTGGATTTTCCAGATTTAACGGTTGACGGAAGTTTTGTAACTGGGGCATCGGTTGCAGCTGCAATGATTATTTTTGGCTATCATCCGCTATTCGCAACGGGAGTAGCGATAGTCATTGGATTTATCGCGGGTTGTGTTACGGGTCTATTACATACTAAAGGAAAGATTAATCCATTACTTGCAGGAATTTTGATGATGATTGCCCTGTACTCTATCAATTTAAGGATTATGGGCCTAACGTCGGAAACTTCAGTGGGACGCCCAAATATTCCACTATTAAATGCGGAAACGTTGTTTAGTAAATTCCATGCGTTTTGGAGTACACTTGGCATTGATAATGCCATTAATCAATTTTTCGGCATGCTTGGTTTTCAGTATTTGCCTTCAACATGGGGAACTCTATTTTTAATGATTGTCGCTACGTTTATTATTAAAGTCGTTGTGGATTGGTTCTTACAAACTGAAATCGGGCTCGCAATACGAGCAACCGGTGACAATAAGAAGATGATTCGTAGCTTCTCGGCGAATACCGATACGCTTGTAATTCTGGGGTTAGGCCTTTCTAATGCACTTGTCGCTTTTTCTGGTGCATTGATTGCTCAGTACTCGAAGTTTTCTGATATAGGTATGGGGATCGGAATGATTATTATCGGACTAGCTTCAGTAATAATCGGTGAAGCAATTTTTGGTACAAAAACGATAATGAGAACAACGCTTGCAGTTATTGCGGGTGCTATTATTTATCGAATCGTATTGGGTTTGGCACTCCGAGTAGATTTTCTCGATACGGGAGATATGAAGTTAATCACTGCCGTTATCGTTATAGCTGCACTTATTTTGCCGCAGTACTTTGATAAAAGACGGGAAAGTAGAAGAAAAGCGAAACGTCATGCTGAACGGTTATCTGCTTACGATCATGTGTTGAAAAAGGAGGGAAATGCAATTGTTGAAACTCCAACAGATTAATAAAGTGTTCAATGAAGCAACTCCCGATGAAAAAATCGCGCTTGATCAAATCAACTTGCATTTGAAAAAAGGTGATTTTGTTACCGTCATCGGCAGTAATGGCGCAGGTAAATCAACAATGATGAACATGATTTCTGGTGCACTAACGCCTGATTTTGGTGTTATTGAAATAGCAGGGGAAAGTGTCGTGAAACTTCCCGAATATAAACGTTCAGTAATGATTGGTAGGGTATTCCAAGATCCGATGGCTGGAACTGCCCCGTCAATGACGATTGAGGAAAATTTGGCAATGGCTTATTCGCGCAACAAAAAACGCGGATTACGCAAGGGAGTTCACAAGAAACGCCGTGAACTATTCCGGGAATCACTTGAAACACTTCATTTGAATCTGGAAAATCGTTTGAACGCTAAGGTGGGCATGCTTTCCGGTGGAGAACGTCAAGCACTTTCTTTGTTAATGGCTACTTTTACCCAACCATCGATTTTGCTGCTGGATGAACATACAGCTGCGCTAGATCCATCGAGGGCGGAATTGATCACGAATCTGACGAAGCAACTCGTAGAAAAGGATCAGTTGACAACGCTGATGGTCACACATAATATGCAGCAAGCGATGGATTTAGGAAACCGTCTTATTATGATGGATAAAGGGCAAATTATTTTAGAAGTCGAAGCAGAAGAGAAGAAGCAGTTGACAATTGAAAAGCTAATGGCTGAATTCCAACGCATTCGCGGTGAAAAGTTAACGAGTGATGCTGCGTTGTTGTCTGTGTAAAGTGAATAAGGAAGAGACACCACAACCTGAAGACGAGGTTGTGGTGTTTTTTATGAAATCGCGGAAAGTCGCTGGTAAATCACGATAGCCACGTATTTATTCCACAAAACCAAGTTGATTCGCCAAACTTTATCGTAAGAACTGGTATGATTAGAATAAAATCGAATTGGAAAAGGTGTTTATTATGAAGAAATTTATTATCATCGGTTCCGGAATTCTAGGAGCTTCGACAGCATACCATTTGGCGAAATCAGGCGTGGATGTGACAGTGATTGATCGCCATGATGCGGGGCAGGCGACAGATGCGGCAGCGGGAATCATCTGTCCATGGTTATCACAACGGAGAAATAAAGCCTGGTACGCACTTGCGAAGGGCGGGGCAGCATATTATACGTCGCTCATCCAACAGCTTGAAGAAGATGGGGAAACAGAAACGGGATACCGAATCGTGGGTGCGGTCAGCTTGCACACGGACGCTGTCAAACTAGAGGAAATGAAAGAACGTGCGATGAAAAGACGAGATGATGCACCTGAAATCGGTGATATACGTCAACTGAATTCCCTTGAAACATCAGAATTATTTCCTCCACTTTCAAGGGAATATGAATCTATTAAAATTAGCGGAGCGGCACGTGTCAATGGGCGTGCTTTGCGAAATGCGTTGGTCAGTGCTGCTAAAAAGCATGGCGCGGTCTTCGTACATGGGTCTGCAACGCTTATTGCTACTGACAATGTCATCAAGGGTGTTCAAGTAGAAGACCGTCAATTTTTAGCGGATAAAGTCATTATCACTGCCGGCGCATGGGCGGCAGAATTAGTGGAGCCGCTAGGCATTCATCTGCAAGTAAGTGCTCAAAAAGCACAAATCGTCCATTTGCAACTTGAAAATACACAAACCGCCGAATGGCCAGTCGTTATGCCGCCAACTGACCAATACATTCTTGCATTTGACGATGGGAAAATAGTTATTGGGGCAACGCATGAAGATGATAAGCAGTTTGACATGCGCGTTACTGCTGGAGGGTTGCATGAGGTGTTAGGTAAAGCCCTAGCGGTCGCACCAGGACTAGAGGACAGTACTTTTACAGAGGTGCGTGTTGGCTATCGTCCATTTACCCCCGGATTCCTCCCGATTATAGGAGCAGTTCCAGGAGCAAAAGGACTTCTACTAGCGAATGGATTGGGTGCTTCAGGATTAACAGTAGGACCTATTCTAGGCAAAGAACTAGCAAAAATGGCAATGGATGAGCCGGTTGAAATTGATCTTGAGTTGTATAAAGTTGCTAGTGCAATAAAAATTTAATAACAGTCACCTGAACGTAGTACTATAAATCACTTCATTCTCAAGCTAGTTTTTCAGCTTGAGAATTTTTTAATTGGCATCAAATTTTAAAATGTTTACATAAAAAAAGACAAAGCGACCATACTATCCTCACTGATAAATTGAAGGAGGGTTTTCATTGACTAAAATGTTGCGAGTTTTTGGCACCATGCTCATCATTTTTTCTTTGATGGGATGTGGAACGAAAAATACTGAAGAAGTAAATGACAATGCAGTAGGTACGGAAACAGAAACGGATGTAAATGACACAACCAACAATGATTCAACAACAGACGCTAATGTTAATGATGAGAGTGATCAAAAGCTGGAAGTGGCAGACGATGTTGCGGATAAAATTGTTGAAATGGAAGAAGTTGAAAGCGCAAACGTCATCGTAACTGACACGAATGCTTATGTGGCAGTCGTGCTGAAAGAAGGGGCGGATGGTTCTGAAGTAACTGAGGATAAGATTGCGGATGAGGTCAGGTCGGCTAATGCTGCTTTTAAAAATGTTTATGTATCGATGAACCCCGATTTTGTAAAACAAATGAACGAATATGGAACTAAAATCAGAGAAGACAAACCAGTGGAAGGATTCTTTGAAGAGTTTTCGGATGCAATGAAGAGAGTCTTCCCTGATGCTCATTAATTATCATTTTGCACGTTACTCTCTATAATAGGCGCCTAATTTAAAAAGAATGAAAAGCCTTTTCCTGTGGTTTTTAATTGGGTACGATTTGATGTTATGTTATTCCCTTATTACCTGCACAACACACAATTTATTAACGTGTGTTGTGCAGGTATTTTGTATTGAATTCAATTTAAATTTTCAATTATAAAGGCATTCCAATAGCTTTGGCGAATAAGATAAACTAACTACAGTGTTTTTGCGAGGGAGGAATAGTTATTCTACAGCCTGCAAAGGAAATACCGCCTGGCATCATTTTTATACCAGTAATGATACTACTGTTAATGTTCACTATACTAACTAATTTTAATTTAATTGGCTATAATTATAATTTTGAGGAAAATTCAACGTTCATAACTGTTGAAGAAGGTTTTTTTAACAAGGAAAAATACGATATTCCAATATATAACGATAGTGGAATATTAGTCTTGCAAGAAGTTATGTTACCCATTAATTCAGCGAATAATATATGGCAATCCGATATCATTCTAATCTCGCTTTTTATCGGGATGTTTGCTGAACTAATTCGTTCAGCCGATAAACAAAGAAAAAACTTTAAATGGTATGTGATAGTGTATGTAGTTACTTTTATCACTTTTATAGTATGGAATATTATTGCGCATGCAGGGTTGTTAGAAGAAATGAGCAACCTCAATAAATGGAATTTATAAATGTTGGAGGCATAGTAGAGCAATCGTTCTAAGAGTTTTTTTGCAATGAGTGATCCCATTCTCTATTGTGAAAAGTTGAACGTATGTTCTTTTATGGTATGATAGGAATAGGAAGTAACTAAAGGAGTTTAACATACAAATGAAACTAATTTCTTGGAATGTCAATGGATTAAGGGCATGTGTTGGCAAAGGTTTCTTGGAATACTTTGAATCAGTGGATGCAGATATCTTCTGCGTTCAGGAAGTAAAATTGCAAGAAGGACAAATCGATTTACAATTAGATGGTTATCATCAGTATTGGAATTATGCGCTGAAGAAGGGGTACTCCGGAACAGCTGTATTTACGAAAGAAAAACCGTTAATGGTGAAATATGGTGTTGGGGATTTGGAAACTGAAGGAGAAGGTAGGATTCTTACGCTGGAGTTCCCGCAGTTTTATTTGGTGAATGTCTATACACCGAACTCACAGCGTGATTTGGCGCGATTGCCTTTTCGCTTGGAATGGGAAAATGACATGCGTGAATACTTAAAGAAACTAAATGAAGTGAAACCGGTCATTTTATGTGGTGATTTAAATGTCGCACACCAGGAAATAGATGTACGAAATGTGAAATCGAACATAGGCAATTCCGGCTTCACTAGTGAGGAACGCGGCAAAATGACAGAGCTATTAGGGGAAGGATTCATCGATACATATAGGTACTTCAATCCGAATCTAGAAGGAGCATATACTTGGTGGTCATACATGAGCAAGGTGAGGGAGCGGAATATTGGGTGGCGAATTGATTATTTCATCGCCTCCAATCAACTAGAGCCACTATTGAAAGATGCTGCTATCCATTCACATATACTCGGCAGTGACCATTGTCCAATTGTATTGGAAATTGAGTTATAAGAAAAAATGTTAGGGGAGATAAATGATGGGCACTACAGATCAAAAAATATCGACGTTTCTAATGTTTGAAGGAAATGCGCAAGATGCCATGAATTTCTACACATCCGTTTTTGATCAATCGGAAATCCTTAATGTACTTCACCATGAAAACGGCACAGTCATGCATGCCACATTCAAAATTAAAGGACAAACGTTCATGTGCATTGACAGTACCATCAACCACGAGTTTACATTCACTCCATCTATTTCGCTGTTTGTAACATGTGACACAGAAGAGGAGATTGATCGGCTTTTTGAACAGCTATCACAGGATGGACAAGTCCTTATGTCGCTTTCTGCAACGCCAGTCAGTGAAAAGTTCGGTTGGGTAGGGGATAGATTCGGTGTCTCCTGGCAATTGAACTATGCCAAAAAATGATATAAGCCACTCCCCAAAAAGGAGCTTGCTTAAGTAGATGATCTACTTAAGCAAGCTCCTTTTCAAACTATTAAAATCGATTACGCTCTTTTAAAGGATCATAATCTAATTCATTGCTCTCAAATTGATTCGTTTCTAGTGAATCATTGACGGTTCCGTCATGGTCATCAAGTACACCATCCGACCGATCGATATCCGCTTTTTCACGTCGCATAGTTTCGTTAACCGTTTCCGTATCATGAACTTCTCGTTTACCAACGATAATTTCTTCACTAACGATAGGACGTTTTGTCACTTCAACCCGCTCTTCCATAACGGGAATATGAATGCTTTTGCCGTCATCAAACACTTTTCCAGCAGCGGTCTCGTCAGTTACAGCACGCCGTTGAATGTACACTTCTTCTCGGGTTACTGGCACTTCAACCGTTTGCGTATCTTTGACAACACGCTTATTGACGTTCACTTCACCCGCCTGATATCTTTTTTTGTCTACATTGAGCTTCTCTTCATGCAATCGTAGACGTTCTTCCCGTTCTACATCCGTGTTCAATCCTTTGCTGTTCATTGCTAGATTCGGATTATCATAATCATCAACGACAAGATTAGAGCCGATGTTAGGATCTGTATAACCTGTTTGATATTCTGTCTCTAGATTTCCAGAGAGATCGCCGAATTCCCGATCCACGTAGAGTAGAATTCCACCCGCTTTGACTTCATCGAAATAACGGTTGGATTCTTCTTCGGTGAATCCCATTTTAGTAAAAGCACCTTTGACGGGTTCATCTCCGCTAAGAAAAGCAAGGAACTTGTCCATCCAATTTCCTTCCGGCGACCGGAGCTCCACATCTGTTTCCCCTCGGACAATGGATAACGTATCCGCGTCATTTGTCACAATATAAATTTCATTTTCAGTATAACCTTGGGCTTTTAACTCATCGATTTTATTCAAGACTTGGGTTTCACTTTGGAATGTACCTACAATTTTTTTGTCAGCCATTTCAATTTTCCTCCTAAGATTTTCGTAGTGTTGGTGCTAGTCTGTAAAATACCCTGCTTACGAATAATGAAACCTATCCGCGATTTGCTGAAGTATTTAGAATTAATGCGATTAATTACCCGTTGAAATCATATGATAAGGAGCAGCTGAAGCAAACAATTGACAGGATTGAAAGATAACTATATCAATCTACCTCGGCAGAAATGGCAAGCACTCTAGGGGATTTTTGGCGTTAGGTTAGACTTGGGAGCTATTTTGACAGTGATGTGTTTAGTTAAAGTCAATATGAACAAAAAGGATAAAATCGAAACGCATGTTGTCGAGTAAGAAAACGATACATTGAAAAAGTGCTGCAAACCAATATGGTTTACAGCACTTTTTTGTTAGTCGACTATTTCTAAGCACTTACTCCGGAGTAACGAAAGTGTTTTTGCCTGCTTTCATGCCGGATAGGAAAACGATTAAGGTTGCGCCGATAATAATCAGCATCGGAACTGTCCAGCCGGATGTGAAATCGTGCAATAAACCGAATAATACAGGTCCGATGGCTGCAAGTAAGTAGCCGAAAGACTGTGCCATACCTGATAAATCTGCAGCTTCATGTGGTGTTCGTGTACGTAACGAGAAGAACATCATTGACAGTCCAAATGCCGCACCGCCTGCAATGCCAATCATAATCATCCACAATGGAACGAGCGCGGTTCCGCCTACCATGATACCCCCGTAACCCAAGAGGTATAAGAGGGCTACCCCTGCTACAATCCAACGTTGATCTTTTACTTTACCTGCTAGGATGGGAACGATGAATGTCATTGGTAATTGAGAAAATTGTAAAAGGGAAACCATCCAACCAGCGCTATCTGGACTTATTCCTTGCGTTTTTAACACCTCAGGCATCCATGCCGAAGTCGTGTAAAATATCAACGATTGGAACCCCATGAAGAAGGTAACACTCCATGCCAATGGAGAACGCCATAAAATAGGAGATTTAGATGTTTTTGTTGGCAATTTCACAGAGTCGGGCATTCTCTTGTTTTTTAGTTGAGGTAGCCAGACGAGTAGTGCTATAAATGTTAAAAGTGCCCAGATACCTAATGCGCCTTCCCATCCAAACTGTGTTTCATGGGCAAGTGGTACACTGATGCCAGCTGCTATGGATGCGGATAAATTCATCGAGACAGAATAAATGCCTGTAATTAGACCGATATGAAGCGGAAAGTTGAGTTTTATCAAACCGGGCAATAAGACATTTCCAAATGCAATAGCAAGTCCTATCAGGAAAGTTCCGATGAGCAAATTAGGTGTTGTGCCTAATGAACGAATAATGATGCCCGCGGTCAATAAAATGAGAGATACGAATAATGTTACTTCCATCCCAAAGCGACGTGCAATTTTCGGAGCGAACGGTGAAATGATTGCAAAGGCGAGTAAGGGGATAGTCGTTAGAAATCCCGCTAGCACATTTGAAATGGCCAAACTTTCTCTAATGGAGGAGATTAAAGGTCCGACAGATGTTAGAGGCGATCGAAGTGTGGACGCAATGAAAATTATTCCTATAAGAAGAAACCAAGTATTTCGTGCGAATTTCAATTTTTTATTTGTATACATGGAATGTGGATTGTTCAAGATAATGCCTCCAAAGTCTATTTGTTTCATCAACAATAACACATTTACCGTGTATAATACGTTCATTGAATTGTATGAATCCTCTTTTTACTTAGAGGGCGTTGAATTTTGAACTTCCCATGCTATACTAAAAACATTCTAATAGCATTCGCTCATATAATCGCGGGGATATGGCCCGCAAGTTTCTACCGATTTGCCGTAAATAAATCGACTATGGGAAGCAACGGATTGAAAAAGTCGTACTCATTAGATTGGGTATGTCTCTTTCTTTTCCATTCGGCAAATAAGCTCGAATGACATTGCTCCACTCATGGTTTGATTGGATGCACGGTCATAGGGCTTATTTTTTTGGCTCTTGATTGTGAAAACAAGAAGGAGGAAAAATAAAATGAAATTGTTAAAAGATAAAATTGTAAAAGACGGTAAAGTGTTATCGAATCAGGTGCTGAAGGTAGATTCGTTTTTGAATCATCAAATCGATCCACCACTTATGCAGTCAATAGGGGCAGAGTTTGCAGAACGATTTAAAGACGCAGGTATTACGAAAATCCTAACGATTGAATCATCGGGTATTGCTCCATCAATGATGGCGGGCTTGATACTAGGTGTACCGGTAATTTTTGCACGTAAACGCAAATCATTAACGTTAGTGGATCACCTCTATACGGCTAGTGTTCATTCATTCACAAAAAACGAAACAAATGATATTTCCGTTTCCAAAGATTTCATTACAGCACAAGATACAGTTTTGTTAATCGATGACTTCCTTGCGAACGGACAAGCTGTACTTGGGTTGTTAGATATCATTGAACAGGCTGGGGCGAAGTTGTCAGGTGTTGGCATTGTTATCGAAAAAGGTTTCCAACCTGGCGGGGCGCTAATCCGTGACCGTGGCATCCGTGTAGAATCTCTTGCAATTATTGCTTCACTCGAAAATGGACAAGTGACATTTAGTGAGGAGGAAACTTCCAAGTGAGCAATCCACTTAAGTCAACTGCTTTAGGGCTTCAACATGTTTTGGCGATGTATGCGGGGGCAGTCCTGGTACCATTAATTGTTGGGGATGCACTCGGCCTAACTTCTACACAATTGACTTATCTTGTTTCCATCGACATATTAATGTGCGGGATTGCAACGATTTTACAAATTATGAATAACCGTTTCTTCGGAATCGGTCTGCCAGTCGTATTAGGCTGTTCGTTTACAGCAGTTGGGCCAATGATTTCGATTGGCACCGAGTCTGGGATTTCCGCTATTTACGGGGCAATTATCGTTTCGGGCCTTTTCGTCATTGTTATTAGCCGATTTTTCGGTACGCTTGTACGATTTTTCCCACCTGTAGTTACTGGTTCTGTCGTAACGATTATCGGGATTACGTTAATTCCCGTGGCTATTAACAATATGGGTGGGGGTCAAGGTGCAAGTGATTTCGGCTCATTGTCGAATTTAGCATTATCTTTCGGAACGTTGGTTTTTATTCTCCTAGTCTTTAAATTTTCGACTGGTTTCTTCCGAGCTATTTCTATCTTACTTGGTTTGGTTGTTGGGACTGTTGCAGCAACATTTATGGGGAAAGTTGACTTCTCAGCCGTTCGGGATGCAACCTATTTCCATATGGTAGAGCCTTTCTACTTCGGTATGCCGACTTTTGAATGGCCGGCTATAGTCACGATGATTCTTGTTGCGATGGTTTCACTTGTTGAATCGACAGGGGTTTACTTTGCACTAGGTGATATTTGTGAGCGAGACATAAAGAAAAAAGATCTTGAAAAAGGTTATCGCGCGGAAGGGATCGCTATCCTACTAGGCGGTATTTTCAATGCATTTCCGTATACGACGTTTTCACAAAATGTCGGCTTGATTCAAATGTCAGGTGTCAGATCACGAAAAGTTATTTTGATCGCGGGTATTATGCTGCTTACGCTTGGTTTTGTTCCTAAAATCGCAGCGTTCACAACAATTATTCCGAATGCTGTTTTAGGCGGTGCTATGCTTGCTATGTTCGGAATGGTCGTTTCTCAAGGGATTAAGATGTTAAGTAAAATCATTACTGATTCTCAAGAGAATTCAATGATCATTGCTTGCTCAATTGGGATTGGGCTTGGTGTGACTGTCGTACCTGAACTTTTCGCACAATTCCCTTCAAGTCTCAATATTTTAACGAGTAACGGTATTGTTGCGGGTAGTGTCACTGCGATTGTGTTGAATATCTTATTTAATATGTTACCTTCGCGAAAGAAAAATTTAAAAACTGAATAAAGTACCCTACATATTTTGATGTTGAAAATAGTTAAATAGAGCTACCCTATAAAAAAACACCTTCGATAAATGCACTTTTTAAAAGTGAATCATTTACGTAGGTGTTTTATTTTGTCTTAGTAATTTAAGTTAGTGGACTTATAGGGCTTTCGAAAAATGCTTCTATTATATAGACCCATAGATATTATATGTTTTACCAAATTTTTTTTGATTTTTTAGGATGGATTTTATCCACCAATAATACATATCAAATCCCATCTTTTTAAAAAATAGTTCAACGAAGTTTTCTCTTATAAGATAAGTTGCTTCACTTCTATTTTTAATTTTAATCTAGATTTCAATATGTATTTGAGGGATGTAACAAGAATTTTATAGTGATTATGATCGGAATATCAATAACTTTTTTAAAAACTCTTCAGCTTCTTGATGGGTATCATTAACTACCTAATACCCATCTTCCAAGTCCATTTCACCTAACTGTTTATCACTTGCTACCATATAATTCATCCCAAAGAAAAAAGAAACATTCCGCTTAATTAAGACTCCAAATTATAGGGGTTTAATATTGGTGTTACTTGAAAAAAGATTTATCGAATTGAATGGTATCGACTGTGATTTTTATCTAGAAGTTTCCTCCATTTCAATAGTAATTACTTTTTCAGTCACGGTAGTATACTCAATTCTTACAAAAACACCGAATTCTTTGTCACCATCTTTCAACCATAACTTAAATTTTTCAATTGTCGAATCAACTTTAGATTCGCTTCCTTCATGCAGATAGTCAATAATATTCGCATTGGGATATTTTGATTGCGTCTCTTTTATAGCGAGCTGTCCCCACTTAGCGTAGGCTGGAACCTCTTGTTTTGTATGAGTAATAGTGGGAATATGTGTTGATACAGAATTAACTGTCATAAATATTCCAAGCGCGACAACTGTTTTTCGCATAATTGATTACATCTCCTTTATTATAGGATGAGTAATTTTCTTGAAAACATTCTATAACCAGTTCCTTGTCCTCGGTTAATCAACTTTTCTAATTCAGATGATCTATTCTTCATTATAAAATTGACAGCGGCAACAGAATATAGATAGAGGACAATTGTAAGGAATATCCTATTGGTCGACTGTATTGACTTAAAAGGGGTGTTCTTTTTTCGTTGTCTTATAATGTGAGCATATTCAAAAAAAGAAGAGTAAATACTGAAAAATGTGGAATACTAACTGCTGAATCGTTTTGAAAACATAGTTTTTCTTGTTTTTCGCACAATATATTTACTTATGTCATTTCCTTTGCTAAACTCATCTAGTTGTATGACGTCAGACAACTATTTATTCTACATAGTGCGAATTGGCGTAGTAGTAACAAAATTACAAATGGAAAACTTCCATATGAAGAGGTGTACTAGTTGAATTTATTGTGGGGGCTTTTAGGTATAGTAGTGGTGTTAGGAATTGCATTTCTTTTATCCAATGGAAAGAAATCAATTAATTACCGAACTATCGCCGTTGGTTTGATCATACAAGTGTCGTTTGCATTCGTCGTTCTAAAGTGGGAAGCAGGAAGAGCTGGGTTAATATGGTTTTCCGGGTTGGTGCAAAATGTTATCAATTATGCTGGAGAAGGAGTTGCCTTTGTTTTCGGCCCGGCAGCAGATGTTGACGGATTTGGTTTCGTTTTTGCATTCCAAGTGTTGACGATTATCATTTTCTTTTCTTCCTTGATTTCCGTGCTATATTATCTTGGAATTATGCAGATGGTTATCAAACTGATCGGAGGAGCATTGTCGAAACTGCTCGGTACGAGTAAAGCAGAATCGGTGTCAGCTGCGGCGAATATATTTGTCGGACAGACAGAAGCTCCACTAGTGATCCGACCGTTTTTGGCCAACATGACGAAGTCTGAGCTTTTTGCAGTCATGACAGGGGGACTTGCGTCTGTTGCAGGGTCCGTGCTTGCGGGTTATGCGCTTTTGGGTGTACCACTTGAGTATTTGATTGCAGCAAGCTTCATGGCGGCACCTGCAGGTCTAGTAATGGCAAAAATAATGATACCCGAAACTGAGAAGTCAGATGTTGCTGAATTTGAGATGGGAAAAGATCAGGAATCAGTGAACGTTATCGATGCAGCAGCACGTGGGGCAGGGGATGGATTAAAACTTGCGCTCAATGTCGGTGCAATGCTATTAGCGTTCATCGCGCTTATCGCTATGATGAATGGCATGTTAGGTGGACTCGGTAAGTTAATTGGTTTCGAGTCGTTAACGGTTGAAGGAATTCTAGGCGTTCTATTTGCACCGCTTGCGTTTGCTATTGGTGTCCCTTGGTCTGAGGCTGTTACAGCAGGCGGATTCATCGGTCAAAAGCTTGTGTTAAATGAATTTGTAGCCTATGCATCATTCGCTCCAGAAATTGCTTCACTTAGCCCTAAAACAGTTATCGTCGTCAGCTTTGCTCTTTGTGGCTTTGCAAACTTAAGTTCTCTCGCTATACTTCTTGGGGGCTTAGGTGCTCTTGCGCCAAGTCGACGTCCTGACATTGCAAGACTCGGTGTTCGCGCCGTAGCAGCGGGGATGTTAGCTTCATTATTGAGTGCTGCAATTGCGGGAATGTTTATTTGAAAATTAAATTGTGTATACCAAAAAAGACTGAATGGCCATTGTGCCATCCAGTCTTTTTGTATGCTAAGCGCTTTTGCAGTTGTTCAAATCAACCATTGCTGCCATCTTCGATATTTTCGTCATCTTTCTTATCATCACCGCCATTTTCGATGTCAGCACCTTTATCCGCTCCATCGTCAGTATCTACGTCAACATCGGTATCTGTTCCATCATCAGTTCCACCATCAGTATCTAAATCCACATCTGTATCCGTACCATCGTCTGGATTGACTTCTTCTACAGGATTATTTACATCTACGTCAACATCGTCGTCATCCCCATCTCCACACGCAGCAAGCATTCCGACTGAGAGTAATGTTGCTGCTCCAAGTTTCAACCATTTCTTTTCACCATTAAGTTTCAAATCCATTTCAATCTCCTCCAAAAGTTTATTAAGTTGGATAATGCATATTATTGTAATACCCAACGTTTTATAATGTTAACCATTTAATTTGTTTTTTTAGATATATCAAAGGAGCATGATGCTTTTAGTATTGTTTCATATTTTGTCAATTTCATGGTCTAGCTGGTATTCGTATAGTTACCGTTGTACCTACTCCGAGTAAGCTATCAATCTCAATACCATATTGATCACCATAATAGTACCGAATTTGATCATGTACATTTTTAAGCCCGATATGTTCTTCGGTTAATGTATTGGAAACCTGTGCAAGGCGATCTTGCAAGTGCCGAAGTTGTTCTTCATCAATGCCGACCCCATTATCTTTCACTAAAATTAGCATATCCTTACCGGAAAAAGTAGACGAAACTTCGAGTACTCCAGCTCCATACTTGCGCTCTAACCCATGAACAATCCCATTTTCGACAAGGGGCTGAAGGGAGAAATGCAATAGTCGCATAGATTCACTAGTTGGGGCTAAGTTTTCGATATACTGAATTTTATCTCCGAATCGCATTTGTTGTACTTGGATATACAGGCGGATATGGGTCATTTCTTCTTCCAATGTGATCGTTTCTTTTCCACTTTGGATATTGATTCGAAACAACTGTCCGAGTACTCCAATCATTTCAGCGATATCACGTTGTTTGTTTAACACCGCTTTCATTTGAATCGATTCAAGCGCGTTTGCTAAAAAGTGTGGATTGATTTGACTTTTTAGTGCACGGTAATGTGCTAGCTTTTGTTGTGCTTTTAAGACAGAGGAACGTTCAATATAATCCTGTATGTCCGTCACCATCTTACTAATCCCTTGATAAAGTCCGCCAAATTCATCCTGACGTTTACTAGTCAAGTTAACATCGAATTTTCCTCTTCCAATCATTTTCACTTGCCTACTTAAGTAGATAATGGGTTCGGTTACACGTATGTATAAGATCACCATAAATAACATAGCCATACCAATGGAAAAGAAAGCTAACCCTAAAATAACTTTGCGAAGCATGTCCGCATGTTTAGTCATTTCCTGTTCTTCTATATACTGAATAACTGTCCAGCCTGAGTAGGGGGAAGTAACAAAATTAAAAAATGAATAGACCCCGTCTACTGGTGCGTAAAAGTTTCCAAACTCCTCATTTGAATCTGTTAGGAGAGGTTGGATAGCTGGTTTAAATGCCATGGCGGAGTCAATTTGATCAAGGTCAGAAGCGTAAATGACGGTGCCGATAGGATCGAGAATAACAAAATTCCGATTATGATTTTCTGATAAATCCAGGATGTTACGTAATGAATCTAAACGGATATCAATAAGCAAAACACCTAACGGTTGTCTGCTTCCACTTTTGTTAATCACTCTTGCGATTGATATCACAGATTCATTGGGATTAACCCGATTAAATGGTTGGTGAGTACCAAATAAAACGATTTTCCCTTTTTGCGCAATGGTTTGTTTATACCATTCTTCATTTGTTAAGTTACTTACATCGTAAACGGATTTTTTAAGAGTCGAATAAAATACGCGGTCACCTATATAAATTTGGACACTATCGACATTCTCAATTGTTATTTCGATTGTACTAATAAAATGTTCAATCGCATTTTCATATTCTAAACTTTGAACATTGTCGCGTTCTGAATCATTTACCCCCCAGTTCTCAAGTGCGTTTTGTAGTTTACTGTCCATCTGTGCTGTAAGTGCACCCATCTCGATACTCTGCAAATATTGATCGAAATTAAATGATAAATTGTTAAGAATGAGATTCGAACTGTTTTGATATTCATTTTTAGCTGATTGGATTGAAAATATATAAATCATTACGGATAAAATCAACAGCGGAATGGTAATCGTTAGAATCATAAGGACAAATATTTGATGATTGACGTGTTTGAATCGGAATAATTGTAAGAAGCTTTTTAATTGGTTCATAGCATCATAACCGTAACTGTTTTCTATATTCTGTCGGTGTCATTCGAGTGATAGTTTTAAATACTTTTACGAAGTGTTTATAACTTTTATAACCACACATAATAGATACTTCGGTTACGGAATATTGCGATATTTTTAAACACTGTAACGCATATTTAATTCTTATTTCACTTACAAAAGTCATGTAGTTTTTATTTAATTTTGTTTTAAATAACCTACTTAAATAAGATGGATTATAAAAGAAATGTTCGGCGACCATATTAAGAGTTATTTCTTGATCGATATGCTGTTTGATATAGGACTCTATTTTTGTGAAAAGTTGAAGGCCATCTAGGTTAGCCTGATTCTTGTCAATTAAATGTATTGAATTATGGACTTCTGCGAGCGCAATATCAGCCTCTTGATCTGTGCTTAGATTCAAGTCTTTTCCTGTCGGCAGTTCGAAGGATTGTGTTGTAAGTTGTTTAAGTCGTATTTTTTCTATGCAATTTATAATAACTGAAAAACTTTTTTCGTATTGCAACGGTTTGAGTAAATAATCATACACACCGCCATAATGAATAGCTTTTTGCGCATACTCAAATTCATTATGTCCTGTCAAGATAATGAAAAGGGTATCGGGTAGTTTTGGTCGAAGCTGTCCAATCATTTCAAGTCCATCCATTATAGGCATACGAATGTCTGTAATCACTAAATGAGGGAGCTCTATTAAAGCTGTATCCACTCCGTCTTTTCCATTTTCCGCCTCAACAATTGTGTGGAAACCTAATGATTTCCAATCAAAATATTGCTTTAACCCCGAACGTATGAGAGGTTCATCCTCAACAATCATCAATTTATACATCGTATTCCCCCAAATATGATTTGATAGTAGTTGTTGATTAATAGGATTATAGTATAAGCCCTCTAGAATTCTAATCTAAGTGTACACGATAAGAAATAATTCCCCAACAATCAATTCGTAGAAGATTAAATCTTTCTGAAACCGAAGCCTCTTTGGAGTTAGTGATTTACATATTAGAATTATTGAAGATTTCAAGAAGGTATGAAGCATTCATGTCAGAATAGAGCTATGAATGTAAAGTTCGTGGGATTGTCATGATTGGTTATTGACTTTATGCTTAAAACAGGAAATGAAAGCGCTTACCAATGTTTCCGGAAAATAAAAATAGGGGGAGATACTATGCAAGGTTCGAAAAAGAGTTTCAACTTGTTGGTTGCAATTGCTCTTGTACTATCACTATTTTTGGCGGCTTGTAGTCAAGACGCTGCTGAAGATAGCGAAGGTGGTAAAGACGCAGACAAAAATCCTAGTAACGACAAACAGGTGGAAATAACGTGGTGGAATTTCCCGAACTTCCAAGCTTTGGATGGAGAAGTAGGTAAGTATGAGAAAGAAATCATAGAGGCTTTCAATGAAAAAAACCCAGATATTAAAGTGAAGTTAGAGATGCTTACTTTTGAAGGTGGACCTGAAAAGCTGAATGTAGCTATTGCTACGAACACAGCGCCAGATATGATCTACGACGCTCCTGGGCGGATCATTGACTGGGGGAAGAAAGGGTTACTTGCGCCACTTAATGACATGATGCCAGATGAGGTGAAGAATGATATTTCTCCAGCGTTGATGAAGCAATCAATGGTAGATGATCAAGTTTATATGTATCCATTCAATACAGGCCCATTCATGATGGCTGTCAACAAGACTCTATTTGAGGAAATCGGCGAAGTGGATTTGCTGCCATTAGATCGACCAGATCGGACATGGACTGTAGCAGAATATGAGAAAGCATTACTTGCGGTTAAAGAAAAGGCTCCGGGCATCATTCCATCTGGATTCTATGCAAAGAGCGTTGCAGGGGATCAGGGAACTCGAGGATATATTACAAATCTAGGTGCTAGTAGATTTTTGAATGAGGATTATAGTGCAACTGCAATTAACTCAGAAAGCGGTATTAAAGGGCTTGAATGGGTTGTAAAAGCTTCAAGAAACGGGTTGGTGGCACCAGGCGCTGCTTCGTTAGACGCTGGGGATCATAATGATTTATTCTTGCAAGGTAAAATGGCATTTGCAATTAACTATTCTGCTGTACTTAAATCACTTTTTGCTCCAAATAAAACAGAAGACTTTGAGGATGTTTTACTTCCTTATCCAACACCGGACGGATCAGATCCAAAGCTTGAACCATTTCTTGGTGGTTTAGCAGTCTTCAATAATGATGACGATAAAAAAGTTGAAGCAGCAAAGAAATTGGTTGACTTCATCGTGAATGATCCTGAATGGGGCGAGAAGAACTTAATACAAACTGGAGGTTTGTCAGCGCGTAATTCTATCACAGGACTATATGAAGGGTCAGAGTATGATTATTCAGAGCTGGCACGTAAATTCATTACAGATCCACCAACGATCGCAGATGGCTATGCGGAAATACGTACTCACTGGTTCCCGGCATTGCAAGAAGCAATCCTTGAAACAAAAACACCTAAAGAAGCGCTAGATGAATTTGCAGAGAAAACTAATGCTACGATTGAAAAGGCAAAAGCAGCAAATTAAAAATTAAAGTGGAGAGGAGGAGCAGTGATTATAAGCTGCTCCTTTACATAAAGAACTAGATTGGGGTGAAAGAAGAATGTTAGCTACCATTCGTAAACCAAACAAAAACAAATTACGTGACTGGATGATGAGCTATTTATTTTTATTACCTGCGTTAACATTTTTCCTTATTTTTGTTGTATATCCGATGCTTAGAGGAATATACATGAGTTTTTTCGATTACAACATTACAAGTTTTGAATTTATTGGATGGGATAATTATGTAACGCTTTATCATGATAAAACATTCCATAAATCTATGATTAATACGATTGTACTTGTCGCAGTTGCTGTTCCTATCGTTATTGGTTTTTCTATTTTTGTAGCGATGTCCATCTATAAGAAAAGCGAATTTATAAGATCATTTTGTAGAGGTATATTCTATCTGCCTGCAGTGACTTCAGTGGTAAGTGTCACTGTCGTATGGGGTTGGATTTATCATCCGAATTTTGGAATCCTGAATTATATTACTAGTTTTTTTGGAATAGAGCCGGTCTCCTGGCTGGGAGATCCCAAAACGGCTTTGATGGCGATTACGGTTATATTAATCACGACTTCCGTTGGACAGCCGATTATTTTGTATGTTGCTTCACTCGGTAATATTCCAACTACTTATATTGAAGCGGCACAGATTGATCGAGCAACGCCGGGACAAATTTTCCGGAAAATTATATGGCCGTTACTGATGCCCACAAGTTTATATGTGATAGTCATTACGACAATTAATTCGTTTCAGTGTTTCGCTCTCATCCAATTGCTAACCTCTGGAGGTCCTATTTATAGCACATCGACCGTGATGTATGGCGTATATCAACAAGCATTTCTCCTCGGTAATTTTGGCTTAGCTTCTGCAATGGGTGTCATTCTAGCTATTGTCATTGGAGTGATTTCTATCATTCAATTTAAATACTTAGGCAATGATGTTGAGTATTAGAGGGAGGGGAACGTCGTGAAAACACAATCTCAGTTAAACAGGAAGAAAAAATTTAATCTATCTCCAAATAAAAAATGGTTTCGTGAATTAAGTGCATTAAAAATAATTTCTACTCTATTATTGATTCTCTCTGCACTATTCTTCATTTTTCCGTTTTATTGGATCGTCACGGGGGCATTTAAAGCCCAAGTTGTTGCGATAACGATACCACCAGAATGGTTTCCATTAAAACCAATACTGGATAACTGGGTAACATTATTTAGTAATCCAGTGTGGCGCTGGACATTTAATAGTTTCTTTATTGCAAGCAGTGAAATGATTGCAGTCTGTTTTGTAAGTGCTACAGCGGGTTTTGTCCTTGCAAAAAAAGTGTTTCCAGGGCGCAAGCTAATCTTTATCGTACTAATTGCTGCAATGGCACTACCTAAACAAGTTATTCTAGTTCCATTATTTACAATGCTAGCGGATTTCGGATGGGTAGATACATATAAAGGGTTAATCATTCCGGCAATCGGCTGGCCCTTCGGTGTTTTCCTTATGAAACAGTTTTCTCAAACGATACCTAATGAACTCTTAGAAGCTGCAAAGATGGATGGATGTGGTGAAATTCGTACGTTTTGGCATATTGTTATTCCAATGCTTAAACCAGCCTTAGGTGCTTTAGCGATCTTCACTTTCATGTTAAGTTGGAACGATTATTTCAGCCAACTTGTAATCACTCGGTCAACGGAAATGATGACACTGCCACTAGGAATCGCTACAATGCAGGGTGAACATAAGACCGATTACGGGGTCATGATGGCTGGTGCTGCACTTGCTTCTTTACCGATGATTGTCATATTCGCACTGTTCCAAAAGTCCTTTACACAAGGCATTACGATGGGCTCAGTCAAATGAAAAATTGCTTCGACGCTCGGCGAAAAGTCGCCCCTTATAAGGCGCCTTCGCCCAGATTACATAAATATATAGGTATCGAACTTATTTAGATAAGAGGGGAGAACAGAATATGTTACTAGATAAGTATAAAGGAATTATTCCAGCATTCTATGCTTGTTATGATGAATCAGGAGAGATATCACCAGAAAGAATTAAGGTGTTAGCGAACCATCTCTACGAAAAAGGCGTACAAGGTCTCTATGTTGGTGGAAGTTCGGGGGAGTGTATTTATCAAAATCTCGAGGAAAGAAAGGCGACATTGAAATATGTTGCCGAATGCTTGAAGGGAAAACTTACGTTAATCGCCCATGTCGGAGCGCCATCAACAAAGGACAGTGTTGAATTAGCGAAGTATGCGGAAGAATTGGGCTATGATGCGTTGTCTGCTATACCGCCAATTTATTTTCAACTGCCTGAAAGTGCAATTGAAAAGTACTGGACGGAAATTATGGATTCGACGGATTTGCCGTTTATTATCTACAACATCCCTCAAACGACCGGATATAGTCTTTCAATTAAATTACTCAAGAAGTTATTAAAGAACGACAAGTTAATAGGTGTGAAAAATTCTTCGATGCCAGTCATAGATATCGAAAGATTTAAAGCGACAGCTCATGAAGACTTTATTGTCTTTAATGGTCCAGATGAACAATATGTATCAGGAAGATTAATTGGCGCAGATAGCGGGATTGGAGGCACTTATGGTGTGATGCCAGAGTTGTTTCTAAAAGCAGAAGAGTTTGTATCAGCAGGTAACTTCTCGGAAGCGAGAAAAATTCAACATGACATTAATGACATCATTATTGCATTATGCTCATTGAATGGTTCAATGTACTCTGTTATTAAAGAAATCTATAAACTAAGAGGCGTAAATATTGGTAGCGTTAGAGGCCCATTGGAGCCGGTGTCTGGAGAAGATTTCGAAAAAATTGAAGGAATTAACAATAGGATTGACGAAGTAATAATGAAATATCGGATTCAAAATTAAAATGACGTAATTGGCGGTGTAGAAATGAAACCAATTTTCCTGAATTCAGAAACAGTGTTGGGTGCCATATCGCTTGAAAAAAGTGGAGGACTTATTAGTCCGTGGAGAATATTTTATGATGAAAAAGATTTTTATACGCCAAATCAACTTAACGGAACCGCAGAAATACCGGCAGGCGTTCGAATAACGTTCGAAACAAATTCACCAATAATCAAAGTGGAATTGGCGGCATCTGAAGTTGAAGTGGAATTCGATCTCCTAATTGATAGAGAATTAGTGAAGACAATAATTGTTAGTCCTAAGGATACATCCTTTACAGTGGATGGTCTTTTAGCAAAAAATAAATTTGTTGAAATCTATTTGTCTCAGCAACATAAAGTTGCCGTAAGAGATGTTTATATTGCTATTGATGCGAATTGGAACTCTCCTAATTCATTAAGGAAAAAATGGCTCGCTTATGGGAGTTCCATCACTCAATGCCACGCGGCGGAAAGTCCTTCAAAGACATGGCCCGCTATTACCGCGGCCGAATTGGATTTGGATTTAACCTGTCTGGGATTCAGTGGACAATGCCAGTTTGAACCAATGATTGCTAGAACGATTAGGGATACGCCTGTTAACTTCATTTCCCTTTGTGCGGGTATAAATATATATGGTGCAAACAGTTATAATGAGCGAACATTTCAAGCGATTATCATTGGATTTATAAAAATTATTCGTGAGAAACATACAACTGTTCCAATTGTATTAAGTTCTCCTATTTTTGGGGCGTTTAGAGAGGAAACAACTAATTCAGCTGGTTTTACGCTTATTGAAATGAGACAACAAGTACAAGAAATTGTAGAGATATTTAGAAGAAACGGTGATAACCACCTTTTTTATATAAATGGGTTGGATATCCTGGGGGAAAAACACGCGGGCTTGCTCCCCGATCAACTTCATCCAAATGCAGAAGGCTATAAGATGATGGGGCATAATTTTGCAAATGAGTTTAAGGAGTATTTTAAATAGAAATAAGGTTAATGGGGGTGTGATCAACTGAAAACTAAAATGGAAATTTTTACTGCCATAGAGCATGAACTTATTGTTTCTTGTCAGGCACTACCTGAAGAACCCATGCACAGCCCGTTTATTATGGGGAAAATGGCTTATTCCGCAATGAAAGGCGGAGCTAAAGGGATTAGAGCGAATAGTATTGAAGATATTAGAGAGATTAAAAAAACTGTGGATTTGCCGATCATTGGCATTATTAAAAGTATTTACGAGGGATCTGATGTGTTCATCACACCGACTATAAAAGAAATAGATTTGCTCTATCAAGAAGGTGTGGACATTATTGCGCTAGATGCAACCAATAGGATAAGGCCTGATGGTAAGCTCATAAGCGAAATTTTCCCTACCATCCGTGAGAAATATAGTGATCAAGTATTCATGGCCGATTGCTCAACGTATGAAGAAGCGCAAGGTGCTTATGAATTAGGATTTGATTGTTTAGGAACGACACTTAGTGGCTATACCGAATATACGCAAGGGACAAGCTTACCAGATACAGAATTGATCGAAAGACTTGTGAAGGATTTTCCTATCCCGATTATCGCAGAAGGTGGCATTTGGTTGCCGGAACAACTTAAGCGTGTGTTCGAACTAGGGGCCTACTCAGCTGTTGTTGGAACAGCCATAACAAGACCTATGGATATTACAAAAAGGTTTGTTGAAGCAATAAAATAAGATGTTTGAGGGAGTATATTGAAACATGAACGACTTATTTACAATAGACTGTGGAGAAATTTTACTAAGAGAATTTAGTGTTGAAGATGTTGATGCCATTTATGAAATCACTTCACAATCTGAAGTTAATGAATTTTTAGCAGATTGGACTTCAACAAAAGAACAACGTTTAGACTGGGTAACAAGTTATGAAATCCCGTCAAATAAAGATTTTTTATCAGCAGTGCCTACTATTGAAGAATGTAATTTTTTGAAATTAGGGATTATTTTAAAGGAAACTGGTGAGTTTATAGGTTTTTGCAATACGGGAATTAAAGAAGAGCTACCTGTCCCTAATAGAGAGATTAGTTATGCTATTTCAAAGCGCTATAGAAATAGAGGATATACAACAAAAGCAGTAAAAGGATTGATTAACTACTTATTTGATAAAACAAATGTGGATCTTTTAAATGCCATTGTTTTAACTCGAAATGTAAGTTCAAATAGAGTTATTCAAAAAAGTGGATTTAATTATTTGGGAGAAATTGAAATTGAAAACCAAAAGTTTTATCATTACACCCTTCAGAAGAGTGCATCCAAAAGTAATAAATAAACACTAGAGCCCCCGTTAACCCTTCTTGCACTAACCGGCAGTTTGCTTTATAAAGGTGACACAAAAGCAACCTAGCCAAAATAGGAGGTCTTACAATGGATACAACAAAGCAAAACAGTAACGCTTGGGATAAGAAAGTTGAAGAGGGGTCTAGATACACCCAATCTGTAAGTAGCGAAATTATTGAAAAAAGTAAATATGGTGAATGGGAAATTACTGTAACTACTGAAAAGTCGGTTCCAAGAAATTGGTTTCCGAAATCTTTAGATGGATTAAAAATACTTTGTTTAGCATCTGGTGGAGGGCAACAAGGACCAATTTTAGCTGCGGCCGGAGCAGATGTAACAGTTACTGATATATCTAAAAAGCAATTGCAGCAAGATGAAAATGTAGCTAAACGTGATGGACTAACTTTAAAAACGGTACAAGGTGATATGTCAGACCTAAGTGACTTTGAAGATGAATATTTTGATATGGTTGTTCATCCTGTTTCTAATTTATTTGTGAAAGATGTTCATCTAGTATGGAAGGAAGTTTCAAGAGTTTTAAAAGATAGAGGTATTTTAATTGCTGGATTTACTAATCCTTTATTATGGATTTTTGACGATAACCAAGAAAGAAAAGGTATTCTTGATGTTAAACATTCCATACCTTCTTCGACATTGGATCATTTGCTAGAGGATGAAGTTCAAGATTATATAAATTCAAGTCAAACAATAGAGTATGCACATACATTGGAAGACCAAATTCAAGGGCAAATTGAAGCAGGGTTTGTTATTTCAGGTTTTTATGAAGATGATTTTGGTGGAACAAGGATTTTAGACAAGCATATTAAAACTTTTATTACAACGAGAGCTATAAAGTTAAAGGTCGATTAAGAATTTTCTTATTCAACTAACGGGTGCGGCTTTGGTTGGCATTGTCGATTTGCACGTGGGTGGCAAGCAAGTGCAGTGGTAGGTGTCGATAGGTCTGGAAAAATACTTCTACGAGCTAACGAAGATGGAATCTTTTAAGTGAGTTAGTTACATATTATTACATTGAAAAAGGAGCTTAAACCCTAGTGGTTTGTAGCTCCTTTTTTGTGCTAGTAACCCGTGGCGAGCATAATACGACAGATGCCGATCATAATTGAAGCCTTGGCGGTCATAAGTGTGCCCTTGGCGAGCATAACGAGCTCCATGCCGGTCATAACAGGATGGGCGGCCTCTGTACAGTAAGAAACGCCTTGATACTGAGAGACAGTACTTAGATTCAGCGTAATTAGTTGATGTTTGCTCCTTTAGCCGAGAATCAAACGCGATGCTCATTGTAGTTGTGTATTTTCGCAATACTCTCTAGCTGTTTGATTTCTTCGTCTGTCGCTTTTTTCTCGTAAGCAATGATGGAATCGACCAATTGCTTAGTCGTCCTCGCGCCTATGAGAGCGGAGGCGACAGTTTGATCACGTAGTACGAAAGCAATCGCTGTTGCATGTAAGTCTTCTGATAGTTCACTAAGCGCTTCGACTGTACGTGTAAGTTCACTAGCATTATAGTCAACAAATCCATTCGCTTTTTCTGCTCTAGCCAATCCTTCATCTGTCAAAAATCCTTTGGCAATGGTCCCTCGCGTAATGACAGAGGCACCAGCCTCGCTGATCAGTGGAAACCATTCTTCTGGTCTACGGTCAAGCAGATTATATTGCATCATGACAGAGACTGCTGAACTAGTATCCAAGAATCGCTTTATAACATTTGGACGAATCGATGAAATACCGTATTGCCGAATAAGCCCGTCTTTTTTTAAGCTTTCAAATGCATCAATGGTGTCCTCTACATTGTCCTCCATTGTCCCACCATGGAGCTGATAGACATCGATATAATCTGTCCCGATGCGTAATAGGCTATTTTTGACGGCCTCCATAATATGCTCTTTAGATGAATCCCATGTCCATCCATTACCATCAGAGTTCATTTTGTTACCGGCTTTCGTAGCGAGGATTATGTCCTTCCGTTTTCCTTTCAGCGCCGACCCTAGAATTTCTTCATTTATACCGCCACTATATAAATCGGCTGTATCAAAGTAATTGATGCCTGCGTGAATTGCTGCGTCGACGATGGTTTTTGATGTAGCCAAATCATCTGGCAGAGACATGCAACCGAGTCCGATTTCGGAAACGTATAGACCGCTTTTACCTAACTCTCTTTTCTTCATGAAAGCACCTCCTGTTTTGTCCATGGTACAATGATGGAATCAGAAATTCTATAAGAAAGGGTTGAAAATGATGAATAAATATGAAGAAAAAACCATTTCAGGAGAAACTCTTTATAAAGGAAAAATTATCACACTCCGTATTGAGGAGGTAGAACTTCCTGATGGCAAGAAAGCGACACGTGAATTGATCAAACATCCGGGGGCAGTTTCCGTCATTCCGATTACTGCTGATGGGAAAATTGTGCTCGTTGAACAATATCGAAAAGCGCTGGAACGGACACTTATTGAAATTCCGGCGGGGAAAATAGATCCGGGAGAGGAACCGGCAGTGACCGCGGTCCGCGAGCTGGAAGAAGAAACGGGGTACGGTGCGAAAGAATTCACCTACATCCAGTCCTTCGCAACGTCTCCTGGTTTTGCAGATGAAGTAATTCATATGTATCTAGCACAAAATCTGTATAAAATAGAAAACCCTGCTGCAGGGGATGAAGATGAATTCATAGGTCTACTAGAAGTGACACTTGAAGAAGCGCAAGAAATGGTTGTGTCAGGAAAAATTTACGATGCAAAAACTGCGTTCGCTGTTCTTTATGTCAAAAACCTTTTATCAAAGTGACCTAAATTAGAACGGACAAGCATATATTGAACCAATCGTGTTTTTACGGGCAGTTGACTCCCATTTACAATTTCTTCTTACGCCAAACCTTGAATGGGAGTCTTATGACGTACAGGACGTCACGTTTCTAGTCGGCCTGCCCGTTAATGCGGGGTAAACTATGCGGAGGTGCAGCAATGGTCCGTTCTTTATCGTTCATCCACTTATTTGTCATTCTTGCCATCAGCTATATCGGTGGGGCGCTCTTGTTTCGTGAGATGTCTGCGACAGGAGTAGAGAGAGTAATTTCTTTCTATGATGCCCGAGTCGTTCAAGGCCATGATGCAGGGTATATTAGACCCGTTGGAACGTCGGCTTTATTTTTCGTAATTACCTTTGCGTTGGCGTCATTCAGAAAAACGCGATTCACCGTATTGTTTTTTGGAGCAGTAAAATGTGTTCTGTTCGGCATGTCATCTGCCTATCTACTTGGTTCAGGCATGAAAATGATGGAGTATGCAATCTGGTGGTTTCCGTTCCAATTCCTTATTTGTTTCTTATTTCTTGTATATTGTGCAATTCTCAGTCCACCTTATTTTATGCGTTCAACGATTGGGAAGAAATCGAGTATACCCAATACACGTGCTTTACCGACGATAATAGGCATGTCGATTGCGGTGATTGCTATCGAAATCATCGTCTTTCAATTCATTTTGAAATAGAATATGTTCTTCTTTAATTATCTGTTCGCCCCCTTTCTGTTGTCATAAGGAAAGTCCATTTGTTATAATGGATACAGTTTGAGGGGGGCGTCGTATGGAGAGCCGAATCGATCGGATAAAAAAACAATTGCATGGGGCCAGCTACAAGCTGACACCTCAGCGTGAAGCGACGGTTTTGGTCCTCCTTGAGCATGAGGAAGATCATCTGAGTGCTGAAGATGTATTTTTGCTAGTCAAAGAGAAAGCACCGGAAATCGGGCTTGCTACCGTATATCGCACGCTGGAATTGCTAACTGATCTTAAAGTAGTCGATAAAATTAATTTTGGAGACGGCGTATCAAGATATGATTTGCGGCAGGAAGGTGCTGCTCATTTCCATCATCATCTAATATGCATCAAATGTGGAACAGTGGATGAAATTCAGGAGGATCTTCTCGGAGATGTTGAAAAGATCGTTGAAAGTCGTTTTGAATTCGCTATTAAAGACCATTGGTTAACATTTCACGGTATTTGCAAAAGATGTATTTCTGATGCGGATGATAGTGAAGAATGACAAGAGGGATAGCATAATGCTGTCCCTTTTGTCGTTTTACATAAATCTGTTATCACCGAAAGGGGGAAGGGATTTGTTAAAGTTGAAAGCAGATGGAAACTGTTTTTCTGATTCCCTCTGGTTATGAAAAACGCACGTCTTGCACTTGAAGATTACATACACTTCCTAAAAGTGGAGCGACAGCTGTCAGGAAATACAATTACTTCCTACAAGCGTGATCTTGATGAATACATGGACTTTATGGAACAGGTAGGCTATGAATCAATTGATGATGTAGATCGTGCTGTCGTAGTCGGTCATTTACATCAATTGAAAGAAGGCGGAAAATCAGCTCGGACTGTGTCTAGACATATTTCATCAATCCGTTCATTTCATCAGTTTCTTCTTCGGGAAAAGGTAACGACCCAAGATCCTACTGTCCATTTAGAACTGCCGAAACTTGAACAGAAATTGCCTCGTGTATTATCATTGGACGAAGTAGATAGACTTATCGAGGCGCCAGATCGATCAAAGCCACAGGGTATCAGAGATACTGCGCTACTTGAAATATTGTATGGGACGGGTATGCGTGTAAGTGAACTAATCGGACTTAATATGGATGATATTCATCTCTCCATGGGATTCGTCCGTGTCTTCGGTAAAGGTGGGAAAGAAAGAATTATCCCTCTCGGGGGAAAATCCATTACGGCTTGTTTACGCTACATCGAGGAAGCGCGGCCAATTTTTACCGAAAAACAAAAAGGTGCCGAAGCATTATTCGTAAATATGAGGGGTACTAGACTTACGAGACAGGGTTGTTGGAAACTGTTGAATGGACATGCCCTAAAAGCGGGTATACAGAAAGAACTGACACCACATATCTTGCGTCATACGTTCGCAACGCATCTTATCGAAAATGGAGCGGATCTGCGTGCGGTACAGGAAATGCTTGGTCACGCTGATATTTCTACAACACAAATTTATACACACGTCAGCCGTTCAAGGTTGAAAGAAGTCTATGTGAAATTCCATCCAAGGGCATAGACTTCTACAGAACAGCTTATTTTAAGGAGGACTAACATATGGGGAAACAACAATTTAAACGCGTACATCTAATTGTGCTAGATTCTGTGGGCATCGGAGAATCACCAGATGCACATATTTTCGGCGATACAGGTGCAGATACACTGGGACATATCGGAGAAGCAATGGGAGGACTACATATGCCGAACATGGGCAAACTGGGACTTTCCAATATCAGTGAAATTAATGGTATCGCTGCTGCAATTGAACCAAGCGCTTATTACGGTAAAATGCAGGAGGCATCTGTAGGAAAAGATACGATGACAGGTCATTGGGAGATCATGGGTCTTAACATTGACAAGCCATTTAAAGTATATCCAAACGGTTTCCCGCAGGATTTGATTGCCGAACTTGAACGACGAATAGGACGTAAAGTTATTGGAAATAAACCGGCTAGTGGAACTGCAATTATCGATGAGTTTGGACAACAGCATATGGAAACTGGCGCAATTATTGTTTATACTTCAGCAGATCCTGTGCTGCAAATTGCTGCGCATGAAGGGATCATCCCGATTGAAGAACAATACCGGATTTGTGAAATCGCACGTGAGTTGACGTTGGAACCGGAATTTCTAGTCGGTCGCATCATTGCGCGTCCTTTCGTTGGAGAGCCGGGTAATTTTACACGCACAACGAATCGCCATGATTACGCACTCAAACCATTCAATCGTACTGTTATGAACGAATTAGTTTCTGCCGATTATAATGTAATGGCAATTGGCAAAATTGCTGATATTTTTAACGGTGAAGGTATTACAGAAACAGTTCGAACGGTGAGCAATATGGATGGTGTTGACAAATTACTGGATGTTATGAAAAAAGACTTCGTGGGCCTCAGCTTCACGAATCTAGTCGATTTTGATGCGTTATTTGGACATCGGAGAGATCCGATAGGTTACGGGAATGCACTACAAGAATTTGATGCAAGATTGCCTGAAATCTTTGAATTGCTACGCGATGACGATTTGCTTATCCTAACAGCGGATCATGGCAATGATCCAACCTATCCGGGTACGGATCATACGCGGGAATATGTCCCACTCCTCGTCTATTCGCCTTCATTCAAAACTGGTGGGGAAATGCCAATGAACGAGACCTTCTCTGATATTGGTGCTACAATCGCGGAAAACTTTAATGTGAAAATGCCTGAATTCGGCAAGAGTTTCTTGAATTTATTAGCGGGAAAGGCGTGATGAATTTGTTCAGAATGGTAGATGTTATTGAGAAAAAACGGAACGGTGAAGTACTTACAAAAGAAGAAATCACTTTTTTTGTAAATGGCTATACAGAAGGTTCTATCCCGGATTATCAAGCGAGTGCGTTTCTTATGGCGATTTATTTCAAAGGAATGACTGCTGAAGAACAAGGATACTTGACGATGGCGATGGTTGAGTCTGGAGATCAGATTGATTTATCAGCAATCGAAGGGATTAAAGTAGATAAGCATTCGACAGGTGGAGTTGGCGATACTACGACATTAATCTTGGTCCCTCTCGTGGCAGCGTGCGGCGTTCCTGTCGCGAAAATGAGTGGCAGGGGTCTTGGACATACTGGAGGGACACTGGACAAGCTCGAGGCGATAGAAGGGTTCCATATCGAATTGACTGAAGAACAGTTTGTCAAGCAAGTAAATGATTTGAAATTAGCGGTCATTGGTCAGAGTGGCAACTTGACACCGGCTGATAAAAAACTCTATTCCTTGCGAGATGTGACGGCTACTGTCGATAGCATTCCGCTAATTGCCAGCTCAATTATGAGCAAGAAAATTGCTGCGGGTGCAGATGCGATTGTCCTCGATGTGAAAACGGGCGACGGTGCATTCATGAAAACTGAAGAAGATGCAAGAGCACTTGCTCATTCGATGGTGGCAATTGGTAAACAAGTCGGTAGAAATACGATGGCGGTCATTTCTGATATGAGCCAGCCTTTAGGATTTGCAATTGGGAACTCACTTGAAGTAATTGAAGCGGTTGAGACTCTCAAGGGGAATGGCCCTGAAGATTTGACTGAACTTTGTCTTGTTCTAGGTAGCAAGATGATTGTTGCAGGAGAAAAAGCTTCTTCAGTTGAGGAAGCTAGGGATATGCTGAAAGCGGTCATAGCTGATGGTTCAGCACTTGAACTGTTTGGCAAACTGATTGAAGCGCAAGGTGGTAATGGTGCAATTATTCATGATACATCGCTATTGCCAACAGCGAGATATCAGATTGAAGTACCTGCGCTATCATCGGGTTATGTAACGAAGATGGAAGCTGATGACATTGGCGTTGCAGCGATGCTACTGGGCGCGGGTAGAGCGACAAAAGATGATGAAATCGATCTTGCAGTAGGTATTGTACTTACTAAAAAAATCGGGGATACTGTGTTAGAAGGAGAACCGCTTGCCATTATCCATTCGAATACGGAAAACGTAGAACAATCCATGACACTGATCCAAAAACATATTTCCATTGGAAAAGAAGCAGTGGAAAGCCCGCGTCTCATTGGTGACATGATTACGGGTTAATAGTAATTGAAAATCAAAGCTACCCTATCAACCGAATTTGGTTGATAGGGTAGCTTTTTGAAATTAAGAAATCGAGCATAACCAAGCCCCGACCAATCATAACAGCAGTCCGACCGAGCATAACCAAGCCCCGACCAATTATAACCACCCCCAACCAATCATAACTACAAAATTTCTTTTTTCTGCCGATGTGTAAATCGAATGGAAGACGTACATACTTTCAACAGAAGTGGGCAATGTCGAAACATAAGAACTTTGCACTGACTATGACTAGTTCTGTCTAGAGTAAGGATTTTTCCCTTCGAATGTGGAATAATTCGCTGTAAGGAGGGGTTTCAACATGGCAGACATCGAAATCATTGATAATGGTGTTTTAATTGCAACACTGCAAGGGGAATTAGACAACCATGAGGCAAATCGAATTAGATCTCAAATTTCTACATCTATTTACAGTGGACAAGTCCGAGCGGTTATATGGGATTTGTCGAGGCTTGGATTCATGGATAGCGCAGGAATCGGGCTCATTCTTGGAAGGATGCGCGATTTAGCACCTGTGGAGGGAGAAACACTTATTTTAAATCCATCCTCGACGATGGAGAAGATATTTACATTTTCCGGTCTTGGACCAAATATAAGGCATTGCACGGTCGAAATAGCGATCGGGGAAATCGGAGGGGTTTTGCATGAACAATGAAATGACGTTATCATTCGTCGCAATTGAGGAAAATGAAGCGCTGGCAAGAATGGCTACGACTTGTTTTATCACGCCTCTTGATCCGACTATCGAAGAGATTTCAGAATTTAAGACAATTGTGTCGGAAGCTGTGACGAATGCAATCATTCATGGTTACGAGTGCGATGGAAAGAGTATGGTTACTGTCCGTGCTGTAATTGAAGGAAACAAAGTAACGATGACGGTCCGAGATGAAGGTATGGGCATTTTTGACGTGGATCAAGCGATGGAACCTATGTTTACAACGCGCCCCTTCATGGAGCGATCGGGTATGGGATTTACGATAATGGAAAGTTTTGCCGACAAAGTGTCAGTCGAATCTGCATTAGGAAGTGGAACAGTCGTAAAGTTCGAGAAAACGTTTTCTCCGGTCCCGGAAGCAAGCAGAATGAGGTGACCCATGGACGCATCCGTTGAATTAAAACCTGCATTGTTGACCCAAGAAAAGATGAGGGAACTCATTAAAATTTCGCAAGAAGGTGATAAAGAAGCGAGAAGGATGATGGTTGAGGGAAATACGCGTCTTGTCTGGTCCATTGTCCAGCGGTTTGCTTCTCGTGGCGCAGATCCTGAGGATTTGTTTCAAATCGGTTGCATTGGACTTATGAAATCGATCGATAAATTCGATCTGTCGTACGAGGTGAAGTTCTCGACATATGCTGTTCCAATGGTTGTCGGCGAAATTCAGCGTTTTCTAAGGGATGATGGAATGGTGAAAGTGAGCCGGTCTATCCGCGAGCTCAGTTTCAAAATCCGACATGCGACCGACGATTATATTAAACTTCATGGTAAATCTCCATCCATTTCAGAGGTTGCAGCAGTCTTAGAAGTGTCCGTTGACGATATCGTTCTCGCATCTGATGCGTTACGTGATCCTGCATCACTTCATGAACAGTTATATGAAAGTGAAGGGGATAGCTTAACGCTGATGGATCAGTTGCGAGATGATAGATCTGAAAGAGTGTTCGATCATATCCCGCTTCGTGATGTAATTTCCAAATTAAATAAAAGGGATCAAACGATCATTTATATGCGCTACTATCTTGATTGCACGCAAAGTGATATTGCAGAAAGAATTGGCATATCACAAGTCCAAGTGTCACGTCTGGAAAAGAAAATTTTAGCTCAATTGAAATTATGGATGGGCGTTGATTCGGAAGAAATTATAGTAAATGTGAGGACGGATTGAACTAATGGAAAAGCTATTCCAATCGAAGAATGAAGGAGAAGAGTGGTTCTATACCTGTTTTGGTAAAGACAAGACGTTCGATGCTACTGCCAGAACATTGCATCTTTGGGATATGCCTGCTCTGCTCCTTTATATTAATGGACTTATTGACAGTGATGCGATTACGGCTTTGTTGACGCAAATGCAAGGAGATAGGGGACGGGAGGACGAAGTCGAGGAAGATGGAGGGGAACGGTTCCTCTCCTTTTTTCCGTATCACGCCGTTTCAAATGTGAAAGATAAAAACGATTTACTGACCGAGCTATTAAGTGGACAAGCAGCCTTCATCACACCTGATGGGTATGCTTTTATAATTGACATCCGATCTTATCCTGGCAGGCAGCCTGCAGAACCTGACAATGAAAAAGTCGTTAGAGGTTCGAGAGACGGATTTACAGAGAACATCATCCAAAATACCGCGCTCATCAGAAGGCGGCTTCGTACAGAAAACTTGCGGTTCGAAATGCATAAAGTGACGATGAATGGAAAAACAGATGTATCTATCACCTACATGCAAGGGGCGGCAAGTGAAGAACATCTAACTTATATCCGCGACCGGCTGGACGCCATTCGCCACGATGGACTGACAATGACTGATAAGTCCCTAGAAGAATTTTTGTTTAAACAGCGTTTTCATCCAATGCCATTCGTTCGTTTCACGGAGCGACCTGATATATGTGCGGCACATTTATTGGAAGGGCATATAGCAATCATCGTGGATACATCCCCCTCTGTCATACTTGCACCAGCTCCATTGTTTCATCATCTTCAACATGCCGAAGAATATCGACAGGCTCCCCTTATTGGAACGATTGTCAGGTTAATTCGGTTTTTTGCAGCTGCAATGAGTCTTATTCTTTTACCATTTTGGTACTTGCTTGCAACGCATCAACAATACTTACCTGATTTTCTTAGTTATATTGGACCGAATGATACTGGCGAAATCCCCTTACTTATACAACTTCTTATCGCAGATGGCGGAATCGAGATACTTCGAATGGCAGCTATTCACACGCCGACACCGATGTCGACCGCGATGGGGCTTGTTGCAGCGATTGTCATTGGGCAAGTCGCAATAGACGTTGGTCTATTCACACCAGAAGTTGTTTTATATGTGGCGGTAAGCGCCATTTTTACATTCTCTATTCCCTCTTACGAATTAAGCCTTACGACAAAAATTTTCAGAGTGTGTATTCTATTGTCTACTGCGTTATTTGGGGCACCCGGATTTTTCTTATCCGTTGCCGTACTTTTCTATTATTTATGTGCACTGAAACCAATGGCTGTACCGTATTTATGGCCCGCTGTACCATTTTTCCCGCAGGCGATGTTACGTATCCTTATTAGGTTTCCAATGACTACAGATGCCCCTAGACCGTTCATTACAGACTCTCCAGATAGGGATCGTGTTTCTTAGATCATTGCCTCTACCCTTCTTTATATGATAAAATTTTAGTTATCTGATTTGAGAGGGGAAGGCAATATGCATTTTTACGGAACACAAGCAGTCAACGAACGTGGACATCTGACAATAGGTGGCTCGGATACAGTTGATCTTGCACATACTTATGGAACACCACTTAACGTCTATGATATTGCCTTGTTCCGTGAACGGGCAAGCGCCTTTAAGAAAACATTTGAAACTATGGGCATCCGCGCGCAAGTCGCTTATGCGAGTAAAGCATTTTCGTCCATTGCTATCTATGAAATCGCCGAACAACAAGGACTTTCTCTGGATGTTGTTTCGGGAGGGGAATTGTTTACAGCGGTATCTGCGGACTTCCCGCGCAATCGAATTCATTTCCACGGCAACAATAAAAGCTTTACCGAATTACAATATGCTTTCGATGAAAAAATAGGATGTATCGTCATTGATAATTTTTCTGAAATCGAACTAGTTAAAGAAATCGCTGAATCTCGTAAAGAATCTATGAACGTGCTTATCCGAGTGACTCCAGGTGTACACGCATCTACACATGATTACATTACAACTGGCCAGGAAGATTCGAAGTTTGGATTTGATCTGAAAAATGGGCAGACTGATGAGGCATTCCTTCAGTTGTACAATCATCCTTACATCAATTTGTTAGGTATGCATTGCCATATCGGCTCTCAAATATTCGAAACAGATGCGTTCCGTTTAGCATCAGAGGCACTCATGAATAAGATGGTTGCTTGGCGCGATAATCACGAATTCATCTGCACAGTTTTGAATTTAGGTGGAGGATTTGGTATTCGTTATACTGAAGAAGACAAACCGCTTGAACCATCCGTATACGTCGAAGAAATGGCGACGGTTGTTCTTTCAATGACGCGCAGCCACAATTACCCTGTACCAGAAATTTGGATTGAGCCAGGCAGATCGCTGGTCGGTGATGCAGGTACAACTCTTTATACTGCTGGCAGTTCAAAAGAAGTGCCTGGTGTTCGGAAATATGTCGCAGTTGACGGCGGAATGTCTGATAATATTCGCCCGGCATTGTATGGTGCAAAATATACTGCTGTTTCGGCAAATCGTATGGACGAGCCTCATGTGGATAAAGTGACGATAGCAGGGAAATGTTGTGAATCCGGAGATAAGCTTATTGAAGAGGCTCAGCTCGCTAATCCAACCGAAGGGGATATCATTGCTGTTTTCTGTACAGGTGCGTATGGCTACTCAATGGCTAGTAACTACAACCGCCTTCCGAAACCGGCAGTCGTATTCTGTGAAAATGGAGAACATCAGCTTGTCGTTCGCCGGGAAACCTATGAAGACATTGTCAGATTAGACATACCGTTGCAATTAGTAAGACGGGAGGAGAGGATTTGAGAAAGCGCAACACCCTCCTTTTCATCTTCATTGTAGTTGCAGCTACTGTGTGGGGAGCTGTATACTGGAAGTTCGTCATGCCGATTATAGATCCACGCTAAAGGATACTGTTTTTCATTGGAAACGTAGTTTGTCCTATCCTATGAACAAAGGATTTTCAGAAAAGAAGGGATTCAATTGACACTTTTGCGTTATAAGAAAACGTATGAAAAAATTGCGATGGGGTTACTCTCCTATATGCCCGGCGATAAAACTGTGAAAAAATTGCAAGAATGGATTTTTCACTATGAAACGGATGAAAGTTGGCAGTTATATCTTTTGAAAAAAGATGAGGACTTCCTCGGTTTGATCGGCATTCAATTAGGAGAAGAAGACTACACATTACAGCATCTTTCTGTCAATCCATCTTTCCGCGGGGAAGGGATTGGTCAAGAAATGGTGATGAAACTGCAAGCGCTCTTCCCTGACAAAGCATGTATAGGAACTGAAGAAACTGATTTATTCATACAGAAATGTAAGTCTAAAGAAGATGGTTCAGACAATTAACGTCGACCCTTTGTGTTGATGGATATTGATTTGTAGGCATCGTGGTAAAATCCATGTGGCCAAGTCTTGTTGCAACACCAGGAATAATATTACCTTTGTGAATAAGATAGGATGCATGCGAGTGATGGAAATCATCTATGCGGATTCTTTTAACACCCGCACGATTGATGTACATAGCATAACGTCTATCAAATGCCGTTCTTGCAATGCTGTCTTAAAACTCTTCGAATTCAACTCGGAGAGTTTTGGGACAGCTTATTTTTTATTGTGTGATGCTTTGTTTATCAACTTGAGTATGATGCGAACCCCTATAGCACTACTTATCTTGTTCCTGCAAAACCCCTAACGCTGTTCAAAGCTCCAAGTGAATACTTCCCTACACTAATTCCTAAAACGGCATGGTTGCGATTGTAGGTGTATTTAACACCACATTAGCTTCCGTTAATTGATTATCTCTTTTCTTTTTAATAATGATATGTGTTTAAGTATAGGTTTGGGGAACTGTCACTCAACACTTTTATTAAGATGACTATTGTTCTAAATTTCGTTTAAAATATGCAGGAAACGTAAACGCGGGTAATTTATCGGTAGTAAAAAATAGTTGAGCAAAAATCAAGAACGTCGATCCTGGGCGTTCTTTTTATTTATCAAAAAAATAAAAGCAGGCCGTTACTGAAAGGACAAGTAGCTCATAAAATATTATATGGAAGAGAGGTGATTAAATGTTTGAAATCTATGATGTAGTTATAATTCCCTTGATTTTGGGGATAGTGGAGTTGTTTAAAAGGGCTGGGGTAAGTAAAAAGGTGTTACCGTTTATAGCTTTGGTAATTGGTATAGTTATAGGCGTGGTTTACGTGGCAGAATTTGATTTGAGGCAAGGTATATTGGTAGGGGCAATGCTAGGGTTATCGGCCTCTGGATTATATTCAAGTGCTAAAAATACTGTCGAAAAGAGTGACAAGTAATGGTTTCTCTATTTTATTACACGTCTGTTGATTAAAAAAATTTTGTATAAAATACTGTTGAGAAGAGCTTGATAACCTCCATTTTCAGTAATCCTGTTATGAATAGTTGCCCGTCGGTTTCCTACAATGTGCAAGTGAAAAATGCAGTTGTTTGGAAGACAAGAATTGATGACATTCTATGGAGAGTGTGAGTGCCCGAAGATACGATTTCGGGCACTCTTGTACTTAGTACAATGCGTTCCTTGCTTACTTTCGGCATAGATTATGCATCTAAGCTTGTGTTGCTTATTAGAAAGTGACACGTCTTTTAAATAAATAAGCCAACGTGAATCTAAGCGAAAGATTTCAATGGGAAACGTGCTGGCGCTTGTTTCCATTTACCAAAAGAAAGTATGGAGATTTAGTCAATAGAACAAAAAACGACCAATCCGATTAGGGAAAAGTCGTTTATTTTGTTTATTCAATGGATCGAAATCGACTGAAAACGGCCTTCATCCGTGGTGATAAGACCTTAATACTATTCACTTATTCGCCTTTTTCGTCATAAGCATATATACTATAAAACCATTGGTACTATTGACTTTTAAGACCAGAAAGTTTTCAATGCTCAGACAATTAAAGTCTATCCTTCTTCTTTTCTTCACGTTCCCGAAGAATATCACTGCGGTCTCTAAGCATATGTTTATGAATGACGGCATCGCTGCCAAAAGGTTGAAGTGTCATAGATTGTTCCGACTTACTAGTCAGGTCAGTAATTCTATCTGATAGGATTGTGATTGGGAACGATTCGAATGGCAGATCTTGATTCAAATAGTTTACCGCTCTTGTAACATCGTGTATTAACTGGTCAAAATCAATTTCTTCCGTGTATGCAGGATTGTTGGTAACGAAAGTCGGAAACTTTGTCATTGCTTTGTTGAGAGTTCGTGATGCTCCGGGCTTATTACCTCTCCGCCAATGATACATTCCAGTAGCAAGAAGGATATAGGCTGTCAACGGGTGGTTTTTATCGCTGTTCGGAATAGATTTCCAGTATTCCTCCAGTACTTCGTGGCATTCAAAATAGTCTTGATTGCTATTGAAATAAACAATAAAATTTACGAATAGTGGATGATGATACGGATGCATGCAATCAGTCCTTTCCAGAGTATGAAAGATAGGTAGGTGTCACAGAATGACATATCAAGTGAAATTAGATGCTTTTGAAGGGCCACTAGATCTATTATTGCATTTAATTAACCGACTTGAAATTGATATATACGATATCCCGATGGCGGAATTGACAACGCAGTACATAGAACACCTCCAAGCGATGCGTGTACTGCAATTGGACGAACTAAGCGAATACCTTGTCCTTGCAGCGACATTGATTGAAATTAAGAGCAAAATGCTTTTGCCGGTCCATGACGGTGAAGAGTTCGATGACGACTTTGATTTTGACATGGAAGATGATCCGCGTGATGAGCTAGTTGCTCGCCTGATTGAATACAAAAAATATAAAGAGGCAGCCATTAGTCTGAAAGAATCTGCGGATATGCGATCCGGATATTTTACCAAACCACCCGAAGATCTTACGGAGTTTGGCGAAATAGTGGTGAGTGAGTCGGAAGAAAGTTTGAATGTGTTCGATTTAATCGGTGCATTTCAAAAGATGCTTCACAGGAAACGTTTGAAAGCACCTATGACAGCAAGTATATCCAAAACGGAAGTATCCATCAGTGAAAAAATGAATGATATTATGGCAATACTAGAAAAAGGCGGCGGAAAATGTGATTTCTATTCCTTATTCGAAAAGGGTGAGACAAGCGATCTTGTCGTAACTTTTCTATCATTGCTTGAATTAATGAAACGGCGGGACATAACTGTCAATCAGGCTGGTAATTTCGATGATTTGACAGTATCGTTCCGACGGGAGGATGAGTGAAATGAAATTTAACGACCGTTTGCCAGGAATGATTGAAAGTTTTTTATTCATAGTTGGGGATGAAGGGTTAACGATTAAACAGTTAACCTCCCTAACTGAGCATAAAGAATCGGAAGTGGCTAAAGCAATTGATCGGCTTCGCATGGGTTATGAAGAACGTAAAGAGAGCGGTATCATGCTGAAGCAGTTTGGAGGTGCGTATCGTCTGGTGACGAAAGCAGAATTCGTAGAGGATATAAAACGGTTGTTAGAAAATCCGTCTCCGAAATCAATGACCCAGGCATCACTTGAAGTATTAGCGATTATCGCATACAGACAACCTGTGACGCGTGTTGAAATCGATGATCTTCGAGGCGTTAAATCCGAAGGACCAATCAACACTCTTATCTCAAAGGGGCTCATAATGGAAAAAGGTCGATCAGAAGGAAGTGGACGAGCAATTCTCTTTGGTACAACAGACTTGTTCCTGGACCGATTCGGATTGGAGTCTCTTGATGGATTACCACCCCTTTCTCAGGAAGAAGATGGCGAAGCAGTTGAAACAGACTTGTTCATGACAAAGTTCCAAGAAGCTTTTGCAATGGAAAATGATGGAGGAGGAAACATTTCTTGAAACGGACGCTAATCGTTGTCCTATTTTTCATGTTACTTGTTGGCGGAGGTCAGAAAGAAGTTGCTGCATCCGGCCAAGCATGGGCTGTTATTGACGCTGATACAGGCAGATTATTAGAAGGTCAAAACGAAAATGTTAGACTGCCAATTGCCAGTCTAACAAAAATGTGGACGGCGTTTACGTTCATTGAAAGTGGTAAACTGCCCAAAGATGTCATAATTTCGCCACAAGCTGCCTCGGCAGAAGGATCATCTCTTTACTTGCCGCAAGGAATGATGATTGACTCGTATGCCCTACTAAATGGTCTGATGCTGCGGTCGGGTAACGATGCTGCACGTGCGCTGGCAGAACATGCAGGCGGTTCAATGGATGGCTTTGTAGACCTGATGAATGAAAAAGCGCTTTTGTACGGATTGAATGATACTGTCTTCACGAATCCATCTGGATTGCATGATGAGCGTCACTTGTCTACTGCATACGAAACTGCGCTCATGCTACACTATGCAATGGGGAATGACAAATTTCGTAAAATTGCTACCACAGAGAATTATAGTTACCAAGGTAAGGACCAGGCCTATAATTGGCGTAACAAACACCGTCTTATCCATTCTGAGCAGACCGCGATTGCAGGAAAGACCGGATTTACAAAAGCAGCGGGCAGGACACTTGCAACTTATTTCGAGAAAGACGGCAAAAACATCATCGTCGTTACACTGAATGATGGTAACGACTGGAATACGCATAGAAACTTGGCAAGTAAAGTGTTTTCAACTTTCGACTTAGTGACTGTCGCCAAAAAAGGAGTATATGATATTCTTCCTGGTGTAGAAGCAGAACTAGCCAAACCTATCCGTTTGTTATTGAAAAAAGGTGAGAAATCAAAATTGTCGAATGTCATTCTCATCCCTCGTGGAAAAGATGAAAAGAGTACAGGGCATTGGACTGTGTCACTCGACAATGAGCCACTTATTACGACTGAAGTACTCATAAAACAATGAATATTTTTTAATGGCAAAAAAAACAGTAAACTTCAAGCGGTTATTAATTGAAAAAATGCAATTGTGACGGTTTAGGGAAGACTGACGCTATATAGGTCAGTCCTCTTTTCATTTACTACAAAGTGTGACATAATTTTTTACAGAATGAAGATGGGGTGACTTAATGGAAAGATTACAGAAAGTGTTAGCACAAGCAGGAGTCGCATCACGCAGAAAATCAGAAACACTAATTGTTGCAGGAAAAGTGAAGGTGAACGGTGTCGTTGTAACGGAGCTTGGAACAAAAGTATCCAGTTCGGATCGTGTAGAAGTTGAAGGCGTTCAGCTCGTTAAAGAGACTTACGTCTACTTCTTATTATATAAACCAAGAGGGGTCATTTCGACAGTGGATGATGAAAAGGGCAGGAAAACAGTTTTAGACCTGTTCCCGCAAATCGAACAACGAATTTTTCCGGTTGGACGTCTTGACTATGATACATCCGGCGTTATCATCATGACGAATGATGGAGATTTCTCTTACTTGATGACACATCCGAAATTCGGCATTAAGAAAAAATATATTGCAAAAGTAAAAGGGATTCCTGATCGCGAGTCAATCAGAAAACTTGAGCAGGGAATTGACCTGGAAGACGGCAAAACTGCTCCTGCACATTTAAAAATCCAGACTGTGGATAAGAAAGCCGGAACTGCGCTAATTGAAATTACGATTAGCGAAGGGAAAAACCGTCAAGTACGCCGCATGTTTGATGCAATTGGATGTCCGGTCCTAAAACTGCGCAGAGAATCATTTGGTAACGTAACGACACACGGTCTAAATGCTGGCGAAGCACGTGAATTAACAAGACACGAAGTGAAACAGCTACGTGTCCTAGCAGAAACGGGTAAAATAGGCTAATTTCACGCAATTGTTCACAATCCATTCAATTATGATGGGTCTTTCTAAAAGTCTATTTGTTATAATTAAAGGCAGAACTTATTTATTGTTAGGAGGCAGTACGTATGGCTAAGGCGGATAAAAAGATAACACGTCTTATTATTAGGACAATCGTCCTGTTACTTCTCGTTTCTGCAGTTGTCTATACCATCGCTTCGAAAGATAAAGTGAAGGTATTAGCGGTTGGGGATAAAGCTCCTGATTTCGAGCTTGTCGATTTAGAAGGCAACAAACATCGGCTATCTGATTATAAAGGTGAAGGCGTTTTCTTGAATTTTTGGGGAACTTGGTGTGGACCTTGTAAAAAAGAAATGCCGTATATGGAAAATCAGCACAAAGCATTCGAAGAAAAAGGCGTCAATATTCTTGCCGTCAATATTGCCGAATCTAATTTGAAGGTTGAAACGTTCAGAGACCAGTATGGACTGACTTTCCCAATTACTATTGATAAAGATAAGAGTGTTAAGGAAGCCTATAATATTGTTCCGCTCCCTACAACCTTCCTCATCAATAAGGACGGGGAAATTGAACAAATCATAACAAGGGAAATGTCTGAAAGTGAGATCATTTCACTCATGGAAAGCATTCAACCCTAATAAGGAGTAATCCAAAATGGGCAAAATCAAATGCCAGTGCGGTCATGATAATCCATTTGGCACAGTGCTTTGTGAGCGATGTGGTAGACCGCAAACTGAAGAAGCGAAAGAAAGTAAACTTGTTGATATGCGGTATGAGGGTTCAGCAAGAAGATCGCAGACGTATAAGCGGTCAATCATTGATAAGATATGGAATTTCTTTTCTAGCGTTAAAATCGGAATTAGTATTATCGTTGCCGTTCTCGCAACTGCTGCGATCGGCACAATTTTTCCACAAAAATTGTATGTGGCCGCGTCAACTGAGGCGGAGTATGCAGCGTATTACGAACGGCTTTACGGATTAGCAGGCACGATTTATTACAAACTTGGGTTTCATGACATGTATAATAGCTGGTGGTTTATCACGTTGGTCGGTATGCTTGGAACTTCCATTATCATTGCCAGTGTAGACCGAGTTATCCCCCTTTATAAATCATTGAAAAAACAACGTACGAAACGGCATCCTTCATTCATGAAGAAACAACGAATCTATGGTGAAGGTCTGTCCGAAGATCCAGAAGCTGCACTTATAAAAGCGGAAGAAAAACTGAAGGAACTACGTTACAACGTGAAGATTGAAGACGGAGCTTTGCTAGCAGAGAAAAACCGTTTTTCTAGATGGGGCCCGTATGTCAATCACTTAGGACTTATCATTTTTCTCTTTGGTATTTTATTACGCGGGATCCCGGGTTTTTATGTTGATGAAACGATGTGGATTCGCGAAGGTGAAACGCGTTCTATCCCCGGCGCAGAAGGTTACTTTTTGGAAAGTAAAGATTTCATCGTAGAAAACTACACGAAAGAGGAAGCCGATGATGTATTCGGTGATGCGCTCGACCGTGTAGGCATGATTGCGAAAAACTATCAGACTGATGTCAAATTGTATCAGACGGCGGAAGGTGGCCTTCCAGGATCTGATAAAATGGAATTCGTAAAAGACTACTCAATTATTGTCAATAAACCTTTGAAATTTGATGGATATAATGTATTCCAAATGGATTTTCGTTTAGATGAATTAAAATCGATGACATTCCAATTAACTGAAAAAGCTACGGAAGCCTCATTTGGAGAGTTTACGGTGGATCTTACTAATCCTGAGCGTGAGTACAAACTTGATAATGGTGCACGAGTTATTCTAAGCGATTATTATCCGGATTATGACGGTATTGAGGACGGAGAACCGAAATCGAAATCTCCGATACCGAACAACCCTGCATTCATTTTTAAAATGGTAACACCAGCCAAACCGGATGGCGAGATGAGTTTCGTCGCGATTAAACAAACGCTTGAGACGGAAGTCAACGATTATAAAGTGAAATTCGTCAGTGCAGAAACCCGCGATATATCCGGGCTGACAGTACGTAAAGATAAAACATTATATCTTCTTCTTGTAGGAGGGATTATCTTTATGATTGGTGTTTCGCAAGGATCTTATTGGAACCATAGAAGAATATGGATTCAAAAAGGCCCTAATGGTGAACTACTAGTTGCTGGACATACGAATAAAAACTGGTTCTCCTTGAAAAAAGAGTTGGATCAAGTGAAAGATGTTGCTAATTTACCTTCTTATGAAGACAGACAGGACAAGGATGCTATCTTGCAAGATAAGGAAGGGGACAAAGTATAATGGGACTTGCATCGTTAAGCGCCAATCTATTATTTGTTTCATTTATCGCTTACCTTGTCGCAACGCTATTTTTTGGTGGTGCGGTTAAAGGCGCTAAATCTGAAGCAACTTATAAAAATAACCGATGGGGAAAAATCGCGATTACGATTACAGTTATCGGATTCATTACTCATTTAGGCTATTTTATCACTCGCTGGATAGCATCAGGCCATGCACCAGTGAGTAATATGTTCGAATTTACGACTGCATTTGGGATGATGCTCGTTGGGGCATTCATTCTTCTGTTTTACTTATATAGAACACCTTCACTCGGCTTGTTTGCACTGCCGATCGCTATTATTATTATCGGCTATGCAAGTATGTTCCCGAAAGAAATTACACCACTTATTCCGGCGCTGAAGAGTTACTGGTTGACAGTTCATGTAATTACAGCTGCACTTGGTGAATCGATTCTCGCGATTAGTGCTGTAGCGGGACTCATCTACTTATTAAAAAATATCGACTTGACGAAAAAATCGAAACAACGTTTTTGGCTAGAGGCGGTTATCTTCACGCTTATCCTAGTAATAGGTTTCGTATTTTCTTCGACAACGTTTAAATTATCAGGCTATGAAGCGCAGTTCACTTATATCGACAAAAATGAACTACCTGCCAATATCGAGTACAATTATCCACCACTTTTCGGAATGTCAGGATATGAATCACTTACACCAGAAGCGATGACACCATGGGCTGAAATGCCGGCAATCGTGAATGCGAAGACGCTGACGACTTTTGTTTGGTCAATTGCAACTGGGATTCTTCTTTACTTGATTCTTAGACTCATTTTCCGCCGTCCAATTGCGGCATTGTTGCAACCATTCGCAAAAAAAGCGAATTCACAATTGATGGACGAAATTGGATACCGTGCTGTTATGATTGGTTTCCCAATCTTTACACTGGGTGCTCTCATTTTTGCTATGATCTGGGCGCACGAAGCATGGTCTAGGTTCTGGGGATGGGACCCTAAAGAAGTATGGGCCCTTATCACTTGGTTATTCTATGCAGCTTTCCTTCACGTGCGTTTATCGCGCGGTTGGGATGGCGAAAAATCGGCGTGGCTTGCAGTTATCGGTTTCGTCATCATAATGTTTAACCTGATTGCCGTGAATTTGATTATCGCTGGTTTGCATTCATACGCATAACTAAAAACTGCCTAGTAGTTCACTAACTACTAGGCAGTTTTTTGACTTAGAATAATGTTTATAGATTTTGCGATAATGGGTGCCAATGAATCCGCTGCGGCGCTTAGAAAAGGATTGAACTGCATCCTTCTTCGGGAACGTCTCCCGCCATAAACCTGACAACTGTACTGTCATTTTAATGGATTTGGCGACACCTTTTAAGGCGTTTGTGATCAGTTTATACAGTTATTCATAGGTTAAACATATTGTAGGCTGTTAGTTTTACCTCGTACGATCATACAAAAGAGAATTGTCTATATCATTTTTAGTTCGATTGGACGTGGTGTGTTTAGGTAGCGTTTTCTGTTGTAGCTCAAACTAGACACCGGTTTGCCATTTGGGAGGTGCGTCTAGGAACGTCGCTACGGCTTTTCTGTTTCTTTTTTGAACAACGACTTGTACAATGAGGGTAGTAGCTAGTTGAAAGGGGTAATCATTTGTGGAAGAAAAAGTGAAGTTGTTAATAGTAGATGATGAAGAGAGAATCCGTCGTCTGTTAAATATGTATCTTACTCGTGAAGGTTATGAAGTAGAAGAGGCTATCGATGGCGCTGATGCTCTCGAAAAAGCTCTTGTGAACAACTATGAGTGTATTTTACTCGATTTGATGATGCCTGAGAAAGATGGACTAGAAGTTTTAGCAGAACTGAGAGAAAAGAAAATTATGACGCCTGTTATGATGCTGACGGCAAAAGGCGAAGAGTCGGATAGGGTAACAGGTTTTGAGTCGGGTGCTGATGATTACATAGTAAAGCCTTTCAGTCCACGTGAAGTTGTTCTGCGGGTTAAGGCGATTCTTAGAAGGTCTGTAACGTTTCCAGGTGCGTCTTCATCATCTACATCGAAGGACTTGGTCGTATTCCCTCAATTGACGATAGATCACGATGCTCACCGGGTTACAGCTGATGGGAAAGAAGTAGGTCTGACGCCAAAAGAATATGAATTGCTCTATTTTCTTGCGAAATCGCCAGACAAAGTATTCGACAGAGAGCAGCTGTTAAAAGAGGTGTGGCACTATGAATTTTTCGGCGATCTTCGTACAGTAGATACGCATGTAAAACGACTACGTGAAAAGCTAAGCCGAGTTTCTGAACAAGCAGCGAAAATGATTGTTACTGTTTGGGGCGTCGGCTACAAGTTCGAGATTCCTAATGAATAGAATATGGAATTCAATTGTCGGGAAGCTGTGGGCAACCATATTGCTTCTCGTTTCTTTTGTATTGTTTATTGTTACGGCCTTGCTCCTTGAATTCCTAGATAACTTCCATACGCAACAGGCTGAGGAATTATTGCTAAGGGAAGCAACGACAATCGGGAAAATTGCTATTGATCATGAAAGTGAATCTTCAATGAACTTGATTATTGATGATATTCTGGACGACGAAACGAATGCGATGATTGTAGATACCAATGGGGAAGTTACGCATTCATTCCATAACGGATTGAACAAGGATAGAATAGAAAGTAAAGTGCTAAACGAATCCATGTTTTACTCTAACCAAAAGAAGAATACGCAAGTCGTGAAAGAGATGATTCTGCCTTCGATCAATAAAGAAGATGTCATGGAGCAATACCTAGTCTTATCCTATCCGTTTGAAAAAGAACAGCAACTCAGTGGCTCGGTTATCATTTATCAAAGTCTCGAAGCGGTCCACAGGACAACAGAAAGTACAACACGCATCGTATTTTTATCAGCGTTTATTGCCTTTATTTTAACGACATTTTTCGCCTTTTTCCTTTCGACAAGAATTACTTCTCCTTTGCGTGGATTGAGGCAGGCGGCGTTCGAATTATCGAAAGGGAATTTCGATACAAGACTGCCTGTTATGCAAAATGATGAAATTGGTCAACTTGCAACTGCGTTCAATCAGATGGGTAGACAACTTAAATACCACGTTGAACTTATAAATCAGGACAAAGAGCAGCTTTCAAGTATCCTTACTTCGATGACTGATGCAGTCATTACGTTCAATCGAGATTACACAATCCTGCTAAGTAACCCACAAGCGGAACAGTTATTACAGAATTGGTATTCTAAGAATGGAGCACTTGAGGGCAATCATCATATACCACCGGCGATTTTTCATATGCTTGAACATGTTATTTCGTTTGCGGAGGAAGTTGAAGATGAATTGGAACTAGGTGGGCAGTTTTATGGGATTTCTATCAGTCCGTTGTATAGTGGAAATAGTATTCGCGGGGCAGTTGCTGTCTTACGCGATATGACAGATCAGCATAAGCTCGAGAAACTTCGATCCGATTTCATTGCCAACGTTTCCCATGAACTTCGGACGCCGATTTCTATGCTTCAGGGGTACAGTGAAGCAATTATTGACGGAGTTATAACAAGTGATGAAGAACGCGACGAAATGGTACAGATCATACACGATGAATCGAAGAGGATGGGCAGACTCGTGACCGACCTTCTCAATCTCGCAAGGATGGAATCAGGCCATATGCGGCTTTACAAAGACGATCTTTCGATGATTCCTTTTCTCGACCGGATAGTTAATAAATTCATGCAAGTAGCACGTGAGGCGAATGTCGATCTGACTTTCGATTTCTCGGAAGAAACAGAACTTATTTCAAATGTAGATGAAGACCGTATGGAGCAAGTATTGACGAATTTAATAGACAATGCAATCCGCCATACACCTGATGGGGGAAGCGTTAAACTCAAAATACAAAAACAGGTTGATATGATTGAAATAACAGTGACGGATACAGGTGTTGGAGTTCCGCAAGAGGATTTACCATATATCTTTGAACGTTTCTACAAAGCAGATAAAGCGAGAACTAGAGGAAAGAGCGGAACGGGCCTTGGCCTCGCCATCGCCAAGAGTATTATTGACTCACACGGTGGCAAAATCACTGCAACAAGAGGTGACACTGAAGGAACGATTTTTAGCTGTATATTGCCCTTAGAAAAAATGTAACTTTATAGCTTGAAATACGACTAATAGATAGAACGGGGGGATTTCATGGACGACTCCGTTTTCCACCGACTTTATGAACAGTACCACCAAGATGTGTTCAAGTTTCTTATCTATTTGACAAGAGACCGTGATCACGCTGAGGACCTCATGCATGAAGTATATGTGAGGGTACTACGTGCATACGCCGGTTTTGAAGGGAAAAGTTCGGAAAAGACATGGCTCTTTTCAATTGCCAAAAATGTCGCGATTGACCATTTCAGAAAAAACACAGTTCGTAAAAAGCATCTGTTTGACAAATTCGACTGGGAAAAAAGTGAGCTCGTATCGACAGGAATCCTCCCTGATGAACTCGTAACACTCAGTGAAGAGATGCAGGAGCTGTTACAGGCGCTTAACACGTGCACAGGTGATCAAAAAATGGTCATCATCATGCGTTATTTTCAAGACCTGTCCATAGCTGAAACGGCCGAAATTCTTGGCTGGACAGAAGGTAAAGTGAAAACGACACAACATAGGGCAATAAAAGCATTAAAAAAGAAATTGACTGATCTTCCGACAGAAGGGGGGAAACTAAATGACCCACAAAAATTGGAACGACAACAAGATTGAAGACCTCCTAAGTGATATGCCTGATATATCAGATAATCGTCTGAAGTCGGAAATATTGGAACGGCTAAAACAAGATGAACGGCTGAATGCGCCACGTCGTAAAAAGTCGAAGAAGTGGATGCCGGCACTTATCGCTGTTGCTGCTTTGCTCGTAATTGGACTGATGGTTCCTTCTATGCTTAGTCAAAATGAAGTATCAATGAAGGATCAAAGTGCCGAAAGTAAAACGATGATTCAGGATACTGATTCTCAAGCAAGAGGTGCGAGCTTGGAAAATGAAGCCGCTACGGAAGAAAAAATGGAAATGGATACAATGGATAGATCTTCTACTATGATGGCATCTGAAACAGGTGGGATACGCAGTTTTGCTGTCTACCCTGAAGACGTTGTTGATAGTACACTATTCCATTTAGGTCTTGCGGGTGATCAAGCTTCAAGCGTTCCGGTTACATTTATCATTCCGAATAGTCAAATCGAAAAGGATTTCGGTTTTTTGGAGCCAACAAGTTATGATTTGTACAATAAGTATGCGGATCGTCTCGACGAAAATGCACTTGGTTTTCAAGAGTATCATCCTTATAAAGGCGACATAGCCGCAGATGATCATGTAATTATCCACCAGTTGCCGCAAGGACATGGTTATGACATGGCATCAGCTTCGACGGAAATATATCTAAACTCTTTACAAGATACGTTTTACGGCTATCAGGAGGTCCGATTCGAGAATGAGGATGGAACTGCGGCCGTGTTCTCTGGAGCCGGTCAACAGAGCACACCGTTGATCTTGAAGAGTGGTCGTAATCATTTTAATTACTATTTGATTGAACAACAAGATGGACAGCAGTTCCTTTCTTCGAACTTTTCACAGCCGCAGCTATCAGTGAACGAAGCATTGCAGCAGATGAAAGTGAAACCGAATGATGTATTTCATCCAGTCATTCCAAGTACTCTAGAATTTGATGTAAAGGTAGATGACAAATTGACAACCATAGAATTCGAACAACCGCTGGATCTGGGTGCGATGGAACCAGAAAAAGCGATGCAAATGGTTGAAGGCATGCTCCTAACAGCAGCCAGTTTTGGTGAACAGCTTCAATTCGAAAACGTCGTTCAACAAGAATGGAATGGATTTAATTTCAGTCAGCCCTTACCAGTTCCGATTGGATTCAATCCACTTCTTCTTATTTTGAAGTGAATAGTAAGCCCTTTGTAAACAGCCTTGTTTACAAAGGGCTTTTGTTTGTATACAATAAGGTTGTAACAAAATATTGATTCATCTTCGGGGCAGGGTGTAATTCCCGACCGGCGGTAAAGGAAAGTCACTTTCCAAGCCCGCGAGCTTAACAGCTGATACCGGTGTAATTCCGGAGCCGACAGTATAGTCTGGATGGGAGAAGGTGAAGGTGCGGCCATCTTTTTGTGTTGTCTACAAAAAGAGGTGCTTATTTAAATGTGGGTTAAAAGAGAAAGTAATAGTCTCTTTTCAATTCTCTATTTGAGTATACCTTTCGAATCCCTCGAGCTTATTTGCTTTTGGGATTTTTTGTCGACATATATAAGATGGAACGGCCTTTCCTCTTTTGAAGTGAATCGCAAAAGGAGAGAGGAACAAATGAATAACAAAAAGTTGCGAAAGATGATTCTCATCGCGATGCTAGGGAGTATTGCAACTGTTTTGATGCAGTTTAATTTCCCATTACCCGCACTACCTGGATTCCTGAAAATTGATTTCAGTGAGATTCCAGCAGTTTTGGCAATAATGACGTTGGGACCTGTAGCAGGTATTGCAGTCGAACTGCTTAAAAATGTCATGCATTGGTTCATGTCAGGCAGCCCGACAGGCGTTCCAGTGGGTGAAATTGCAAACTTCGTAACAGGCGTACTTTTCATTATGCCGATTTATTTTATCTTCAATAAGTTCAAAACAAATAAAGGTCTTGCTGGAGGCCTTATTGCTGGAACTGTCTCAATGGCTATCGGCATGAGTGTTTTGAATTATCTACTGTTTTTACCGATGTATACGTATTTTATGAATGTCCCAGCAATGGTAGGTAATGAGTTAGCTACTTTTATTGTTTTAGGGGTTCTACCTTTTAACTTGATCAAGGGAATTATGCTAATGATTATTTCTATGTTGCTTTTCAAGAGTATGAAAAAATGGATTGCTCAACAGCGTACTCAATTAGCGTCTTAATAAAAGAATAAATAGAAAGAAAGGTCATCCCGGAATTTTCCGAGATGACCTTTCTGCATTCTAATTAATCTTCGTATTTTAGCGCATCACCATCAAATGGTGCGTCAGCGGTTTTGATTGAATCAGTTGGACAGCCATCAAAAGCGTCTTCCAAGTCTTCCATCAGTTCTTCTGGAACTTCCGACGTCCCCATGTTATCATCGAGGATAACATAAGCAATTCCTTCGTCGTCATAATCGTAAATATCCGGGGCAGCAGCTCCACAAGCACCACATGCTATACATGTATCCTGATCGACAATTGTATATTTAGGCATAGTCTTTCTCTCCTCTTTTCTCCGTACAAACAATTTACTTCACCTTTCATTCTAATGATGTTGACAAGAGTTTTCAACAAAAAACATTTGTTAATCGGAGGAATTCAAAATGAATCTATATTCAATACTATTAACCATTATAAGCAGAATAGACGGTGAACGAACAATCTATGCTGGACTTCACCTATTACGAGGCAAACGATCGGGACAAACACTTCAGGATGTAGAATATTATGGTTTAAAAGAATTTTTTGGTATCTTACCGAAATTATCCGCTGTACGATATGATGAGGCTGCTAAACAATTAAGTGATTGGGGTTTCATATCAACTATGGATGATTCATTTGTCAAACTGACGGAACAAGGTCGCTTGGAGACAGTTAAATTACCTCCCTACCGATTTAACGGTTGGGATTATAGAGGTCGGGAAATGATTTTCTTCGGAAGGTTGTCGCTCACTGTGCAGACGGTTTCGAATTTCAAAGCAAAGGAAAAGTCTTTCATGCCTACTCAAAAAGACCGCGATATTCAGTCTTTTGTTAAAATGCTACTACATAATCAACCAATCAATGATCCAGCATTTGCAAAAGGTATAGGCGATGAACTTCGGCTATGCCTTACTCGAAGTGGAATTGATGAAAGTCAAAAAACAATTATCACTCACCGTCTAAGTGGTTTTGGTCTGACAGGTTGGACATGGGATCAGTTAGCAGATGAGTTGAAACTAAACCCGTTCGACATCCGTCTACTATTTATAGAAAGTCTACATATGTTGCTTGCTGTCATTATCCCGTCCTCAGATTTACCTTTTTTGCGAAAATTAGCTGAAAGTGTCAAGGTTTCGACGTATTTGACGGACTCCTCTGTAAAAACGAAGCAGCTTTTCGATCGTGGTTTTTCTCTTGAGGAGATTGTGACAGCGCGTAACTTGAAAAAGAGTACAATTGAAGATCATTTTGTAGAGATGTCTATTAATGATTCAGAATTCCCCCTAACACAGTTTGTTTCTGTGGAAGATGCCGAAGCGGTCATTAGAAAAGTGAAACAAATAGGAACTCGTAGACTTAGATTGCTAAAATCTGAATTTGAAATGTTATCCTATTTTCAACTCCGTCTCATCTTAGGTGCGCGTACTGGAGGGGGAAACTAATGAGTATTCATGAGCTATTAAAAGAAAAATTCGGTTTTGAAAAATTTAGGACAGGTCAAGAAGAGGTCATACGCGATGTGATTGCAGGCAAGGACACGATTGCCATTTTACCTACAGGTATAGGGAAGTCGCTTTGTTACCAATTGCCAGCCTATGTTCTTAAAGGTTCTGTGTTGATTGTTTCACCACTTGTCGCTTTGATGGAAGACCAGGTGGCGATCATGAAAAGGAACGGCGAAAAACGGGTTGTTGCATTAAACTCATTTCTTTCTTATTCGGAGAAAAATAGGATAATGGGAGAATTAGACCGTTATAAATTCATTTTCATATCACCTGAAATGCTGTTACAACAAAATGTGACTACTCAACTTCGAAACATTCATTTGGGTTTAATCGTTGTCGATGAAGCACATTGCATTTCACAATGGGGATTTGATTTTAGACCGGACTATTTACGACTCGGAGAATTCTTCGAAGGAATGAATCGGCCAGGAATTCTGGCTCTTACTGCAACAGCGGATGATAAGGTAAAGACTGATATTTGCAGGTACCTGCAACTTCAAATGCCTGCAATTCATAAGCAATCGCTAGACCGCCCCAATATTTCTTATTCAGTTGTCAAAGTCGATAACGGTATGGTCAAAACGGATTGGATTAAGAATCGTGTACTAACTACTGTGGGGCCAGGAATCATCTATGTGGCATCGCGAAAAAGGGCTGATGATCTATCCGCCCTTCTTCAACTCGAAGGCGTCTCTGTAGCATCTTATCACGCTGGTAAAGAGCAGGAAGATCGTGCGTTCATCCAAGAACAATTTATAACTGGTGAAATAAGTTGGATATGTGCTACAAATGCGTTTGGAATGGGTATACATAAAGACGATATACGTCAAGTGATTCATGAACACGTACCTCAGGCTATCGCCAGTTACATTCAGGAAGTAGGTCGTGCGGGACGTGATGGTGAATTATCGGCTGCGACGTTGCTTTTTTCGTCCGATGATGAAGGAAGAACGCGCTTCATCATACAAGATGATATTCCTCAAGAATGGGAAATCAAACACTATGAAAGTCTTCTCGCAGAGAATTATCCGCCTGCTGAAGCTGCCGAACTGGCAAGAATTAGCGAAACAGGAAAACGTGTCATAGACTATTACATCGAACGGATGTCAGTTCAAGATGTCGTTATTCGGATGCATGAATTAATTCGTGATAAAGAGGCACAACTACAGATAATGCTTAGACTGGTTCATTCGGAAAGATGTATTCGAGAAGAGATTTTAGGGTTTTTCGGAGAAGCATGTGGAGTTAAACCGAAGTTCTGCTGTTCAGTTTGTGGAATTGCGGAGGGTCTAAAACTTGATGAACAAAAACCAATCGTTTTCGATAAACGAATTATGGATTGGGAGGAAAGACTTGCGAGGCTACTTGGATGACGGGTCTGTTGTCTATTTAACTTCAAACACCAGAGGTAAGCCTTTAGACCAACAGGACCAGCAGGGAGGAATGAAATATAATTCCTCTTCATTCGCGAAAATACACCAAGGTGTATTTGATTTTTGTGACAAAATTCGTCATAATGAAAGAATAGCTTGATGTGATAGGAGAATGTGATATGAAAAATGATGATTACAAGACTGAATTTGAAGAGCACAGGAAGGAAATCAGTTTAGACGAAGGTCATGAAGTTAGCAAGCTACCATCGCGTAGCGAATTGCATAGCAAAGGCCGTAAATCTAAAAAGAAATCCAGTCATACGATGATTAATGTTATTCTTGGATTATTCACACTTATTCCGGTACTCATTTTAGTCTACATTATTTCAGATTTTTATACTCCAGGTGATCGTACATCAGCAAAAGGCGGGGACACCGACACACTTTTTGAAATGAACAATGAGAAATCTGATGGTAACATCGCTGTTGCTGATAAAGACAGTGAAAAGAAAGCAACTAGTAAAGAGGACGAAAAGAGTGCTGGGAAAACTGAAACAACTACTGTGGATAAAACAGTATCTAAACCTGCAGTGAATACCAATCCACCAACCGAGACGAAACCAGAAGTAAAAGTAGAATCTAAACCAGAGGTAAAACCGGAAGTAAAACCAGAAGTGAAACCAGAAGTAAAACCGGAGCCCAAGCCAGAAGCGAAAGCACATACGGTGGGCAGCAGTGAAAACCTTTATCGTATTTCACTGAAATACTATGGTAACGGAGACGGCGTCGCTAAAATTAAAAGCGCGAATGGATTATCATCGAACGAAATCAGGGTTGGGCAGAAGCTTGTCATTCCTTGAGGAATAGTAGTGTGAAAAAAGGCGAAGTATAGATTCTTTGCCTTTTTCTAATGAGAGGTGGGGCATGGTTACGGTTAATAAAATGATATGGTCATCGGTTTCACTGATGATTGGATTTTTAACATATATGTTTGTGAGTGCGCGAAGGCGGAATGTAATTTACCACAACATGACTGTTTCGGCAGACAATCAGGCCGCTAAAAGATTGTCGGTGTTTTTTATTTCAGATATTCATCGGCGTAAAATCGATGATAAGTTGCTAGCGAAAGTTCAATCTGCACATGAAATCGATATGGTCATCGTTGGCGGCGATCTTGCCGAAAAAGGTGTACCGTTAACGCGGGTAGCTGAAAATATCCGTAAGTTAGCGCAATTGGGACCGCTATTTTTTGTTTGGGGCAATAATGACCGTGAAGTTGGCGAAGAAGAATTAAGAGAAATTATTACCCGTCATGGCGGGAAAATACTTGATAATGAAAGCGTTGCTGTTCCTGGGCACACGTGTTGGGGCATAGGGGGAACGGATGATCCTTCAAGTCGTAATGTTGATGTCGACGCGACTCTCCGTTTTGTTGATCAGTATGAGCATCTCATTTTGGTTACGCATACGCCTTCAGTTTTCAGGAAAGTAGAGCAGTTATATAAGCCTCGATTGATGCTTGCGGGGCATACGCATGGCGGGCAAATCCGATTAGGTAAATACGGGCTGCAGGATAAAGGGACGTTCCGGTTAGAGAATGGTAGGGCAAAGCTTATCAGTAATGGATATGGCACGTCTACGTTGCCACTGAGGCTTGGTGCAGCACCGGAATGTCATATCATCGAGATAAATTATGGGGAAAGTGTAGTAAAGGAGTGTTTTGACTAAAATGATACAAAAAGATGTAATTGTGGTAGGAGGAGGTCCGTGTGGCCTGTCAGCGGCAATCGAATTGCAAAAACAGGGTCTTGATATTCTTGTTATCGAAAAAGGCAATATCGTCAATTCAATTTATCAATACCCCACGCATCAGACGTTTTTCAGTTCAAGCATAAAGTTATCTATAGGGGATATTCCATTCATCACAGCTATAGACAAACCGAAGCGGAATGATGCACTTGTTTATTATCGAAAAGTTGCGGAATTGAAAGAGATTCCTATCAATAGTTTTGAAAAGGTAGAGGATGTTACAAAAGTTAACACAGGCTTCCATATTTTGACGGATAAAGAAGAGTATTTGGCTAAAAACGTTGTAATCGCGACCGGCTACTACGACAATCCAAATCACCTTGGTATTGAAGGGGAGGATCTTCCAAACGTCTTCCATTACTTTGAAGAGGCACATCCTTTTTTTAGAAAAAAAGTCGTTGTTATTGGAGGGAAGAACTCTTCAATCGATACTGCTCTCGAATTGGAACGTGCTGGTGCGTTGGTTTCGGTTGTTTACCGTGGTTCCGATTATTCTCCAAGTGTTAAGCCCTGGATTTTACCCGGATTCGATAGTCTCGTTAGAAGAGGTGAAATAGCCATGCATTTTGATGCGGATGTCGTCAAAATCACTGATTCTTCCGTTACGGTTGAAATAGCTGGGGAATTGTTCGACATTGAAAATGATTATGTCTTCGCGATGATTGGTTATCATCCAGACTATGCTTTTCTAAAAAAGATGGGCATTACGATTGATGTAGAAAGTGGTCGTCCTTCTTTTGACGAAGAAACAATGGAAACGAATGTCGAAGGGCTATATATTGCAGGGGTAATTGCTGCAGGAAATAATGCTAATGAGATTTTTATAGAAAACGGTAAATTTCATGGTGAAATAATTGCCCGTGCAATTGAAGCAAAACCAAATAACGTAAAATAAAAAAGGCTACTCTTCCACGTGATTCAAATCAGAGGGAGAGTGGCCTTTTTTGTTGGTAACTAGGGAATTATGTAACTTTGTACTATGAAAAACATATGGACTTCTATTTTTACAAATAAATAAGTTCCCGTTTCACATTGAAGGTAAAGTGCAGTGGTTAAGATTTGAATTAGGGATTCCTGGTGAGTGTAGTATTAATCAAGCTGAATATAGTTTACCAAAAAGCGATTGCGGTTTTAGCCATCGTTTGAGTAGGAGAGTTGCACTCCTATGTTTCAAATCTAGAATACGTTGAACGAGTTATCCTAAAATGATCTGTGACAAATTGAATAGGAAAATTTCTTTTGCCCTTTAAGGTAGACTAAATCTTCATACTGAACACAGTTCAAGCAATAGCTTTAAACGTGCTTTTTGACCGCTGAGCCCATGTTCAAAGCGCACTCCCATATCTTTTAACATCTTACCTCCGCCTTCATAGGCATAAATATCCTGTGCAATCCCGTTGAAGCATCGAGAAACTAAGATGACTGGAAGACCTTCAGAAAGGAGACGTCTGATACCGACGACCAAATCAGGCGGCACGTTCCCTTGACCAAGTCCTTCAAGCACAACGCCATCATAGCCTAGCGAAGATATCGATACGAGCAAGTCGGATTCCATACCTGCATAGATTTTAAACATAGCCACTTTTTTGCCAATGGACTCGACAGGCAGATAATTTCTAGATAATGGAGCATGATGAAAATGAATATCTGACTTTGTCACGATGCCAATAGGTCCGTATTGCGGGCTTTGGAAAGTGGATACACTACTAGAATGTGTTTTCGTCACGTTTGTCGCTGTGTGGATTTCATCGTTTAGCACGACTAGTACCCCTTTACCGTTTGCGTCATCGTCAGCGGCTACCCTGACGGCTGACATAAGGTTATAGACACCGTCCGATCCGATTTCATTAGAAGAACGCATCGCCCCGGTTAGAACGATGGGAATGTCGTAGTTTGTTGAGAGTTCTAAGAAGTAAGCGGTCTCTTCAAGTGTGTCTGTGCCATGTGTTATGACGACACCATCAAAGTGAGCTTTTTTTACGTGCTCGGTAAGTAATGCTCCCAGTTCAAGCATTTTTTCCGGCGTTATGTGGGGAGACGGTAAATTAAATGCTTCAACTTCTGTAATCGTAGCAAATTGCTGAATGTTATCAATTTCTAATGCGAGAGGATTCGCAGCGCTTAAAATGACGCCGCCTGTTTTTGTATCCAGCTCCATTGAAATTGTGCCACCTGTATGGATGAGTAGAATGTTTTTCTTCAAATAGGTTCCTCCTGTATAAGGGTATTCATGTTATAATAAAGCAGAATGGGGGCCTGCCGATGTTCATATTGTTCACTGTAGCGATTGCACCGGGATTGGCGCTCTTTAGCTATTTTTATTTGAGAAAACAGATTGCAAAAGAGCCATCACTTACATTATTCCATACATTCATATACGGCGCTATCATGACTTTTCCAATAATGTTTATCCAACATGTATTTGAAGAGGAAGGTATCTTCTCTAATTATTTCATTCGAAACGTTATTTTTACGAGTGGACTTGAGGAATTTTTTAAATGGCTCATTCTACTGCTTGCCATTTACCGGCATGTTGAGTTTGAAGATGCTTATGACGGAATCCTATATGGTGCCAGCGTGTCTTTAGGTTTTGCGACGGTTGAAAACATCATTTATCTTCTTGCGTTTGGCGCTGATACGGCTTTCCTTCGGGCGTTATTGCCGGTTTCCAGTCACGCATTATTCGGGGTTGTAATGGGTTATTATTTCGGTCGTGCTAAATTTGCAGAAGAAGCAAACGTGAAAAACTACTTATTTTTAGCAGTGCTTGCACCATACAGTCTTCATTTCATTTATAATGGCATCCTTGCCATAGGTGATTTGTGGCTCTATCTAATTATTCCTTTCATGCTGTTTCTTTGGTGGTTCGGTTTAACTAGAGTTAAATATGCTCATACGTTCGCAATGCAGCAATTTCGAGGCAAAGCGCGAACGAAAACAAAGTGATTCAGCTTTTGCTGGATCATTTTTTATTTGTAAATAATATTTAATATTTTGGACAAGCTATATAAAAAGGAGGAATCAAATTGAAAAAACTGGTCATCCGCATGTTAACACTCGTTATGCTACTTGGATCTGCATATGCTATTTCACCTATTAAAATAGACGCATTCAGTTCTCAGGAAATTGCACGCGGCGCATATGGCGATGATGTTATTGAGCTTCAATCGAGGCTTCAATATATCGGATATTACACAGGTTCAATCGATGGAACATTCGGCTACGGAACTTATTGGGCGTTGCGCAATTTTCAGGAAAAGTATGGTCTTCCGGTAGACGGAATTGCAGGGTTGAAAACTCGCAAAAAATTGGTGGGTGTATCAGAGTATGATGAGAAATTCGTAAAAGATAATATTAATAAAGGAAATAAGTTCACGTATTACGGCAGTAAACCACTAGCCTCTCAAGTAGAACAAGGAGCGGGTAAAAAAGAAGATGTTCAATTGCCTGCCAAGTATACAGATCAGGATCTCAAGTTAATGGCAAACGCTGTCTATGGTGAGGCACGAGGAGAACCGTACGAAGGGCAAGTTGCTGTAGCAGCGGTTATCTTGAATAGGGTTGAACATCCCGATTTCCCGGATACAGTTGGCGGGGTTATTTTTCAACCGCTTGCTTTTACAGCTGTTGCTGACGGGCAAATTTGGTTGACGCCGAACGAACGGGCGAAAGAGGCTGTTATCGATGCAATCAATGGCTGGGACCCATCCGAAAATGCAATTTACTATTTTAATCCTATTACTGCGACAAGCAAGTGGATCTGGTCGCGACCACAAATTAAAAAAATCGGATTGCATATTTTTGCTAATTAATCGTTACAGAAAAGTATTGAAAACTTGTGATAAAGGAGGGAAGGTGGGAATTGTTGGAGGTGAATTGAGTTCCAACAATATTCTGCAGTGATATGAAAAAAATGATTTTTTTACTCGTGTACTCAATAGCAGCACTGGCGATCTTTTCTTATGGTAAAGTAGCTGATAATAAACAGCTTGCCATCGCTTTAAGTGGACAATACGCCAATAATATGACAGATGCGTCGACGAAACTAGAAGAATTAGATACTGCCGTGAAGAAAACGTTATTGTTCAATGAAACGGATGCTTCCTCAAATGCGCGTGAGGACATTTGGCGTCTTTCTTCCGATATTAAAAATTCAGTTTCAACATTACCGTTGGACCCTAGTTTTTCAACATCATGGTTAAATTATCTCGGACGTCTTGGTAACTACGCGAAGGGAGCTGATCGTGCAGACGATAATGTTGAATATCATCGTGTTATGAAATTGGCTTCTAAAAACCTTCGCACAATGGCGGATGAGTGGCAAGTTGCAACATCGGGTATGGTGAGTGGGAATTTATCGATAGACGATTGGAAAAAGAGAATGGATGTTGCTGATTCGGGTCATGATTGGGCTGGTATGGGTACTAGCGTAAAGCAGTATACAGAGAGCGATTTTCCACTGACAGCAAGTGAGTCAGATTCCATGAAGAAAAAAGATTTGAAAAATATGGAGGATCCTAAAGTAACACGTGAGGAGGCCGTTGCTCAATTTAAAAAATTGTTTCCCGGATTGTCTAATGAGACAATCGGTGTAGAAATGAGTAAACCTGGTTCTCCTTATCCGTTTTATCACATTCGTTTTGCCGAAGCTGAGTCGGTTGGTTACATTGACATTACGGAAAAAGGCGGACATGTACTTTCATTTCTTACAGAAAGACCATTTGGAAAAGAAAGTCTTCCGTTCGAGGATTTAAAAAAGAAAGCTGAAACGTTTTTAAAGGAAGCAGGATATAATGATCTTGTTTACGAAGAAGCAAGGGAAAATAATACAGCTTGGCATATGGTATATGTCCGAGTAGAAACTGAGTATGGAGCTAAAATATTTTCAGATGTAATCCATTTGAAAATTGCCAAGGATAATGGAGGTATCGTAGGACTAGATGCTTCCGAGTATATTAGAAAAGAGAAGACGGCCCGTCAGCCGATAACGAAAAAAGATTGGAAAACGTTTTTCCACTCGGGAGTCGAAATTGTCAAAGAAGAGTATGCATATGTTGAGAATGATCGGTTAGAGCAAAGATTAGCACATTACTTGACGGTAACAATTGATGAAAATGGGCAAATAGGCACATACGCCATAATCGTCGACACTGAGACTTCTGAAGTGATTAAAACTGAAAAACTACAGTAAATAGTCATTGGAATTTCTATCCCATCGTGACATAATGGTATTTATGAAAAGCTTCACGTGGCGGTAACGCGTGAAGCGGGACCATATGACATAAGGATGGTAGGTGTTTTGGTATGCTACTTTCGATTGGGACGATTATTGTTATCGATAAAGACTTTACAAAGGATAGCGAAAAGTTCAAAAGTAAAGTAGTTGATATAGGAGACGGATTCGTGATGATTGACTACCCAACTCATATTGAAACGGGGCGTACTGCATTTTTCATGGATGGTACACAATTGAACGTAACATTCATAGATAATTTGAAAATGTCTTATGCTTTCCGGACTGAAGTGAGTGGTCGGCTTAATGAGGGAATTCCGATGATAAAATTATCCTACCCTGGCGATGATCAGCTAATAAAGGTTCAACGACGTGAATTTGTGAGGGTGGAATCAGCAATCGATATTGCTGTTGAGAAAGATGGACGTTTCACCCAGTATGTGGCGGCAGATTTTAGCGCAGGCGGTGTCGCGCTAAATCTCCTTAACCGAGATGCATTCAAAGTGGATGAGATATTATCATTGACAATCGTGCTGCCTTTCATGAATCATGAAATTAAATATGTCAAAGCTGATGCACGGGTTATTAGAATTTGGGAAAAAGATGGAAGAATAATTGCTTCACTTCAATTTGAGGCGATCAATCAGGTTGAACGTCAATACGTTATTCGATTCTGTTTTGAGCGGCAGTTGCAAATGAGAGATATTAAATAGAATTTAGTAGGGGAAAGTCCACGTGAAAGGGGCTTTCCTCTTTTCAATTGTCCAGTTTCCAGCGCCTAGCTCACTTTGGAAAACAGGAAATACCCAAAAGCCAAAGAACGGCTTCCGGTTCTTTCTCTATGTCCTTCGCAAGCTAACCAAGGCGCTTACGCTTTTCTTGTGATACAATGTTTTCGAATTGACTACGGAGGTAGATGAAATGGTAATAGGGATAAAAATTGCAATTGATGGTCCTGCTGCAGCAGGAAAAAGTACAATTGCTAAAATCACAGCTGAAAAATTGGGCTATACGTATATCGATACAGGTGCTATGTATCGTGCACTTACGCATAAGGCGCTTGTTCACAACATAGATACTAGTGATGGAATTGAACTTGAAAAGTTATTGGAAGAAACGGAGATCATTCTTATGCCGTCTGTTAAAGGTCAAGCGGTCATTGTGGATGGTAAAGATGTCACTGAAGACATCCGTTCGCAATTGGTGACTGCTAATGTATCTTCCGTCGCTACTCATATGGGTGTTCGACAGTTAATGGTCGATAAACAGCGAGACTTGGCAAAAGGTGCAGGCGTTGTAATGGATGGTCGCGATATCGGGACAGCTGTACTGCCGAATGCAGAACTAAAGATTTTCATGACGGCTTCTGTTGAGGAAAGAGCAATGAGACGTCACATAGAAAACGAAAAGCGTGGCTTCATAACATCACTTGAACAATTAAAAGCTGAAATTGCTGAACGTGATCGTGCGGATAGTGAAAGAGAAGTGTCTCCACTTAGACAAGCTGAAGATGCCATTCATATCGATACGACTTCGATGTCAATTGCAGATGTGGCGGAAATAATTAGTGGGCTTGCAGAAAAGAGGATGAACTTATGAATTTATATCCACTAGGTAAATTGCTCAGCAGCGCAGTCTTTTATCCGTTATATCGTATTAAAGTAATTGGTGCAGAGAATTTCCCGAAAGAAGGGGGTGTCCTTCTCTGCGCGAATCATATTGACAATGTCGATCCTCCGGTTGTCGGAATTACTAGTCCAAGGCCTGTTCATTTCATGGCTAAAGAAGAGTTGTTTAAAATGCCGATATTAAAAAGTATTCTTCCGAAAGTTAATGCCTTTCCTGTGAAACGTGGCATGAGCGATAGGGAAGCATTCCGCAATACATTGAAAATTCTTAAGTCAGGTAAAGTTGTCGGGATGTTTCCGGAAGGGACTAGAAGTAAGACAGGTGAACTTGGCAAAGGGCTTGCGGGTGCTGGCTTCTTCGCGCTGAAGGGCGATGCGGTGGTAGTTCCTTGTGCGATTATCGGGCCTTATAAAGCATTTAAAAGATTGAAAGTTGTCTATGGGAAACCGCTCGATATGTCGTCTTATCGCGAAAATCGTACTTCAGCTGAAGATGTGACAGAGGTCATCATGAGTGAAATACAAAAACTAATTGAACAAAATAAATGAACAAAATGAGGGCAAATTTTTGTTATTATGAATAGATTCGCATAATATAGAATTAGAATTCTTTATGAAGGGAGACTACATAATGACTGAAGACATGAACTTGGAAACAGTGAACATCTACAATGAAGGTGACCGCGTTACCGGGAAAGTGACTAAAATCGAAGAAAAGTCTGTGACGGTTGAAATTGATGGTGCTCCATTTGATGGTGTCATTCCAATCAGTGAACTATCGAGCCTTCACATCGAAAAAGCTGAAGATGTAGTAGCGGTAGGAAATGTCCTTGAACTGATTGTTATGAAAGTGGAAGATGATAATTATGTCCTATCAAAACGAAAAGTCGATGCGGAAGATGCATGGGGTTCCCTGGAAGAGAAATACAATAATAAAGAAACAATCGAAACGGAAGTAAAAGACGTTGTTAAAGGCGGACTAGTTGTTGACCTTGGCGTACGCGGCTTCATTCCGGCATCACTTGTCGAAGATTATTTCGTTGAAACGTTTGAAGAATATAAAGGTCGTATGATGACGTTTAAAATTGTTGAAATGGATAAAGAAAAAAATCGGTTAATACTTTCTCACCGTGCAGTTATTCAAGAAGAGAAGGCATCGCAAAAAGGGGAAGTATTGGATAACCTTAAAGAAGGCGAAGTGCTTAAAGGGACTGTTCAACGTATAGCATCATTCGGTGCGTTTGTAGATATTGGTGGTGTTGACGGGCTTGTTCATATTTCTCAATTGTCCCATGATCACATTGAGAAAGTAACAGATGTCTTAAAAGAAGGCGAAAAAGTGAATGTGAAAATATTATCAATCGACCGTGATTCCGAACGAATTTCACTTTCCATCAAAGATACATTATCCGGACCTTGGGAAGGAATCGAAGAGAAAGCTCCTAAAGGGTCGAAGTTTGAAGGGACTGTGAAACGTCTCGTTTCATATGGTGCGTTTGTCGAGGTATTCCCTGGTGTCGAAGGCCTCGTCCATATTTCACGTATTTCCCATCAGCACATCGGTACTCCGCATGAAGTATTGCAAGAAGGGCAAAAAATCAATGTGAAAGTGTTGGAGGTCAATACTCAAGATAAACGTTTATCTTTAAGTATTAAAGATCTTATTGAAAAAGAAGACAATAATTCTTATGAAAATTACGAGATGCCTGAAGCATCAGGGTTTTCATTGGGCGATGTTATTGGAGATCAGCTAAAGAAATTTTCAAATAAAGACTAAGTAGCTCAATTGAAAATGCATGTATGAATATGAATTTGAAGTCTGAATCGAAAATGTGTGAACATTATGAACGATTACTTACATGGAAGATGATGCTTTTATGGGCATCATCTTCTTTTTTTGTGTATAATATGACGAAGATAAGCTGGAAGGATGTTAGATTATGAATAAACCAACAGTAGCGATAGTCGGTAGGCCGAACGTCGGGAAATCGACAATATTTAACCGAATCGTTGGTGAACGTATTTCAATTGTAGAAGACGTTTCAGGCGTTACCCGTGACCGCATTTATAGCTCCGCAGATTGGCTTGCACACGAATTCAACCTTATTGATACAGGCGGAATCGATATTGGAGACGAGCCATTTCTTGAGCAAATCCGATTACAAGCAGAGATTGCAATTGACGAAGCGGACGTTATCATTTTTCTTGTAAATGGCCGTGAAGGGGTAACTGATGCTGATGAACAAGTTGCCAAAATACTGTACAAAACGAAAAAACCTGTCGTACTTGCTGTAAATAAAGTTGATAATCCAGATATGCGTGACATGATTTATGATTTCTATTCCCTAGGATTCGGAGAACCTTATCCGATTTCTGGTGCACATGGTCTAGGTCTTGGAGATTTGCTTGATGCAGTAGCGAATGATTTTCCGGAACCAGGAGATGAAGAAGTAGAAGATGATGTCATCCGTTTTTCGTTGATAGGTAGACCAAATGTAGGGAAATCATCACTCGTTAATGCATTTTTAGGCGAAGAACGAGTTATCGTTAGTGATATACCTGGAACAACAATTGACGCTATTGATACGGCTTATGAATATGAAGGACAGAAGTATAAGATTATTGATACAGCCGGAATGCGCAAAAAAGGGAAAGTCTATGAAAATGTAGAGAAATATGCTGTTCTTCGTGCACTAAAAGCGATTGACCGTTCCGATGTCGTTCTCATCGTTATAAATGGAGAAGAAGGCATCCGTGAAATGGACAAGCGAATCGCTGGCTATGCAGAAGATGCTGGAAAAGGCGTCATGTTTGTTGTTAACAAGTGGGATGCTGTCGTAAAAGATGATAAGACGATGAATAAATTTATTGCGGATATCCGTGATAATTTCCTATTCCTTGACTATGCACCGATTTCTTTTGTTTCGGCAAAAACGAAACAGCGTGTTAATACGTTGTTTGAAAAAGTTAAGTTAGTTAGTGAGAACCATTCACTTCGTATCCAATCGAGTGTCTTGAACGAAGTAATAGAAGATGCTGTAGCAAGAAATCCTGCACCTAATAATAAAGGACGTAGACTGCGTATTTACTACGCTACGCAAGTGGCTGTCAAACCACCAACTTTCGTTGTCTTTGTGAACGATGTAGAAATCATGCATTTCTCTTATGAGCGCTTTTTACAAAACCGACTTCGGGAGTCATTTGGCTTCGAAGGAACTCCAATCAGGATTATTACGCGCGCGAGAAGCTAACCGTTGTTACAGTAGAAAGGGTGTCTGTATAAAATGGAAAAAGTAACTGTTATAGGCGCAGGAAGCTGGGGGACAGCAATTGCTTTTGTTCTGGCTGAAAATGGTCATGACTGTTTACTCTGGGCAAGGCGTTCTGATCAGTCAGATGAAATCAATGAAAAAAATACAAATAATTCTTATTTACCGGGTATTTCTTTACCCGCTAATTTGAAAGCGACATCAGACTTGGAAAAAGCAGCGATGCATGGCGGTACCGTCATCATCGCTGTTCCAACAAAAGCGATTCGCGGTGTTTGCGCCGAATTGAATGAAATGGCAATCAGTTCTAAATTGATTGTCCATGTATCCAAAGGAATTGAACCGGATTCATTGAAGAGGATTTCTGAAATGATTGCGGAAGAGCTAGATACCTCAAAAGTATCGGCTATAGTCGTTCTCTCAGGACCGAGCCATGCGGAAGAAGTTGTTTTGCGTCATCCGACGACAGTGACGGCTGCATCACTAGATTTGGATGCGGCAGAAAAAGTTCAGGATTTATTTATGAATAATTATTTCCGTGTTTATACAAATCCCGATATAGTGGGTGTGGAAATCGGAGCTGCACTAAAAAATGTTATTGCCTTGGCAGCTGGTATATCTGATGGTCTAGGATACGGTGATAACGCAAAAGCTGCGCTAATAACGCGCGGATTAGCAGAGATTTCAAGACTCGGTGTGAAGATGGATGCGAATCCACTTACATTTTCAGGTTTGACAGGACTCGGAGATCTGATTGTCACATGTACGAGTGTACTTTCACGTAATTGGAAAGCTGGTAACATGCTTGGTAAAGGTAAGAGCTTAGATGAGGTCGTGTCAGGCATGGGGATGGTCATTGAGGGTGTCCGGACAGCTAAAGCTGCACATCAGCTAGCAGCCCAGCACGGAGTCTCTATGCCGCTCACAGAGGCACTGTACTCCATACTGTTTGAAAATGTACCGCCGAAACAAGCTGTCGACCAACTTATGAACCGTATGAAGAAGCAGGAAATCGAGGATCTCTTCGGCAACCGCTAACTTTTAATATACGAAAGGGGGACTTTTTTTGTCCTCGATGGATAAAATGTGGCTGTCGTTCTATGCAATGGGATTCATGGTTATTTCCATGGGTCTTATTTATGTGAGTCGGCATAAGCTTCAAAACAAAGTATTAAAATTTGCGTTTGCTATAATAGCCTATTCTTTACTAATTTTCTCATTTTTCGCGATGATTTATCTCGTATTCAATGGGCCAACAGGAGGGGCATGATGATTAAGTCAGTAAAAAGAATCGGGCTATTCCTCATTGCATCTTTTGTTCTATCTGGATGCATGTACCCATCCGAAAAAACAACTGAACTGGAAATCCCATATGCGGATCAGTTAGAATCAATGCAAAAAGCAGTTGACGCTTATCAACAAGATTCAGGAGGGCTATTGCCCATCAAAACGCGTGAACTTGAAACCGATATGTACATCAAATATCCCATCGAATTCTCCAAAGTTGTACCGGCATATACGGAAAAAATACCTTCCAATGCCTACGAAACAGGCGGCATCTATCAATATGTGTTGATAGACGTTGAAGCAAATCCAACCGTAAAACTTGTTGACTTGCGCTCGGCGGAAAGCATTCGTGATTTGAATCTAAGAAAAAACATCAATGGTCGTGCTCCATTCAAGGAGTCCGTGGGTGACAATGTCTATGCTGTCGATTTCGACGCAATGGGCTTTAAAGAGCCACTGACGGTCCCTAGTCCATATTCAGATGCAGTCTTACCGATTGTTATCGGTGGAGATGGTATTTTTTACATCGATTATTCGATTGATTTAAACAGGATGTTGCAAGAAAAGAACCAGGAAGCTAAAGAAGGGGAGGATATCCGGTACCTATTGACGGATAACTATCCCGTTTTACCGGCCTATTCATTACCCTACACAGTGAATGACAAGAACGAACCAATCTTCATGAATAAATCAAAATAAAAACGTTTCATGCCACGTGCATGAAACGTTTTTTTTTTTCATAAACTAATATGCGCATCTAAAGGAGGACGATAGAATGAAAGAGGAATTATATGAAAATCTGGCTAGACGTACAGACGGTGATATTTATATTGGTGTTGTCGGTCCTGTTCGTGTAGGGAAATCTACGTTCGTTAAAAGAGTTATGGAAGAAGTCGTTATTCCAAATATGACGGAAGCATCGGATCGGATTCGTGCGCAGGATGAGCTTCCTCAGAGTTCACCAGGCTCAGTTATCATGACATCAGAACCGAAATTCGTGCCAGCCCAAGGGACTTCGGTATCTGTAGGGGATGGTGAGTTGAAGTTTCAAATCAGGCTTGCAGATTGCGTTGGCTATGTTATAGACGGCGTAAAGGGCTATGAAGATGAGAATGGCCCGAAATTGGTTCACACGCCATGGCACAACGAACCAATACCGTTTGAAGAAGCGGCGCGTATTGGAACGGATAAGGTGATTCGTGATCATTCTACGATTGGTATTCTTGTAACGACGGATGGAACGGTAAATAATATTCCGCGATCTGCAGCAGAAGTTGCTGAAGTAGAAATTGTGAATAAGTTAAAAGATATTGGCAAGCCTTTTGTCATTGTTCTGAATTCTAAAATGCCGGCAAATGACAGGACAGTCGCATTAAAACGAGAGCTACATGAAAGATATGGGGTGCCTGTCATTGCGATAAGTGCTGATCAGTTAAACGCACAGGAAATTCAACTCATTTTAAAAGAAGCATTATACGAATTTCCGATTTCTGATATTGACATCCAAAAACCGGATTGGATGGACGTACTTGGAAGTGAACATGAACTGAATGCTAACATCGACAGGGTAATTAACGAAGGGTTTCTGGGCGTATCAAAAATCCGTGAAGTGCAGGAACTTGCAGAGAGATTAAAAGACGAAAAATATGTTAAGCAAGCAGAAGTTATAGAAGTAGATGCTGGTAAAGGGAAAGCAATCGTGAAAATCTCTATGGACGAACAGGCTTTCCGTGAAATTTGTGAAGGGATTATGGGACAGGAAATCGGTTCGAAAAAAGATTGGTTGTTGTTTGTTCAAGATGCGGCCAAAGCGAAAAAATCTTACGATATGTACTCAGAAGCAATTGATACAGCTAGGAAACAAGGCTATGGTGTCGCTCTTCCGACAATTGAAGATTTCAATCCTTCTGCACCAGAACTGATTAAGCAGAATAACTTTTTCGGCGTTCGCATGAAAGCGACAGCACCGTCGCTTCACATTATACGGGTTGATATGGAAGCCGAATTTTCTCCATTAATTGGCTCCGAATTTCATAGCCATCATCTATTAAAGGAATTGAAGAATGCTTATCTGCATGACAGAAAGGCTTTATGGGAAACACAGCTTTTCGGAACACCGCTCCATGAAGTTATGAAAGAAAGCATCCGATTCAAAACAGCTTCCGTTCCGATGAAAGCAAGAAAACGTCTTCGGGAGACGATTGAACAGATGGTGAACGATGGAAATAAAGGCATGATTACATTTATCGTATAAAGGAAAAAGATCCGTCAAAAGCGGATCTTTTTCTGTTTTTCGTGTAAAAAGAGCATGATATTAGCAATTACGCGATAATATTCTTGCGTCTAGGTTTTTCTTGTGATACTCTTTTTACAGTATTAGAAGCTAGCTAATGCCCTTTGAGAGGAGGTGAATGGTGTGAATAAAACAGAATTGATTACCTCTGTAGCTGAAGCAGCAGAACTAACTAAGAAAGATGCTACAAAAGCTGTCGAAGCTGTATTCGATACGATCCAATCTACTCTTGCAAGTGGTGAGAAAGTACAATTGATCGGTTTCGGTAACTTCGAAGTGCGTGAGCGCGCAGCTCGTAAAGGACGTAACCCGCAATCTGGGGAAGAGATCGATATCGCTGCAAGCAAGGTACCAGCTTTCAAAGCAGGTAAAGCGCTTAAAGACGCGGTAAAATAATCCTCGAATTTACATAGAAGTCCGTCCGTCGCATCTGATTCATTTAGATGCTTGGGGCGGACTTCTTTACATTTTGATCTTATCGTTTAAATATAGAGTGAACGAACTGTACGGAAATGGGCGAGTATGCTACTATTTTTGTTGGAATAGCTTTATTTCCGATTGGGGAGGTTTCGAATGATGAATGTTGTCGATTATGAAAAAATAGAAAAGGCAGTTTTAATGATTCTTGAAGCAGTCGGTGAAGATCCCGAGCGTGAGGGGCTGTTAGATACTCCGAAGCGTGTCGCAAAGATGTACGCCGAAGTATTTGAAGGTTTAAATAAAGATCCTAAAGACTATTTTAAAACAGTATTTCATGAAAATCACGATGAAGTCGTACTTGTAAAGGATATACCGTTTTATTCGATGTGTGAACATCACCTTGTGCCATTTTTTGGAAATGCGCATATTGCATACATACCGCGTGACGGAGTAGTTGCAGGTTTAAGTAAATTAGCGAGAGCTGTCGAAACAACTGCCAGAAGGCCACAGCTTCAGGAACGCATCACATCAACAATTGCGGAAGCCATGATGGAAATGCTAAATCCAATCGGTGTATATGTAGTAATCGAAGCGGAACATATGTGTATGACAATGCGCGGAATAAAGAAACCCGGTGCAAAGACAGTAACCACGGTCGCGCGAGGTATTTACGAACAGGATGATGTGAAACGGGCTGAGATCCTATCACTTATCAAGATGTCTTGAAGCCTTTGCGGGTAACGCCTTTTCTATGATATGATAAGACCATAAAAGAATAGACAGGAGAAGTGAAAATGACACAAACCGACTATATCGTTATAAAAGCGAAAGAAGACGGCGTGAACGTAATCGGTCTGACACGAGGAAACGACACGAAGTTTCATCATACGGAAAAATTAGACTGTGGTGAAGTGATGATCGCACAATTTACTGATCATACGTCAGCAATGAAAATACGTGGTAAAGCTGACGTTCATACCGCATACGGTGTCTTGTCAAGCGAAGGGAAAGGCTAATTCGCGATTGACACACTTTTCCGTAGACGTCTTTGAATGGAGATTCGACGATGGAAACCCAAAAAATTAAACTGCATATAGATAATTATATAAGTGAAGTAGAGAAATCAATTCGCGAGCCAATCGTGGATAGGGATGTCGGTCGAATAACAATCGATACTGTAAAAGCCTTTATACTCCTGTTGCCAATGTTGAACGGGGAAAGGTGGAACAATCGTTTAAATACTGCAGCAATCGCAGTCGGTGCTGTTCATGCTGCTTTTGATGCCCATGATTCGATTAATGTAATTGATGCTACATCAAAACAACAACAACTTACTGTTTTGTCGGGAGATTATTTCAGTGGAGTCCATTACAGACTTCTCGCATCTCTTCCTGAATTCGGTTTCATCCGTTCATTGTCAGAAAAAATCGGGCAAATAAATGAGATGAAGACAATTTTTCAACATCAATTACCTGGTGGTCCTGAAAAATTGATAGAAGCAGTTAGGATCATCGAAGCGGGATGTATAACTGATTTTTTATATACATTCGGTTTTGCACAGTACGTCCCACTTGCAAGTGCAACATTGTCACTTTTATGGTTTGATGAAGCGAATGCTGATTTCAATTCTAATTCGGGTAAACATTCTCGCCGTGCGATAAATGCAGCTGATGCGGATCATGCAATTTTTCTTCTTCATGCCGAAATGCGGAAAGCGCTTGATGCAGCTGATTACCTTCAGCCTTTTTTACAGCAAAACATCCGTGACTTGGCGATGCCGTTACTTGGAAAACTGAATTAAAGAAAAGAGGTATAACTCTTGTCATTATCTAAAGAACAGAAAGTCCATACCGTTTTCGAAAAAATATCCGTCGATTACGACAAGATGAATTCCGTAATCAGTTTCAACCAACATAAGAAATGGCGTGATGACATCATGTCACGTATGAACGTTCACAAAGGCGCCAGTGCTCTGGACGTATGTTGTGGAACTGCAGATTGGACAATCGCCATTGCAGAGGCTACAGGTGCTACAGGGCGTGTTACTGGTCTCGACTTCAGCGATGGGATGCTAGAAGCCGGCCGACCGAAAGTTGCAGCACATCCAAACATCACACTTGTACAAGGGAATGCGATGGAATTACCGTTCCCAGACGATTCGTTTGATTTTGTTACAATTGGTTTCGGTTTGCGAAACGTTCCGGATTATTTAGCGGTTTTGAAAGAAATGAACCGTGTCTTAAAGCCAGGTGCAATGATTGCATGTCTAGAAACTTCTCAATCTGAACTTCCAGGCTACAGGCAGTTATTCCGATTTTATTTCAAATTTATAATGCCTCTTCTTGGAAAGGTTTTTGCGAAGAGTTACAAAGAATATTCATGGCTTCAAGAATCGGCAGATGATTTCCCAGGGATGAAACAACTTGCCCAGCTATTCACGGAAGCTGGCTTCAATGGAGTGTCCTTTAAGTCGTACAGTGGTGGCGCAGCGGCTGGCCACGTCGGATATAAACAATAAAGACAGCAGGGGAAGGTAATCGTTTTGGAGAAATTGAAGTTATTGTCGCTTTATGGTGATTTCCGAAAGGATCTTGCTTATATAGAAAAGGAACTTGAACGATCCCTCAATTCATCTTCCCCCATCATTCGGCAAGCATCACTTCATCTGCTTCGTGCGGGTGGAAAAAGGATTCGACCTATTTTTGTTATCCTGTCTTCCAAGTTTGGCAACTATTCGCTGGAGGATGTAGCAAAGGTTGCTGTCTCACTTGAGCTTGTCCACATGGCATCTCTTGTTCATGATGATGTTATCGATGATTCAGATATGCGTCGTGGCCTTGAAACTGTGAGGGCACGCTGGGATAACCGAATTGCAATGTATACGGGGGACTTCATCTTTTCACGTGCACTTACATCGATAGGCGAGATTGAAATTCCTGCCGTTCATCAGCTTCTTGCAGAAACTATGCTTGAAATTTGTAAGGGTGAAATCATCCAGATTGATCATCAGCGAAAAATCAATCAGACGATTCGGGATTATTTGCGCCGCATTAAACGAAAGACCGCACTTCTTCTGTCATCCAGTTGTGAACTCGGCGCTCTTGTTTCAGGAGCGGACCCAGCAAATGTAAGGAAATTGCGTCGTTTTGGTTATTTTGCTGGCATGGCTTTTCAAATTATCGATGACATTCTTGACATTACATCGACGGATGAAGAACTTGGAAAACCGGCAGGCAGTGACTTATTGAATGGTCACCTGACGTTGCCCATCCTATACATTAAAGACGATGTGAATTTTCAACCTTTTATGAAGAGGTCATTTGACGGGACTTTAACGGAATCAGACCGTGAAGAAATGTTGACCTATATTCGTGGTACAGAAGCCATTCAGAAGGCGCAAGCGGTGAGCGATTTGTATTTGCAAAAAGCGATGAATGAAATAAGTGCGTTGCCTGATGGCGATGCCAATGCTAAAAAGGCATTTATGCAAATTTCTGCTTTTATAGGCAGACGTAAGTATTAATGCATTAACAGTTGAAAAATCAGGCATCGGGTGGTACGATCGAAAAGGAGAAATCCTGATACATATATAAGAAGGAGTGTTAAATATGGAAAGAACATTTTTAATGGTTAAACCAGACGGCGTTCAACGTAATCTAATCGGTGAAATCGTTGGTCGTTTTGAAAGTAAAGGTTTCCAACTTGTAGGCGCTAAGCTTATGACAATTTCACAAGAACTTGCTGAGCAACACTATGGCGAACATAAAGAGCGTCCTTTTTTCGGCGAGCTTGTTGACTTCATCACTTCAGGTCCTGTTTTCGCAATGGTATGGGAAGGCGAAAACGTCATCTCAGTTGGTCGTCTAATGACAGGCGCAACGAACCCGAAAGAATCTGCACCTGGAACAATCCGCGGTGACTTCGCTGTTACTGTTGGCAAAAACATCATTCACGGTTCAGATGCTCCAGAATCAGCTGTTCGTGAAATCGGTCTTTTCTTCAAGGAAGAAGAGCTCGTAACTTATGACAAATCAATGAACAACTGGATCAACTAATCACCCTAAACAGCCGTGCGAATTTCGCATGGCTGTTTTTTTTATACCGATATTAACTCCAATCCGTTATAATAGTAAGAATATATGGACGGGGGTGCTCGTAATGCCGGATTACGCTATGTTTATTGGGAAAATTAAAAAAAAGACAGGTATCGATTTGTCACTTTATAAAGAAGCGCAGATGAAAAGAAGACTTACTTCTCTTTATGAGAAAAGAGGATATCGGAACTTTATCGAATATTATGAAGCTATACATAATGACAAGGCACTGCTAGAGGAATTTCTCGATCGGATGACAATCAACGTTTCCGAATTTTACCGTAACGCTCAGCGATGGGACGTACTGGAAAAAAAGATTTTCCCTAAGCTCCTTGTTCAAAACAAAAAACTCAAGATTTGGAGTGCTGCTTGTTCCACGGGTGAAGAACCTTACTCTCTCGCACTGGTTTTGTCATCACTTATGCCACTTCGTGATATTTCAATCTTGGCAACGGATCTCGATTTAGGTGTTATTGAACGGGCGAAAGTCGGTTTATATCCTGAAAGAGCTTTGAAGGAAGTGCCTGCACCAATTGTGAAGCAGCACTTTATCAATGAAGGTCATTTTTATCAAGTGAAAGATGAAATCAAGCGAACTGTAACTTTTAAGCAGCAAAATTTGCTGGAAGATCGATACGATACGGGATTCGATTTAATTGTCTGCAGAAATGTGATGATTTACTTTACTGAAGAAGCAAAGGATAGGATTTATACAAACTTTTCCAAGTCGCTGAAGCCGGGTGGAATACTTTTTGTAGGAAGTACAGAGCAGATTTTTAATCCTTCAAAATACGGTTTAGAATCAGAAGATACATTCTTTTATAGGAAAATTTAAAATATCCGGATATCTTTCCGGATATTTTTCATATAAACATATAGTCAAAAGCATATTACTTTGGTAGAGTGCTATAAAACGAATGTTAAACCATTCGTCGGAGGAGGAAATGGAATGAGGTATTTCACAGCCGGTGAATCACATGGCCCGCAATTAACAGCAATCATTGAAGGGCTGCCTGCCCAAATGGAATTGACTGCCGAAATGATAAATGGGGAACTCTCGAGACGTCAAGGTGGACATGGACGTGGAAGACGCATGCAAATAGAAAAAGATCAGGTTGTCATCTCGTCAGGTGTCCGTCATGGTAAAACACTTGGTTCCCCGGTTACGTTGACGGTTGTTAACGATGATTGGAAACATTGGACATCGATTATGGGGGTGGAACCTCTAGCAGATGATGTTAAGCCAGAAGATGTGAAACGACAAATAACGCGTCCAAGACCAGGGCATGCAGATCTTGTGGGCGGTATGAAATACGGTCATCGGGATCTGCGCAATGTCCTAGAACGATCGTCCGCACGTGAGACAACAATGCGTGTAGCAATCGGCGCGGTCGCAAAACAGTTCCTTCGCGAACTCGGTATCGAAACAGTCGCACATGTAACAGAAATCGGAGGATTCACAACAAATCCAGATACATATGCAGGAAAAGGGACAGAAGAGCTCCGCAACATCATCGAGAACGACCCTGTCTACTGTGCAGACCCTGAGGCTTCGAAATTGATGGTCCAAGCCATTGATGACGCAAAAGGCCGTGGAGATACAGTTGGAGGCGTCGTAGAGGTAATCATTGAAGGATGTCCACCTGGTATTGGGAGTTATGTTCAATTTGATCGGAAGATGGACGGTAAACTTGCCGGAGCGATGATGAGCATCAATGCGTTTAAAGGTGTTGAAATTGGACTCGGATTTGAAATGGCAAAAATGCCAGGCAGTAAAGTGCATGATGAAATCGTTTGGAGCGAAGAACAAGGCTATTTCCGTAAATCGAATCGCTTGGGTGGCCTTGAAGGTGGAATGACTACGGGTATGCCGATTGTAGTCAGGGGCGTTATGAAACCTATCCCTACCTTGTACAAACCGCTTGAGAGTGTCGATATTGATACGAAAGAACCGTTTGTTGCAACTATCGAACGTTCGGACCCTTGTGCGGTACCTGCAGCTTCTGTTGTAGCAGAACATGTCATTGCAACTGAAATGGCAAAAGCCATCATGGAAGAATTCCGTTCGGACACAATGGACGGCCTTAAAAAGGATATTGAAGAATATAGACAGTATGTAAAGGAGTTTTAATATGGGGAAACTTACGGTTGCTGTCCGGGATCATCAATATAACGTCCATATAGGTCAAGATACGTACAAGCTATTTGCCACAGAATATGCTGAACTTCTAGGAACTGTCGACCGTATCGCAATCATTGCGGATGAACGGGTAGCAGCTGTCTATTTGCCACTGCTACAGAAGGCATTGGAGTCTGTAAACTGTGAAATTAGTGTGAAAACAGTCCCTGCTGGAGAAAACTGTAAAACATCCGCTGTGTACGTTGATTGCTTATCTTTTTTGTTGAATGAAAAATTCACAAGAGATTCCCTTCTTATCGCATTTGGTGGAGGCGCATGCGGTGATCTCACTGGGTTCGTTGCTGCGACATTCATGAGAGGTATAAGATACTTGCAATGCCCAACAACAATCTTGGCGCATGACAGTGCAGTGGGAGGCAAAACGGCAATCAATATGCCGGAAGGGAAAAATATGGTCGGCTCTTTTCATCAGCCAATCGGAGTTCTATTTAACACGGAGCTCTTTGTATCGCTTCCGCCGAGAGAAATCAGATCGGGCATGGCGGAATTGTTGAAACACGCACTTATTTCGGATGTTGACTGGACGCATGAGTTACTGTCTAACCCTTCTTTTTCTCAACCGAGCATAGAGTGGTTATCAAGCGAACTGCTACGAGGAATCGAAGTTAAAGCGAAAATTGTTTCAGAGGATGAATTCGAAAATTCAACTCGTAAGTTTTTGAATTTCGGTCACACATTTGGCCACGCAGTGGAAGGTGTTTGTGGATTCGGCGGTTTAAGCCACGGGGAGTCAGTTATGATTGGTATGGCATACAGCCTTATCTTAAGTGAAAGCCATGGCGCAGTTGGTGCAGAGTTGACAAATCGTTTCATCCAATTTGCAAATACGCATGGCTATACATTCCAACCGGTTCATGAACATGAATTCGATGTATTTATAAATTATATGGAAAAAGATAAAAAAGTCTCTTTTGGAAAACTGAATTTTGTTTTACTTGATGGTATCGGAAAACCCTATGTAAAAGAACTGTCAAAAGTACAGTGTGAACAAGCATTCAATCAATTGAGACAAAGAACGAAAGGGGATGGGGCGAAATGATGGTAAGAGGATTAAGGGGAGCAACGACAGTCGAGAATGACGAAGAACAAGCCGTTCTTGAAGCGACACAAGCATTGGTTGAAGAAATGGCGAAAGAGAACAGTGTGTTGCCTGGGGAGATCATCTCGGTACTAATCTCTACGACGACGGACATCAAATCGACTTTTCCTGCAAAAGCAGTTAGATCGATTGATGGTTGGATGTACGTCCCGGTTATGTGTACGCATGAGATGGACGTGCCTGGGGCAATGCCATTATGCATCAGAGCGCTTATGCATGTGAATACTGATATTCTGCAATGTGATGTAAAACATATTTATCAAAAAAATGCAGTTAAGTTAAGACCGGATTTACAAAAATAACTCAATTCTATTGACCGGAGGGAATTTTATGAATTGGAAAAAAGCGCTTGAAAGTATTCAACCTTATAAACCAGGAAGATCGATTGATGAAGCAAAACGAATATACGGTCTGAATGATGTTGTAAAACTTGCATCAAATGAAAATCCGTATGGTTGTGCACCATCTGTCAGAGACTATTTGACATCAGCAGCAATCCAGCATGAAATCTATCCTGACGGCTATGCGGGTGGATTACGAAAGAAACTTGCGGGGAAACACGGAGTTGACGAAACGTCATTGTTATTTGGAAATGGCTCAGATGAGATCATCATGATCATTTCAAGAGCACTCCTTGGCAAAGGAGTAAATACGGTTATGGCGACAGAGACATTCCCGCAATATGCCCATAATGCGAGAATTGAAGGGGCCGAAATCCGGGAAATTCCATTGAAAGATGGCCAACATGATTTGGAAGGATTCTTGGAAGCTATCAATGAAGAGACGGCTGTAGTTTGGTTATGCAATCCGAATAATCCGACCGGTAATTTGATTCCTGGCGATGCTCTAAATGGTTTCCTTGAACAAGTTTCAGAGAATATTCTAGTCGTTCTTGACGAAGCGTATTTCGAATACATTACTAAATCTGACCATATCGATTCGATTTCATGGCTGGAAAAGTTCCCGAATGTTATTATTTTACGGACATTTTCTAAAGCATACGGATTGGCAGCATTCAGAGTTGGCTATGCAATTGGTCAGCCTGAGGTCATCTCTAATCTCAATAAAGTGCGAAGCCCGTTCAATAATAACTCACTTGGACTAGCAGTTGCAGAAAAAGCGCTAGAAGACGAGGCATTTATCGAACAATGCCGTATCCTGAATCAAGAACAAAGGCAACGGTTTACACAGTATGCTTCTGACAATAAACTGCATTTATTTGATTCTGAAACGAATTTTGTTTTAATTGAAGTGCCAGGTGATGCAGATGATGCTTCAGAAAAGTTGTTGCAGCATGGATTCATCGTTAGAAGTGGAAATGCACTTGGAACCCCAGGTTATATAAGGGTGACGATTGGGTCGGAAGCTCAGACTAGCAACTTCTTCAAGGCGTTTGATACGTTGTTGCAAACCGAGGATTCAGCCGTATGATACCGAATGTCGCCATAATTGGACTTGGCCTGATTGGTGGTTCGCTCGGGCTTGCATTGAAACGTAACCCGGGTCTGCAAGTAACGGGGTACGACCGATCCTTTAGTACGTTGGAACAAGCATTCCGTAGGGGAATCATCGATAGAATCGCGACGTCCGTTGAGAATGCATGCGAACATGCGGACGTCATTATCTTTGCCACACCAGTCAATACGACGGTTAAAATGATGCATCAAGCGGTCGACTGGAATTTGAAAGAAGATGTTATTATGACGGATACGGGCAGTACGAAAGGTCCAATCATGGATGCTGCAAGACGATTGCTTGAACGTGGAATTACTTTTATAGGTGGCCATCCAATGGCAGGCTCCCATAAAAGTGGGGTAACTGCGGCTAAAGAGCATCTATTTGAAAATGCGTATTACATATTAACACCAGATTCACAAACAGACAGCTCAAAAGTCGAGCAGCTCCGCGTTCTACTTGGTCCAACGAAAGGTAAAATTGTCGTGCTCGATTCTGAAGAACATGACCGGATGACGGCAATCGTTAGTCATTTTCCTCATCTCGTCGCTTCATCGCTCGTTGGAAGGCTGTCAGCACAACAAGAAGAGCAACCATTTGTTAATAAACTCGCTGCAGGCGGATTTCGCGACTTGACTCGTATCGCATCTGCAGATCCCATCATGTGGCGTGATATTACGACGCAGAATAGAGAAGAGTTGTTAAAACAGCTTGACGGATGGCTTGAAGAGATGGAAAATGTTCGAAATATGCTAAAATCGAATGATCCCGACGAAATATATGATTATTTTGCAGGAGCGAAACAGTTCCGAGACGACTTACCGATTACGTCTCAGGGTGCATTCTATATGACATTCGATTTGCATATTGATATCCCGGATCACCCAGGGATTATTTCGGAAATCACAAAAATACTCGCGGATGAACGAATCAGTTTAACAAATATCCGAATCGTTGAGACGCGGACGGATGTCTTTGGAATACTTGTTATCAGCTTCCAATCTACTGATGACCGGGAACAGGCAAAATCCGCTCTTTCCAGAACAATGAATTTTAGCATGTACATAGTTTGAATGGGGGGCTTTTCTTGGTAGAGACGAAACTAGTGGAGTTCAATAAACCGGAATTAAAGGGTAATGTGGTAGTTCCGGGTGATAAATCGATATCGCACCGTGCTGTGATGCTCGGTTCCATCGCTGAAGGTAAATCACAAATTACCGGATTCCTGGACGGAGAAGATTGCCTGCGGACAATTGATATTTTTCGACAACTCGGGGTATCAATTGAAAGGGATGGCACTAACGTCACAGTAGTTAGCCCTGGAATGCAAGGATGGCAAAATCCGTCTGAGGATCTTTATGCCGGTAATTCAGGGACGACAGCACGTCTAATACTTGGTATACTTGCAGGCTCGACTATCAGGTCCGTTTTGACAGGAGATGAATCGCTGTCAAAGCGTCCAATGAATAGAGTTACACTACCCTTGTCATCTATGGGGGCTTCTGTAGCAGGTGAACCTGACGGCAATCTACTTCCACTCACGATTACGGGTGGACCGCTCTCTGCGATTGAATACGACATGCCTGTTGCCAGTGCTCAAGTAAAATCGGCTATTCTGTTTGCTGGTTTGAATGCCGAAGGGACAACTGTTATTAGCGAGAAGACAGTTTCGCGCGATCATACTGAACGTATGCTTTTGCAATTTGGAGCGGATGTTCAGGTAGACGGAACTAAAGTTAGTGTCAAAGGGGGAAATGTGCTCCGTGGCAAGGATGTGTTAGTGCCAGGTGATATTTCATCAGCAGCATTTTTCATGGCCGCAGCTGCAATGATTAGAGGAAGTTCTGTTACGTTTACAAATGTCGGGCTTAATCCGACAAGGACGGGGATATTGGACGTGCTCACGAATATGGGTGCATGTGTTGAAATCCTCGAAGAAGTTAACGGAGCCGGGGAACCGTATGGTACTGTTAAAGTATCTTATGAAGGATTGCGAGGGACCGAAATCAGTGGGGACTTAATACCAAGGCTAATCGATGAGCTGCCTGTTATCGCTTTGCTTGCGACGCAGGCCGAGGGCACAACAATTATCAAGGACGCCGGGGAACTACGAGTCAAAGAGACAGACAGAATTGCGGCTGTAACGTCGGAATTGAAAAAGATAGGTGCAAATATTGAAGCAACAGACGACGGGATGATTATCAATGGACCTACGAAACTTTCCGGCGGCACGCTTGCTTCTTATGGAGATCATAGATTGGGCATGATGGCTGCAATTGCAGCACTTATTTCGTCAGCTCCAATCCGTATTGAAGATCCAGCATGCATCGCTATTTCGTATCCGGGATTCTTCATAGACTTAGAAAAGCTCGCGGTCTCGATAATTGCAAAAGGATAACGGTTTGATGTATACATTTTGAAAGTTCAGGTGAAAATATGGGACAGTTAGAAGAAATTGAACAAAATATTTTAGGCGGTGATGTAGAAATAATCACCGGTGTCATTGATCAGTTAATAGGGTCTACGGATTTCGATTTGCTCTATGAAGCAGCAGATTTATTTGCTAGCTACGGATTTATGGCGGAGGCTGATCGTCTTTATGAAACTTTGCGTCTTCATTTGCCCGATGAAGCGCAGTTGAAAATTGATCGTGCAGGCACGTTGCTTGAGCTTGGAGAAGAGGATGAAGCACTTCTGCTACTCACGGATGTGGGCCCGGACGACGAGGAATATGTACAAGCCCTTTTAGCGTTAGCAGATTATTATCAGATGTCTGGAATGGCGGAAGCAGCTCTTGCAAAGATTAAAGAAGCGCATGAACTTGTACCCCATGAGCCTGTAATTCGGTTCGCGTATGCGGAATTGCTCCTCGATTCTGGGAAGTACGGAGAGGCAGCTCGGATGTATCTTGAATTGCATGATGAAACGGATGAAATCGGTGGCATTCGAATCTTATCAAGACTTGCTGAAACGTATAGTGCTGGAGCGGCTTATGAAGAGGCGATTCCATATTACGAAGAAATATTGCAAGATAACGCCATGCCGGATACACTTTTCGGGGCCGCATTTGCTTACTTCCAAAGTGGAAATGCAGAAAGAGCAGTCACACTGTTAGACACTTTAATAGAAATGGATCCAGATTATTTTTCTGCATACATGTTGGCAGGACAGTCATTGTCGGTATTAGGTGATGACCAGAGGGCATACGATATGTTCAAAGATGGAATCCGCAGAGATGAATTTGACAAGGAACTACAATTGACCGCCGGAAAATCAGCATTGAAACTCGGCCTTCCAGAAAAGGCTGAAGAGCATTTGAAAGAAGCATTGGCACTCGATCCTGAATATATTGAAGCGCTTATTACTCTTGCTTCGTTATACAACGAGAGGGAACAGAGCCATGAACTAATCGATCTGCTGACGTACTCAAAAGATAATCAAGTCGATATTCCTTTGTTGGACACGTTTATGGCGTATGCGTATGAACGTGAGGAACAATATGACGATGCATACGTATCCTATGGTAAGGCATATATTGGGATGAAAGATGATCACGGTTTCCTTGAAAACTTCGCGAAATTTCTTCTTGAAGAAGGAAAACCTGATGAAGCCCTCAAAATAGTCAAGGAATTGCTTGAAATTGTTCCTGATGATGAGAATTGGAGAGCTTTTCTAGAAGCACAAAATGACAAGGAGGAGTGACATGACGGCCATGATTCCTGTCGCTGCTAAAAAGGACTTTGTGCGATGGTTCTTAAAGCGGTACAAATTGAAGCGCCGTGAATGTGTGTGGATTTTGAATTACCTTCTAAGCCATGAACAACTTCTGCAAAACGTTCACTTTACGGATGAAGCACATTACTGTCCAAGGGCTATGGTAATGTCAACAACGGGTTCAGAGAGTATTCCATTTCGCTTTTACAAAGGGAATTTAATGACCGCAGATGCCGAAAAATCATTTCATGACTTGAGACTTCACCCCGATGATAAGATGTATATACAACTTAATTTTTCGAACAGCCATACTTGCCCGGAATATGCAAGTGTTCGTGAGGAAAATCCTTTTCTTCCGGATTATTTACAAGTAAGTGAAGGTGATCGAGAAATCGCTGAGCAATTGCTGGAGGAAAGTGTTGCTTTGATGAATGTTGATATGCTTATGAAAAGTGTTGATGAAGCCCTTGACACAAATGACAAGGAACGGTTTATTGTATTATCTGCACTGTTGAATGACATGAAAGTATCGAAGAATTAATGACTCCACCCAATTTGGTGGAGTCCTTTACTGATTTTTCAAGGAGGTAATTTTGCAATGAATTGGACTGCACACGATATGAATACATATTTGCAACAGAAAGAATATATCGATACACTTATAATTCCTCTGCTTAGAGTAGAGACTGAACCGGGGCACATGAAAAATAGTGCTTCTTCTTCCGAGTTTTTGATGCATCTCACGACGTTCATCGAAACGCAGTTCAAAGGGCGCATCATGCTTATGCCTCCGTTCGCATATACAAAGTCGATGGATTTGATAGAATTAGCAGCAACATTGTCCGGCGATCTTTCGATGTCACCATTCAAACACGTATTTTACTTGACGACTGATTCTGCGTGGACAAGTATTAAAATAGACGGCGAAGTGATCTGGCTTCCATCTATCCCGCTTGAAAATATGGAGCCTCAATTAAGGAAAACAATTATCGAGGATCAACTTCGACAAGTTTTACCGCGCTTCATGGAAAAATGGTCGGAACAATAAAATTCGATAATTGTTCACAAACTTACATCCGTACAGAAAGTGGGATTGAATTTCCTTTAGTATTGATATATCATAGATATGTCCTAGTATTACAATTAGCAAAAGAATGTCCGTTTGGACTGACCTTTAAGTAAGAGGAGGGAAAATAATGAGCAAGAAAGTGTCAAGACGCCAATTCATGAGTTATACACTTATGGGTGTTGGTGGATTCATGGCATCAGGAATGTTGATGCCAATGGTTCGTTTTGCAATCGACCCAGTTTTGCAGAAGACAGGTGAAGGAGACTTCATCCCGACTCCGCAAAAAGTGGACGAGCTAACGGAAACGCCAGTTCGTGTCGATTTCACTATCAAAGATCGAAAAGATGCCTGGTATAAATCTGACGTGTCAAACACTGCTTGGGTTTATAAAGAAGGCGATACGGTCATCGCGCTTTCTCCTGTCTGTAAACACCTTGGTTGTACGGTAAACTGGGGCGGCGATGAAAAGCATCCAGATCAATATTTCTGTCCATGCCACGCGGGACGTTATATGAAAAATGGTGACAACGTAAAAGGAACTCCACCACTCGGACCACTTGATGAATTTGACGTTAAAGTCGAAGACGGATTCGTGTATCTTGGAAAAACAAAACCGAACACATTAGTTTAAAAATGTAAGGGGGTACGACCGAAGTGCTAAATAAAATTTATGATTGGGTTGACGAACGGTTGGATATCACCCCGATTTGGCGCGATATCGCTGACCACGAAGTACCTGAGCACGTAAACCCTGCACATCACTTTTCTGCATTCATCTATTGTTTCGGAGGACTGACATTCTTTATCACTGTCATCCAGATTCTTTCTGGTATGTTCCTTACGATGTATTACACACCGGACATTGAAAATGCATGGAAATCCGTTTATTACCTTCAAAATGAAGTAGCATTCGGTGAAATTGTGCGTGGGATGCATCACTGGGGAGCGTCACTTGTTATCGTTATGATGTTCTTACATACGCTGCGTGTATTCTTTACTGGCTCTTATAAAAAACCACGTGAACTTAACTGGGTTGTCGGAGTACTGATCTTTATGGTTATGCTCGGCCTTGGTTTTACTGGTTATCTACTACCATGGGATATGAAAGCATTGTTCGCTACGAAAGTAGGAATTGAAATTGCGGCATCAGTCCCGTTCATCGGTGAATCAATTAAAGTGCTCCTTGCAGGAGATACAACGATTCTCGGTGCACAAACATTAACACGATTCTTCGCCATTCACGTATTCTTCTTACCAGCTGCTTTGCTTGGGTTGCTTGCAGCACATTTTATCATGATCAGAAGACAAGGTATTTCAGGACCGCTATAAGAGTTACTGGCGTCCAACGATTTTAAAAAGGAGGGGACATTATGCAACGCGGAAAAGGGATGAAATTTGTCGGAGATTCGCGCATTAAGGCTACGAACAAGATGCCGAACGTCCCGAAAGATTATTCAGAATATCCGGGTAAAACGGAAGCTTTCTGGCCTAACTTCCTCTTGAAGGAATGGTTGATTGGTGCAGTTTTCCTTATTGGATATTTAATATTGACAGTTGCTCATCCGTCCCCGCTTGAACGTCAAGCGGATCCGACAGATACGATGTATATGCCAGTTCCAGACTGGTATTTCCTATCTATGTATCAATTGTTGAAGTATCAGTTTGCTTCAGGACCGTATAATATTATTGGTGCTATTATCATGCCAGGTCTTGCAATGGGTGCCCTAATGCTTGTTCCATTTATGGATACAACGAAGGAGCGCCGAGCAATTAAACGTCCGCTTCCGACTGCATTCATGCTTCTTTCATTCGCAGCTTTGTTCTACCTAACTTGGGAGTCATATGTGAACCATGATTGGGAAAAACAGAAAATACAAGGTGCGATTGTCGAAGAAGTAGAATTCGATACCGAATCTGAAGGTTATCAAATCTATGCTGGGGCGAGCTGTATTGGTTGTCACGGTGATGCGTTCCAGGGTGGTCTTGGTAAGCCTTTAGTAAATACAGGTCTTAGTGCTGCTGATATTGTGAAAATTGCTCACGACGGACAAGGTGACATGCCTCCTGGTACATGGGAAGGTTCAGATGAAGATTTACAAGTACTTGCCGAGTTTATAGAAGGCTTGAAAAGCGAGTAATGAAAAAGAGTCAGGAAACTGACTCTTTTTTTGTATAGATATGTTCATGCATTTAATTTTGAATCCGGTACGCATTTGTACGCAGAGCAGGCGCATTACAATGTCCAGCAATTGGATATCGAGTAGCCAAAGCTCTAAGAATGGAAACGGCATTCAATGGAATAATTCGTTAGACCTGTATACATATTAATCTATTTTGGAGAGGTGCCCATGGATTTTTTCATTCAGAAGATTTGGCTTGTCCTTTCTCATAAATCATTTCTTTGGATTCTGTTATTTATTAACTTGAGCGGCACGGTGTTCGGCTATGATTGGTATATGTGGCAACTTGAAATCACAGAGCCGAAGTTTTGGATTTTTGTGCCGGACAGTCCTACGGCTAGCTTATTCTTCACACTTGCCATTATTGGCTGGCTAATCGGTAGGAACTTTAAGCTAATCGAAGCGCTCGCACTTATAACACTTGTTAAATACGGGCTTTGGGCGGTCGTCATGAATCTATTGACGCTTGTCGAGACGGGTTCAATTGGCTGGATGGGCTGGATGCTTATCGGCTCACATTTTGCGATGGCGCTACAGGCAGTATTGTACAGTCGGTTGTATAGGTTTTCACTCATTCATATTGCAATTGCGGCGGTTTGGACACTTCATAATGACGTTATAGATTACGTCTACGTTCAGATGCCGATCTATTATGACTTAATGAAAAATATGGATCACATCGGTTATTTCACATTTTGGTTATCGATTGCCTGCATTTTACTTGCTTATTGGGTATGGAAGAAGAGGTCGAACACTGTTATATGGTAATAGTAAATAGTTGCGGATGAAGTGATACCGCTATAGAATAGGTCATATAGAGAAAAGGGAGGAAGCTGACTATGTTCTGGATTTACTTGGGTGCAATTATACTATTGCCGCTTTATGCCCAATTCAAAGTGAAGAGCACATACAAAAGGTACTCTAAAGTGCGTTCTACATCTGGAATGACAGGTGCGGAGGTCGCGCGGCTTATCCTTGACCAAAATGGATTGCAAGATGTGCAAGTGGTTGAAAGCCGAGGATTTCTGAGTGATCATTATAACCCGCTTACGAAAATTGTTGCATTATCAACACATAATTTCCATGAGGCATCTGTCGCAGGTACAGCTATTGCAGCTCACGAAGTTGGACATGCGATTCAAGATAAGGAAGCCTATTCATTTCTTCGTTTCCGTCACCGTTTAGCACCAGTTGCGAATATCACTTCCAATGCATCTTGGATTTTCATTATGATTGGTATGATTTTCTCAAGCATGAATTCCTTGCTTGGAATCGGTATCGCGCTACTAGCAGTGGGAGTTCTGTTTCAAGTTGTTACATTGCCGGTTGAGTTTAACGCATCTACACGTGCGATGAATGAGATCGTCTCACTTGGAATTATCCGTAATGAAGAAGAAAAAAGTGCGAAAAAAGTATTGAGCGCAGCGGCAATGACTTATGTCGCAGCAACTGCTGTTGCAGTGCTTGAACTGGTTCGTCTTATCCTTATTTTTAGGAGCAGAGACTAAGTAGAATTTAAAAAATCCGTCCTCATATTTTTGAGGAACGGATTTTTTTTCGGTTATATTTAAAAGCACTTCTGTTGATTAACCACTTTCTTACATAAAGCACCTGTAAGAAAAGCAGAAAAGTCTATAGTTGCACTTATACATCTCCAGCTAGCTTGGACAAAATAATCACATCTACTTTATCGCGGATTAAATGTGGCTGGAAATGCAGTACATTCCTCCTTGGTCAACCTGTTGCGACTATCTGTCCGTCGTGTACCTACGCAGCAATAAATCCCGATAATTGTATAGTAGTTGTTCAGTACAAAACCCAAAAGCAGTTATACATAGGACATCTAATTTATTAACACAAAAAAGCAGTCATTTACTGGTTAACTTTGGTTAATTAACACATGTGATTTTAAAGATAAGAAATTATGCGTTATCTCTTGAAGCAGTGTCTAGTCGCCAGCGCTTTTTTCAACGTTCAAGCGGCCGTTTTTGTTCATCTAGCGTAAAACCTTCCCCCATAACGTCATGGACATCGGTGAGTGAAACGAAGGCGTGCGGATCGACTGACGTAATGATGTTTTTTAAACGGACAATTTCATTTCTTCCGACGACACAATAGAGAATTTCTCGATCAGATTTAGTGAAGTGACCGTACCCTCTAAAGACCGTCACACCGCGTTCCATTTCTTCAGTGATTTTCGTTGCGATCTCGTCTTGGCTTTCAGAGATGATGAAAGCGCCTCTAGCTGCGTATGCGCCTTCTTGGACGAAGTCGATGACGCGTGCACCGACAAACAGTGCAACAAGCGTGTACATCATCGAGCGGTGGTCCAGATAGACTGCCCAGGAAACGAGGATGACAAGCGCGTCGAAGAGAAACATTGTTTTTCCCATACTCCAACCGATGTATTTGTGCGCCAAACGTGCGATAATATCTACACCGCCAGTTGTTCCACCGTATCTAAAGATTATGCCGAGCCCAATGCCAATAAACACTCCCGCGAACAAAGCCACAAGGAACATATCGTCTTTCAGATGGATATCAATCTGATAAATCATGAAGACTTTAAGGAAGACAGACACTGCCACTGTTCCGATGACCGTATAGACAAACACTTTTTTCCCTAATAGCTTCCAGCCAATAATGAACATTGGAATGTTTAGGATAAGGTTCATAATTGCTGGATCCCACTTGAAAGCGAACAGGAGTATCAATGTAATTCCTGTAAAACCACCTTCGGCGAGTTCGTTTTGAATATTAAAATGGACGAGCCCAAAACTGAAAATTGCAGCACCAAGAATGATGAAAAAGATATTTTTGAATTTGATCCCGACGAACATTTAGTGCACACCTTTCTTTTTGTAGCGATAGAACTATTATCAGCTATAATATTTATTTTGACAATAGTGTTATTAATTTATACGATGGTAAAGGGAGTTGACACAAATGGAGCAATCGCAGACGATGGAAAAGCTACAACAAGAAGTAGATTTTTACATAAATGGTTTTAAAGAAGGTTACTTCCCTCCGATGGAATTGGTCGCTAGGTTGACTGAAGAGCTTGGAGAATTGTCAAGAGAGGTACAGCATGTATACGGCATGAAAAAGAAAAAATCGACTGAAGCGATAAAATCACTAGAAGAAGAAACAGGAGATCTGCTATTTGTTCTTATTTGTTTCGCTAACTCACAGGGGATTAACTTAGACAAAGCACTTTTAAACGTTCTTAAGAAGTTCAAAGAACGGGATGCCGACCGCTGGACTAAAAAGGAGGAAATGATTTGACTATAAAAGTTGCAATTGCAGGAGCACGTGGCCGATTGGGAAGCGCGGCGTTAACCGCAATTATGAGTGCACCAAATATGAAAGTTGTTGCTGCCCTTGATTACAAGTATGAAGGGCAGTATTTACATGAAACGGAAGTAAATAATATGCCAGGTGGAATACCTATTTATACATCTCTTGAGAATCTAGCTGCTGCGAACAAGCCTGACGTTATGCTGGATTTGACAGATCCGAATGCCGTTTTTAGAAATGTACATGACGCGTTATCGCTTGGAATACGTCCTGTGGTTGGTACATCAGGACTCTCAATGGATAATATTGCTTTGTTGACAGAACTGGCTGCTAAAAATCAGGTTGGAGGAATCATCGCACCAAATTTTTCGATTGGAGCAGTGTTGATGATGAAGTTTTCTGCCATAGCAGCACGCTATTTAGACAATGTCGAAATACTGGAAATGCATCATGACAAAAAAGTCGATGCACCATCAGGCACAGCGGTAAAGACTGCTGAAATGATAAAAGCCGTTAGAGAATCACATAAACAAGGACACCCAGATGAACAAGAACATCAAGTAGGAGCACGCGGTGCGGATTTCGACGGTATGAAAATACATAGCATCCGACTGCCTGGCTTACTCGCGCATCAGCAAGTGTTACTCGGAGGCGAAGGGGAGTTACTAACTATCCGTCACGACTCTTTCGATCGAAGTTCATTTATGCCGGGGATTCTCATGGCAATACACAATGTAATGGAACGACAAGACCTTGTTTACGGGCTTGAAAATATCATTGACTAATACTGAAAACTTATTACTGTAAATCGAAAGGGGGTCTTGTGATTGGAAAAATTGAAAGTCGGTGTAATTTGCTACCCGTCACTCGGAGGCTCCGGAGTCGTAGCAACTGAACTTGGAAAAATGATGGCAGATAGAGGCCATGAAATGCATTACATTACATCGAGTAAGCCGTTCCGTTTTTTGGACGTACATCCAAATATTCAATTCCATGAAGTGAAAATAGATGGCTACGCCGTTTTTAAATATCCGCCTTATGACATTGCGCTTGCCAATCGTATTGCGGAAGTGATTGAAACGGAAAAACTTGACCTTCTTCATGTCCATTATGCCGTACCACACGCCGTATCGGCTGCACTTGGAAAAGATATGGCGAATTCGACGATTGGTGTTATTACGACGTTGCATGGAACAGATGTAACAATTCTTGGACATGATCCGGGACTACGCAATACAGTGCGCTATGGAATCGATAAATCCACTATTACTACAGCTGTTTCTGAATCACTTCGACTAGAAACATTGGAATTGATTGAGCCGAAGAAAGAATTAGTAACGATATATAATTTCATCGATGAAAACAAATACTATCCGGTAGATGCTGGAACACTGAAAAGTGATTTTGGGATTAAGCCGGATGAAAAAGTGATTATCCATATTTCGAATTTTAGGAAAGTGAAACGAATTCCCGATATTATTGAAAGTTTTAGGGGAGTATTAAAAGAAATCGATGCAAAATTACTTCTTGTCGGGGATGGGCCTGAAAAAATGGAGATGGAAGCGCTTGTTTTTGAATTAGGAATAGAGCAGAATGTTATTTTTACTGGAAAAAGGGATGACTTACCTGAACTGCTAGCCATCAGTGATGTCATGTTTCATTTGTCAGAAACAGAGGCGTTCGGCCTTGTTCTGCTGGAAGCGCTTGCTTGCGGATTACCTTCAGTTGCGACAAATGTCGGTGGAATTCCGGAGGTTATTGAAGATGGTTACAACGGTTTTCTTGTCCAAGTTGGCGACATTTATGGGGCAACGGAAAAAGCATTGCTATTATTGAAAGACGATAAACTACGTATGACACTCAGGGAAAATGGTCTGGCAACAGCTGCTGACAAGTTCCATTCATCAACAATCGTCAATCAGTATGAAAAACTTTATTACGAAGTGGCGGGAAAATAATGATTTCATTATTCGGAACTGCGCCGAGCCGCGAAGTTATCCGTACCCTTGAAAATGCGGGATTTGAAGCTGTTTTTGTCGGAGGTGCAGTAAGAGATTACCTATTGGGCAAAACGGCGACTGATATTGATATTGCAACTTCTGCAGAGCCTGAAGAAGTAAAAGCAATATTTCCGCAAACTGTGGATTTAGGTTCAGCCCATGGTACGGTCCTTGTGCTGATGAACGGTGAACCGATTGAAGTAACTACTTTCAGGACAGAAGGCACGTATACAGATCATCGTCGACCGGATGAAGTGCGTTTCGTCAAATCGTTAAAAGAAGATTTGCGCCGACGTGATTTCACCATGAATGCGCTTGCTATGACAAAAGACGGTGAATTAATCGATTTGTTCGGTGGTAAGGTGGACATGGCTGATCGTATCATTAGAGCTGTAGGAAACGCAGCAGATCGATTCAATGAGGACGCTCTTCGTATGTTCAGAGCTATCCGTTTTACAGCTGTCCTCGGTTTCAATATCGAAGAACAAACATTTAAAGCAATAAGTGATAATGCCGGGCAAATTCGTTACGTATCTGTAGAGCGCCTAAAAGCTGAAATGGACAAATTGTTTGCAAGTGCCAATCCCATGAAAGCGTTTCACAGCATACAAAATACAGGATTAAATTTACATCTTCCTCTTTTTCCAGAAGACAATGAAAAACTCAATCGGACTGTGCCATTCGAATCGGCACTTGAAGGTTGGGCTTGTTTTATGATTGCAGGAAACTTCTCGGCGTCTGATGTTGCCAGGGCGTACAAATTATCGAATGTCGAAAAGTTATTTCTCTCATCAGTAAAAGAGGCATATACGAACCGGCTGGCTTGTCAATTTACGATTGATGAGTATTACCAATATGATTTGGCTGTTCTGTTTACAACGGAAAAGCTGTTTCGTTCGATGCTCGATAATGTCGAAACAATTTCGTGTACAGAAATTAGACAGATGAAACAGTCATTACCGATTCAGTCCATAGCAGATCTTGCTGTAGACGGAAAAAAACTGATGGAGTGGACAAGTCAAAAAGGCGGCAGATGGATCGGTGAATGGATAAGTGAAATCGAAAAAGCCGTTCTGTATAGGACATGTGAAAATAATTCAAATGACATAAAGGAATGGTTTCTATATGAATTCAATCGTGAAAAATGAATTGTTGAAAAGACTGTTCGAGGCGGAAGGTGAACCCGTCTCCGGACAAGAAATTGCTGATCAATTCGGATTATCGAGGACTGCCATTTGGAAATACGTTAAAGAAATCGAAAAAGATGGCTACGTGATTGGGACGATTCGGAAAAAAGGGTATTATCTCATCGAATCACCAGATCGGGTTAACGAAGCAAATATCCAAAAACAGTTAACGACAAAAAGGTATGGGCGAAATATCCACTATTTCGAGACTTGTACGTCGACACAGATCATCGCACATGATGAAGAGCAGAACGGCGCTTTGGATGGAACTGTCATTATCTCAGAAGAACAGACGTCAGGAAGAGGACGGATGGCACGCGCTTGGAGTTCCACGGCAGGCAAGGGCATTTGGATGAGTGTGATTGCCCGCCCGGCGTTAACACCGCAACAAGCGCCGCAGATGACGTTAGTTGCAGCGGTCGCCGTAACACGTGCAATTCAGGAAATAACCGGAATTGAACCGGATATTAAATGGCCGAATGATATTCTGGTCAAAGGCAAAAAAGTGACCGGGATTTTAACTGAGCTGCAAGCAGACCCCGATCAAGTAAAGGCAATCATTTTAGGAATTGGCATAAATGTTAACCAGGATCAAGCGGATTTTCCTGATGAACTGCACGGCATAGCGACATCACTTAAATTGCTCACGGGTAAACCAGTCGATCGCGCACAATTGATCGCAAAAACGCTTGAATTTCTCGAAATATACACTGACCTCTATGTGAAACATGGCTTCGGTCCCATCAAGATACTATGGGAAGGTTTTTCCAATACAACTGGCAAACGTATTCGGGCGGTTATGTTCAATGAAACGATTGTAGGAATAGCACTCGGTATTTCTGAAGAAGGTGTACTGGAACTTAAGCTTGACGACGGGACAATCCGAGGTATTTATTCTGCAGACATCGAACTTTCAAATTGATCGCTATACATATAACTTCCAATTTGTTATAGTAGTTTCGAAGGGCGGTATCTAGTGTGAGCTGCACCTTTTGGAAACTTTTGGGAATTTAAAATTCAATATGATCTGCCTTGATCTTTAGTAAAAGACAGGGACGGAGGAAACCATCACAAGATGATACAACCCTTCTGTCCATTTTTGGCGCAGAAGGGTTTTTATATCCGGTTTCTTCTCAAAGAGAGGGGAATAATAATTTGAAAAGCACAGTTGATTTTATCAAAATGAAAAAGGCAAACGAAAAGATTGTCATGTTGACGGCTTATGATTATCCGTCTGCAAAACTTGCGGAAGATGCGGGAGTCGATATTATTCTCGTGGGAGACTCACTAGGCATGGTCGTCCTTGGCTATGATTCGACGATTGCGGTCACGACGGATGACATGATCCATCATGGTAGCGCGACTAGAAGAGGGGCAAAGGAGACGTTTGTTGTTGTTGACATGCCATTCGGTTCATATCATGGCAGCGCAGACAGAACGTTAACTGATGCTATCCGTATTTTTCAACAAACAGGTGCTAATGCATTAAAGCTTGAGGGAGCAGGGAACGTGGTTGATACGATTCGTCTCCTAACAGGAACAGGAATTCCGATTGTGGCACATCTTGGTCTATTACCTCAGTCTGCATCCGTTGACGGCGGATATAAAGTACAAGGGAAGACGGCGCAAGCGGCTCAACAACTTATTGATGATGCACGTGCTTGTGAAGCTGCAGGAGCCTTTATGGTTGTCTTGGAATGTATTCCTTATCAGCTAGGCGAACAGGTTTCTGCAGCAGTATCAATACCAGTTATTGGCATTGGTGCAGGAGCAGGAACGGACGGTCAAGTGCTTGTATACCATGACACTGTGAAGTATGGCAGTCATCACGTCCCGAAATTTGTTGAGACGTTTGCGGATGTCGGAACAGTTATTCATGAGGGTTTGATAAAGTATGTGGCTGCAGTGAAAGATGGTTCATTCCCGGCCGAACGTCATCGTTTTACGATGAAAGAAGAAGAATTAACAGCGTTATACGGAGGCAATAAGGATGACAATTGAAATGGCGAAAATGACAGTCGTTCATTCGATTGAGGCCCTGCACGGCATGATTGATCGTAACAATCGCGAAGGCCGTACAGTCGGTTTCGTGCCAACAATGGGTTTTTTACATGAAGGCCACTTAACGCTTGTAGAGCAGGCAAGAGAGCATAATGATATGGTTGTCATGAGCATTTTTGTTAATCCAGCTCAGTTTGGCCCTGGAGAGGATTTTGAAGCCTATCCGCGTGATGCAGAACGTGATGCAAGTCTGGCTAAAGAGGCAGGTGTAGACATTTTATTCATGCCGACACCTGAAGAAATGTACCCGCAAGACGGTGGTGTCCGTATCTTGCCAGGGCCTCAGTCAAAAGTTCTATGCGGAGCATCTCGTCCAGGTCATTTTGATGGTGTTTTGAAAGTTGTCTTAAAGCTATTTAATATCGTTGACCCGGACCGTTCATATTTTGGCATGAAAGATGCACAGCAACTGGCGATTATTGAGACATTTATTCGTGACTATAATTTAAGAACGTCAATTGTTCGGGTACCCATTGTTCGCGAGCAAGATGGTCTTGCGAAAAGTTCTAGAAATGTCAATCTTACCGAGAAGGAACGTGCAGAGGCACCAGTCATCCAGCAAGCACTTAAAAAAGGTGTATTGTTGTTTAATGCAGGTGTCTCTGTGGATGAAATTGAACGTGAAATCGCTGCATACATTACAGAAAACAGTTCAGGCATAATGGATTATGTTTCGCTACTTTCATATCCTGAGCTTACACACTATGAAAAATTGTCCAATGAAGTGATTCTTGCATGTGCAGTGAAATTCGGTAAAACGAGATTGATCGATAACACTATTATGTCAATAAAGGATGGTTATCATGTTCAGAATGATGATGAACAGTAAATTACACCGAGCAACTGTAACAGAAGCAGACCTTAATTATGTAGGAAGCATTACGATCGATAGTGATCTGTTAGATGCTGCTGGTATGTACCCGAATGAGAAGGTACATGTGGTAAACAACAACAACGGTGCACGCTTTGAAACGTATATCATAGCAGGAGAGCGCGGAAGTGGTGTCATCTGTGTAAACGGTGCTGCCGCACGTCTGGTACAGCGCGGGGATATTGTTATTATTCTGTCATACATCTATATGACTGATGAAGAAGCACGTATGCATGAACCAACTGTTCTTATTATGGATGATAAAAACGAAGTAAAAGAAATTATTCGAGAAAAACAGGGTATGACACTCTAATTTATGGGCTTATTTGGAATCAGAACACTTGATTTCAAATGAGCTTTTTATGTTTTTATATCCATATGTATGGGCTTTGTACCGACTTGAAAGCTGGAATGTGATACAATCTGCAGTAGAATGTTAAACAGGAAGTTGATGATCGAATGCAAAATAAAACATATGCGGTCGTCGATCTGGAAACGACCGGTCATTCACCAGCTAAAGGGGATCGGATGATTCAAATCGCGATTGTGTTTATAAAAAATGGAGAGATTGGGGAAAAGTATGTCCGTTTTGTAAACCCAGGACAAAAAATACCTACTTTTATCCGTCAATTAACATCTATTTCCGATGCTGATGTGAAAGATGCACCTTTTTTTGATGAAATTGCAGCAGAAGTCGCCACTCTTTTGGAAGGGACGGTTTTCATTGCACATAATACTGATTTTGATTTGTCATTCCTTCAGAGCGAGTTCGCAAGATGTGGTATTGCTAAATGGACTGGAAAGAAAATCGACACAGTTGAACTGTCTAAAATTTTGATTCCTTCCGCTCCAAGCTACAGATTGCAGGATATTACTGAAGAACTAGGCATACAACTTGGATCTGCCCATCGCGCGGATGATGATGCAGAGGCGACTGCAAAGCTGTTTCTTATTTGCATGGACAAATTGCATACATTACCAGAGGATACGCTGAACCTTTTGCACCGTAGATCGTTTAAGTTGAAATCTGATCTTTCGACACTTTTCTACGAAGCACTAAAATTGGCACGGACGAAAAGAAGTAGCTCGAACTTTTCATTTTTCCGTGGAATCCCCTATCGAAATATGTCGCTTGTAATGGGTAATCACATTGATCACCCGGTTTATCCTTTTGACGATCAGGAGAAAACAGTTCAATTGAAAAAAGCCTATCCTAATTTCGAACGAAGGGAATCGCAGTTCGGGTTTATGGATACAGTGTGGAATGCATTGTCCGGACAAACTGAAATGATTGCAGAAGTGCCGACTGGAATCGGAAAAACCATGGCCTATCTCTTGCCAGCAGCTATTCATTCAATTGCGACAGGAAAACCTGTAGTTATCAGCACATACACCAATCACCTCGCTGATAAAATCATGGAAGAAGAACTTCGTAAAGCACGAATAATACTTGGATCTGATGTGACGGCTACCGTATTGAAAGGCAGAGAACAATACATTTCACTTGGTAAATTCGAGGAACTACTACGAATTGCTGATGAGTCTTATGATGAAACGTTTGCCATCATGCAAACCCTCGTCTGGCTTACGGAAACCGTGTCAGGTGACCTAGAGGAATTGAATGTATCCGGCGGAGGACAGTTGTTTGTTGATCGTATTCGAAAACGTTCCAATGTGCTGGCGCATGATGAACAAGTCGCCGATTATCATTACAAGTTGCTTGAGAGATGCGGACATTCGAATTTGATCATTACAAACCATTCAATGCTCCTTTCTGATATGAATAGAGAACAAAAGATTTTCAGTTCGCTCGCTGGGCTCGTTATTGATGAGGCTCATCAATTTGTTCAAGCGGCAACATTCATGAATGAAACCGTATTTTCCTACACGAATTGGAAGTATGTCATGGGGCAAATTGCGTCTGATGCGACAGGACAACTGTTGCATCAAGTTGACAAGCTCAATACTCAATTTGGAACAGATCGATTTCGCAGTAAAGAACAGTTGGATTCTGCATTCGTGAAGTTTTTGACATTGTTCGATTATGCAGTAGCTACCTTGACTGCTTTTAACCCTGAAAAGCGCAAGAAGCAACAGGGAAACAGAATCATTTATTCATTAGCTGAACTGAACTATGGAAGAGTTGATTTTTCAAAAGTTGCTGAAGCGATGTCAGACTATATTCGTAAAGCTGAATCGTTCACAAGTGGTTTAGCGGTCCACTTTGACAATATGACTCGAAATGAACAGGCAATTCTTTCGGAATGGGATTTTTGGGTCCGTGAAATGACCATCAAAGCGGGAGAATGGGTTGAAGTCTTTGTAGATGATAATTCTGATGATTTCACGGTCTGGATGGAAAAAGATATGCGTAGTATTCCGGGAAGCCTAACTGTTATCAAACGTTCACTAGACGGATCTGAGCTGATCCGTACATTCATTAACAAGCTAAAGGATGAACAAACGGGCATTGTATGGACATCGGGAACACTTGCAATTCCGGAGAATGAGCGTTTTATCGCAAGACAGCTGGGTATTGCTGATTCAGTACCACTTCTAACATTTGATGCGCCTGCTTATTTCTATGAAGGGGCGGAGGTATTCATCGTTAACGATATGCCTGATATTCAGCAAGTCAGTCAATCGGATTATATCGAAGCCGTTACAGACGCGGTCGTTCAGACAGTCATGGCGACTGGTGGAAGGCTCTTCGTCTTGTTTACTTCACAAGATATGCTCAGAAAAACCTATGACCTAATTACAGAAAGTCAACAGTTAGAAGACTATGCACTGTTTGCGCAAGGAATCAGTTCAGGAAGTCGGATCAGATTATTGAAGTCTTTCAGGCAGTTTACTAATTCCGTCCTATTTGGAACGAACAGTTTTTGGGAAGGTGTTGACGTACCTGGAGATGCATTGGCTGCAGTTATCGTCGTCAGGTTGCCATTTTCATCCCCAGAAGAACCGGTTTACAAAGCGAAAGCTGCCAAGTTATTGGATTCTGGACTAAATCCATTCACCGAGCACGCATTACCAGAAGCGGTTATGCGGTTACGACAAGGTTTCGGCAGACTCATACGTTCATCTTCTGATAAAGGTTTTTTCATTATCTTAGATAGGCGGATTGAAACAAAATCATATGGCCAGCGTTTCTTGGATGCTTTTCCAAATATACCAGTGAAAAAAGTCTCACTCGAACATATGGTTAATGAACTCGAAAATTGCTATAATGAATAGGTATCTTAAAGGAAGCGAGTCATAATGATTCGAAAAACATTTTTTAGAAGTACAGGACGTGAAGATTTATGCTGAATTGGATTAAATTCATCGTCGTCTTCCTTTTAATGTTAACTTCAGTCATCACCGTCACGGTTTTATATAATGCCGATAAACCTTTTTCGTCGGCGAATAAGACGGCAATCGAATCCGCAATTCAATCAGGACAACTCGTTTCAGCAAGTTCTGCTGAGGTCTTCAATGGTACAGTTCCGACTGTAACGGTATTCGGTGTGGACGGTGATGGCAATGAAAAAGCTGTTTTTGTCGATGAAAAATCGAAAGACGGTTTTAAAGAAGTGAAGTTGACGGATGGGATTTCGGCAGAAAAGGCCGTTGCAAACGTCAAAAAAGAACTGGATGTAAAAAAAGTTCTTCATGTTAAGCTCGGGATTGAAGAAGAAGGCCCTGTTTGGGAAGTTGCATTCAAAAGTGATAACGGAAAACTGAATTATGTTTATGTGTTTTTCGAGAACGGTCAATGGTGGAAACGAATTTTGAACCTCTAAAGGAGCGATACAATTGACGAAATCATTAGCATCCAGAGTGAATACTCTTTCGCCTTCAACGACGCTTGCCATAACGGCAAAAGCGAAAGAAATGAAAGATGCCGGCATCGATGTAATCGGTCTTGGTGCAGGAGAACCTGATTATAATACACCTGCTAACATTATTGAGGCGGCGTATACATCGATGAAAGAAGGCATGACGAAATATACGCCTGCAGGTGGTCTGCCCGCGCTAAAAGATGCTATCATACAAAAGCTACAAAAAGATCAGGGATTAGACTATTCCAGAAAAGAAATCATGATTGGAATTGGTGCAAAGCATGTACTATATACTTTGTTCCAAGTTATGCTCAACCCGGACGATGAGGTTATCATCCCATCACCTTACTGGGTCAGCTATCCAGAACAAGTGAAGTTAGCAGGCGGAGTTCCAGTACATATCGAAGGGACCGCGACAGCACAATTTAAAGTGACAGCACAGCAAATTCGTGACGCGGTTACAACTAAAACAAAAGCGGTTATCATCAACTCGCCTGGTAATCCGACAGGCATGATTTACTCAAAAGAAGAACTACAGAAAATTGCCGACGTTTGTAAAGAAAAGGATATCTGGATTATTTCAGATGAAATTTACGAAAAGCTTGTATATGGTGGAGAAAAACATGTTTCCGTTGCACAGCTTTCTGATGATGCAAAAAAACGGACACTGCTCATTAATGGCGTATCCAAATCACATTCAATGACTGGCTGGCGTATTGGTTATGTTGCTGGTGATGCAGACATTGTTAAAGCGATGACAGATCTTGCAAGTCACTCGACATCAAATCCAACGACAACTTCCCAGTATGCGACAATCGAAGCCTATAACGGGCCGCAAGATACAGTTGAAACGATGCGTAAAGCTTTTGAGTCTCGTTTGGAACAAGTCTATCCGCAATTATCTGCTATTCCTGGATTTAAAATAATCAAGCCGCAAGGTGCTTTCTATCTGCTTCCAGATGTATCAGAAGCAGCTAAAAACACAGGGTTTGCGAATGTCGATGATTTCGCTGCTGCATTATTAACGACAGCAAACGTCGCTGTCATCCCTGGATCTGGTTTTGGATCTCCAAATACCATTCGGTTGTCATATGCAACATCAATCGAATTACTTGAAGAAGCAATTCGACGTATACATGCATTTGTAAAAGCAAACTGGAAAGAATAAGTGGAGCGCTGGAGTCTGGACATTCCAGTTGAAAAAATTATACTTTCATGTCTTAAAAAAAATAGATTTTTTAACTTTCGGAGGTTACTATGAAAACAATCATGATACATGAAATGCCAAACCACGCTGGCGAAACAGTTCGTATCGGTGGATGGCTCGCCAATAAACGTTCTAGCGGAAAAATTGCTTTTCTACAGCTACGTGACGGTTCAGGATTCGTCCAAGGAGTCGTAGTCAAAGAAGTTGTTGGTGAAGATATTTTTGCGAAAGCAAAATCAATGACACAAGAAAGCTCACTTTATATTACTGCGGAAGTTACGGTAGATGAGCGGTCGACATTTGGTTATGAACTACAAGTGAAAGACATTGAAGTCATCAGTGAAGCAGTCGATTATCCAATTACACCGAAAGAACACGGAACAGAGTTTTTGATGGACCACCGCCATCTGTGGCTCCGGTCACGTAAACAGCATGCTGTTATGAAAATCCGCGACGAAGTAATTCGTGCAACGTATGAGTTTTTCCACAT